>JAYTUU010000014.1:0-11509 GCA_043744375.1 Rhodospirillales bacterium | reverse complement strand
CGAGCTTGCTGATCTGCTGCGCCAGTTCGACGGTGCAGCCGGGCACCGCGACGCTGCCTTCCACCAGCAGATCGGCCGCCCCCGGCAAATCCGCGGCGGCCGCCAGACGGTCATCGAGCAGCGCATGGAAATCGGCCAGCCGCCCCTCGGCCAGCGAGAACCCGGCCGCCATCGCATGGCCGCCGCCCGTGCTGAGGATGCCGAGCTGCCGCGCCGCGATCACCACCGCGCCGAGGTCGAGCCCGTTCACCGACCGGCCGGAGCCCTTGGCCATGCCGTCCGCAATCCCCGCCACGCAGGCCGGGCGGTTGAAGCGCTCCTTGATCCGCCCGGCGACGATGCCGACCACCCCCGGATGCCACTGCGCGCCGCTGACCAGCACGGTCGCGTGCCCGGCCGCGATCTGCTGCTCTGCCGCCAGCAGCGCCGCGTCGAGCATGTCGGCTTCGACCGCCTGGCGCTGACGGTTCACCGCGTCCAGCGTCGCCGCCAAGCCGCGGGCGTCCACCAGATCGTCGCACAGCAGCAGCCGCAACCCCAGATCGGCCTCGCTGATGCGCCCGGCCGCGTTGATGCGCGGCCCGAGCGCGAAGCCCAGCGACATCGCGCTCGGGCGATCTTTCACCATCGCCACGTCCAGTAGCGCCGCAATCCCCGGCCGCTCGCGCCGCGCCATCACCTTCAGCCCCTGCGTCACCAATGCGCGGTTGAGGCCGGTCAACGGCATCACGTCGCACACCGTCGCCAGCGCCACGAGGTCGAGCAGCCCGAGCATATCCGGCTCGCGGCGCCCCGCGAACCAGTCCTGCCGGCGCAGCGCCCGCACGGTCGCCACCGCCACCAGGAACGCCACCGCCGCCGCGCACAGCATCCCCAGGCCGGACGTGCAGTCGAGCCGATTGGGATTGACGGTGGCGACGATCGCGGGCGGCTGCCCCTCGGCCTTGTGATGATCGACCACGACCACATCGGCCAACCCACGCACCGCCGCCAGCGCCTCACCCGCCGCCGTGCCGCAATCGACACACACGATCAGCGTGGCACCCCGGGCCGCAAGGCCGCGCATCGCCGGCGCGTTCGGCCCGTAGCCTTCGCTCAGCCGGTCCGGCACGTAGGAAATCACCGTGCAGCCGAGTCCGCGCAGGAAGCCCGCCATCAGCGCGCCGCTGCTGGCGCCATCGACGTCGTAGTCGCCGAACACCGCCACGGTTTCGGCCCGGTGAACCGCCTCCGCCAACCGGTCCGCGGCCACGTCCATGTCCACGAGCACGCTGGGATCGGGCATCAGCGCGCGCAACGTCGGTTCCAGGAAGTCGCTCGCGCCGTCAATCCCGATGCCCCGCCCGGCCAGCATGCGGCCAAGGATTTCGGGCACGCCAAGGCGCTGGGCAATACCCATGCCCGTCCGCTCCACCCCCTCACCCGGCGCCACCCGCCACACCCAGCGCCGCCGGGTCAGGCTGCTGGCAACCCCGAGCGCGGCGGCGGCGGGAAGCGGATCTGTCACCTCACCGGGCGACCCAGGTCTTGGTCTGGAAGTTGTGATGCGCCTCGATGTAGCGCACCGTGCCGGACTTGCTGCGCATCACCACCGAATGCGTCATTGCGCCATGGCCGAAACGCCGCACGCCGCGCAGCCAGGCGCCGGAGGTCACCCCGGTCGCGGCGAACATCACGTCGCCCTTCGCCATCTGCTCGACGGTGAATGACTGATGCGGATCGGTCAGCCCCATTTCGCGGGCGCGCTGAATTTGGCTGTCATCCTCGAACATCAGCCGCCCCTGCATCTGCCCGCCGATGCAGCGCAACGCCGCCGCCGCCAGCACGCCCTCGGGCGCCCCGCCGGAGCCCATGTAGATATCCACCCCCGCCTCCGGCTGCGACGTCGCCAGCACGCCCGCGACATCGCCGTCGCTGAGCAGCATGATGCGCGCGCCCGCCTCGCGGGTCTTGGCGATCAGTTCCTTGTGGCGATCGCGATCGAGCATGCAGGCGACGAGGTCGGACACCTCGCATTTCTTGGCCCGCGCGAGGTTGCGCAGGTTCACCGCCACCGTCGCATCGATATCCACCACCCCGTCCGGCAGCCCGCCGCCGACGGCGATCTTCTGCATGTAGATGTCCGGCGCATGGAGGAAGTTGCCATGCTCGGCCAGCGCCACCACCGCCATGGCGTTCGGCCCGCCCTTGGCCGTCAGCGTGGTGCCTTCGAGCGGGTCAACCGCAATGTCCATCGCCGGCCCGCCGGCCCCCACGCGCTCGCCGATAAACAGCATCGGCGCCTCGTCCATCTCGCCCTCGCCGATCACTACGGTGCCGGAAATCGCCACCGTGTCGAACGCCTTGCGCATGGCGGTAACGGCGGCGCCATCGGCCTCGTTCTTCTTGCCCAGCCCCATCCAGTGGCTTGCCGCCAGGGCGGCGGCCTCGGTGACGCGCACCAGTTCGAGTGCCAGGTTGCGGTCGGTAACCTGTTCTTCGCGGCTGTCCATGTGGGTTTCTCCCTCAGGCGGGTTCGATACGAATTAATGCGGGCGGCTCCATCACCGCGTCCAGCGCCGCGATCCGCGCCAGCGCCGTGCGCATCGCCGCCTCGCTGGTCTCATGCGTCACCAGCACCACCGGCACCGCCTCGCCCGGCGACCGCCCGCGCTGGATCATGCTTTCGAGCGACACGCCGACATCGCGCAGCACCGCGGTCACATCGGCGATCACGCCGGGCCGATCGACCACCATCAGCCGCAGATAATAGGCCCCGACATGGGCCGACATCGGCACCGCCGGCGCGTGCGAAAGATCGGCCGACCCGACGCCCCAGACCGGCGTATGCCGGCCGCGCGCGATGTCGATCAGGTCGGCCACCACGGCACTCGCCGTCGGCCCGGCCCCGGCGCCGCGGCCTTCGAGCATCACCCGGCCGACGAAATCGCCCTCCGCGACCACCGCGTTGAACACCCCATCCACCCGCGCAATCGGCGCCGCCTCGGGCACCATGCACGGATGCACGCGCGCCTCGATGCCGGCCTCCACCCGCCGGGCGATGCCGAGCAGCTTGATGCGATAGCCAAGCTCGGTCGCGAACGCGATGTCGAGTGCGGAGACGTTGCGAATGCCCTCGACATACAACTCGTCGAATGCCACTGGGCGGCCAAACGCCAGCGCGGCGAGAATGGCCAGCTTGTGCGCGGCATCGATGCCATCGACGTCGAACGCCGGGTCCGCCTCGGCATAGCCAAGCTTCTGCGCGTCGGCCAGCACGTCGGCGAACTCCCGCCCGCGCTCGCGCATGACGGTCAGGATATAGTTGCAGGTGCCATTCAGAATCCCAGCGACCCGGGTGATCCGATTGGCCGCCAAGCCCTCGCGCAAAGCCTTGATGGCGGGAATGCCGCCGGCCACCGCCGCCTCGAACGCCAGCGGCACCCGCGCCGCCGCCGCCGCCGCCGCCAAGGCCGCCCCATGCACCGCCAGCAACGCCTTGTTCGCGGTCACCACCGGCTTGCCGGCCGCCAACGCCGCCTCGACCAGCGCCCGCGCCGGCCCCTCGGAACCGCCGATCGCCTCGACGACGACATCGACGCCCGCATCGGCGGCCAGCGCCACCGGGTCGTCATACCAACGCAGCCCGCCAAGCGGCACACCGCGGTCGCGCCCCCGATCGCGCGCCGACACGGCGGTAATGGCAATGGGACGGCCGGCCCGGGCCGCAATCAACGCGGCATTGTCGCGCAGCACGGTCAGCACCCCGCCGCCCACGGTGCCAAGACCGGCGAGACCGATCGAAAGCGGACGGGTCATGGCGCGTTCTCCGAGAAAGGGCAGGGCGGGGCATTGGGGACGGCAAACATGCTCATGAATAGACCTGGCTGATGATCGAGTGGAACGCTGTTCTCAGGCAAAGCGCGCTTCTAGACAATCGCGCCCCACGAGTCCCGCAAAGCTTCGCACGGCCGATGACGGGATTATTCCGCAATCGCCGCAATCCCGCCGCGCCCGGATGCCGCGGCGCTGACCCGCAACGCCGCCACCGGCACCCCGGCCGCCTGCAGCGCCGTCGCAATCGCCTGCGCGCGCGCCCAGGCCAACGTCATCACCGCGGATTGCTCGGACGGATCGCTCGAACCGGCATCGCCAAACCCTGCGACGGCGATCCCGGCCGTCCCACGCCGCGCCGCCAACGCCGCAAGCTGGGCACGCGCAGGCCCCTCCAGCGTCGCGGACCCGGCGGCGAAAGCGACCGCAACGGGTGCGCCAGGTGGCAATCCGGCCGATACCACGGCAACCGGCGGCACCACGGGCGCCGGGGCAGGGGCCGTCGCCTTGGCGACACCGGGCAGGCTTGGCGGCGCCGGCGGCCGATCGGGAATGACCGGGATTGGCGCATCCGCCACCACCGGCGTGGCCAGCGGTGTCGCTGCCACCTTGCCGACGGGCGCCCCTCGTGGTGCCGTGGCTGGCGGCGGCGCGGCTGGCGGCGGCGTGGGCGTGGAACTGGCGTCGAGGGCCGCGCTCATCGCCGCGCCGGGGGCGGGCAGGGGGGCTCGCGGTGGCGGTGCGGTGATCGGCAACGGCGGCAGTCGCGTGCCAGCCGCATAGGCCGCGTTCGCCCGATCCGCCACCAGCCCGCTGGCAATCCGCCCACGCACCGCCGCGTCGTCAACCGTCGGCCGCGCCGGCACCGTCGCCAGGCTCGGATACGGCGCATCGGCCCGTGGCGGCTCCGGCCGCGCCTCGGCGATCCGCCCGCCCTGCATCTGATGCCACCACGCGACCGGATCGCCCCCGCTGGTGGCGCATCCGGCGAGCACCAGCAGCCCGGCCGCCAGCGGCACGGCGGCACGGCGCACCTGACCCCCCCGGACTTGAACCCCCCGGACTTGAACATCACCGGGCGGGCTTGTAACACCCCTCGCACTTGCGCGTCTCATCGGTTCGGAACCGCTCCCGCCATGTGCCACACGAATATGATGTGGCGCAGATGATTTGCCGCATATCCTGGGGCCTGTGTAGCAGTGCCGCGCCTCCCACGGAAAGGACACCAGAATGGCCGACCCGACGACGCCGAAGCCGCCCGCCCCCGAGGCAGTGCCGTTCAAGATGCCCGACCCCGCCGAACTCGGCCGCTCCATGGCCGATATCGCCGAGCGGTCGCAGCGTATCGTCGGCGAGTGGCTGAAGCGGCAATCGGAGAGTGGCCCGGCCAACCCCGACCCCTTCAACATCGGCAACGCCTTCATGGAGATGACGGCGCGCCTGATGGCCAACCCGACCAAGATGGTCCAGGCGCAGATGGGCTTCTGGCAGGACTACATGTCGCTCTGGCAGAACACCGCCCGGCGCATGGTCGGCATGGACACGGACCCGGTCATCCAGGCCGACCCGAAGGATCGCCGCTTCAAGGACGATGCCTGGAAAGACAACGAGGTGTTCGACTTCATCAAGCAGTCCTACCTGCTCTCCGCCCGCTACGTGCAGGACGTGGTGACCAAGGTGGACGGGCTGGACGCCCTGACCGCCCAGAAGGTCGATTTCTACTCGCGCCAGTTCGTCGACGCGATGAGCCCCAGCAACTTCCTCCTCACCAACCCCGAAGTCCTGCGCAAAACCGCCGAATCGGGCGGCGAGAACCTCATCAAGGGCCTCAACAACCTCCTCGCCGACCTCGAACGCGGCAAGGGCGACCTGCGCATCAAGATGACCGACACCGATGCCTTCCGCATCGGCGACAACATCGCGGTCACGCCCGGCAAGGTGGTCTACCAGAACGACCTGATGCAGCTCGTCCAGTACACCCCCACCACCGACAAGGTGCTCAAGCGCCCGCTGCTCGTCATCCCGCCCTGGATCAACAAGTTCTACATCCTCGACCTCCGCCCGCGGAACAGTTTTGTCAGATGGGCGACCGCCCAGGGGCATACGGTGTTCATCGTGAGTTGGGTCAACCCCGACGAGAAGCTCAGCGAGAAGAACTTCGAGGACTACATGAAGGAGGGCATTCTCGACGCCCTCACCGCCATCGAGGCCGCCACCGGCGAAAGCGCCATCAACGCCATCGGCTACTGTCTCGGCGGCACCCTGCTAAGCTCCACCCTCGCCTGGATGGAAGCGAATGGCGATGACCGCATCAAGACGGCAACCTTCTTCGTCACCCTGATGGATTTCCGCGAGTCTGGCGAGTTGAACGTGTTTATCGACGAAGAGCAAATCAAGATGCTCGAAGACAAGATGAACAAGCGCGGCTATCTCGAAGGCAGCGAGATGTCCACCACCTTCAACATGCTGCGCGCCAACGACCTCATCTGGTCTTTCGTGGTGAACAACTATCTGCTCGGCAACGACCCGTTCCCGTTCGACCTGCTGTACTGGAACAGCGATTCCACCCGTATGCCCGCGCGCATGCATTCCTTCTATCTGCGCAACATGTACCAGGACAACAAGCTCGCCGAGCCCGGCGGCATCACGCTGGCCGGCACCCCGATCGACCTCTCGCGGGTGAAAGTCCCCGCCTACTTCCTCTCGACGCGGGAGGACCACATCGCGCCATGGCGCGCGACCTATCGCGGCACCCAACTGCTCGGCGGCAAGAACCGCTTCATCCTCGCCGCCTCCGGCCACATCGCCGGCGTCGTCAACCCGCCCGACGGCGGCAAATACAGCCACTGGATCAATCCGGAACTCCCCGCCGAGCCGGAGGAATGGCTCGCTGGCGCCACCGAAATCGCCGGCTCCTGGTGGCCGGACTGGCAGCGCTGGATCACCTCCCACGACAAGCGCCAGGCCAAGGCGCGCGTCCCCGGCGACGGCAAACTCCCCGCCCTCGAAGACGCGCCCGGCAGCTACGTGAAAGTGCTGCTCAACTGACCACCCTGTTGTCCATCGGCCGCAACCGCAGCCCCTTGCGCAGGTTCTTGAACGGCAGCACCGACGGGTCGGCCACCACCGGCCCCGGTGCCGCCGCCACGATCACCGCCTCGGACAGCGGCTGGAAATCGGCGCGGAAATGCACCGAGGATTTCAGCGCGATGATCGCACAGTCCGACGGCTCGATGCCGACATGGCGGATCAGCGACTGATCGAGCGCCTGGATCTTCCGGCTCACCACGATCACGCGAATGCCCGCCGCCACCTCGATCAACGCGGACGGGCCCAAGGCGGCCGGATTGCCCTTCGCCATCGGCCCGGTCCCGGTGAACTTCCCGTCCGTCAGCTTCAGCACCGTCGCCATCACCTGCAACGGCGCGCCATCGGACTTGCCGCCGAGCATCAGCGAAACCCGCGCACCCTCGCCCGCCTGATGACAGGCCGCCGCGCTCTCATCGTCGTTGATCATCGCGAACACCACCCCGGTCGCCCCCTGGCGGATGAACTCGGCCAGCAGCCCGGTGGTATCGCCATGGCCGCCGCCGCCAGGGTTGTCCTGGGTATCGGCGACGATCACCGGCTTCTTCGCCGTCGCCGCGATCCCCATCGCCGCGCGCACCGCCTGTTCGGCCGGCACCACGTTGAGCAGGAACGACGCCTCGCGCGCATTGATGAACGCGAGAAACGCATCGGCCGCCGCGTCCGCCTGCGCCTGATCCCCCGCATACGCCGCCAGCGCCGCGCCGCAATCGGCAAAATCGGCATAGGGAAAGCCGAAACAGAACGCCAGTTCATCGACTCCGCTGCGCGCCGCCAGCGCCGTCCGCTCCGTCATCACCGGCGCCATCGGCTCCACCAGCGTGCATTGCGTCGTCAACGGCAGGAAGAAATTCACCTGCCGGAACGCCCGCGCCAACGGCGCCCCGCGCGCGATCCGCGCCAGCAGCAGCCGCATCGCCTGCGCCCCGGCCTCCTTCATGTCGACATGCGGATAGGTCTGGAACGGCACCAGCGCATCGACGAGATCGACCATCTGCCGCGTCAGATTGCAGTGCGGATCGAGGCTGATCGTCAGCGGCAATTCGCCGACGATGGCGCGCACCCGGCGCAACAACTCGCCCTCCATGTCCGGAAAGCTCACACAAACCGCCGCGCCATGCAGGTCCAGATACACGCCATCCAGTGGCCCGCCATCCAGTGCCGCCGACAACTCCGCACAGATCATCGCCGCGATCCGCTCGAACGCCTCGTCCTCCACCGGCCCGGCGGGGTTGGCGAACCCCCAGGCCAGCGGCACCAGCGTCGCCCCCGCCGCCTCGCCGACCGGAATGGCGCCGGCGATCGGCACGCTCGTTCCGCGCACCGCGGCGAACAACGGCTGCCCGCGCACCAGCGGCGGAAACCCGCCGGGGGTCAGAAAATCCACATACCGCGTCGGCCGCGGCGCGAAGGAATGGCTCTCATGCATGAAACCGCCGACGGCAAGGCGCAGGGACATCGCGAAACTCCACTTGATACACCGCCGCAGACTGCGGCAGCGCGCCCGGGTTTTCCAGCCCCGCCCCCGCCGTCCCCCGACCGCGCCGCGCTCGAAACCGTCCATCCCGCTGCCTATGGGCTTCCTCGGAGTCTCCGCCGACGGCTTCGCCCGCGCCGGCACCGTGATCGGCGCGGCCAGCCTGCCCTGTGCCATCATCCAGGAGGGCGGCTACAACGTTGATATAATAGAAATTATTCTGACACATTTCCTCGGCGGCCTCACCCCCGTGACCCCACGCGGCGCCCTGATTTCGCCATCATTCCGCACCATTGCCGCCTTGCCCCCCGGCTAGTCTGCGAAGTGTCATGATCGGTCGGGGAGCAGCCTGATGCCATGAGCAACAAATTGTAACATTTCAACGAGTTGGCGATGCGTTCACTTTGTTGTAACGCTCACATGCGCGTGATACCGACAGGATCAATGACCTTCCTCGCCCCCCTCACGACGCGACTCGACCCAGCCATGCAGCCGCCACCCGCGCGTGGCTTCCGCCTGTCCGAGGGAACCACCGCCAGCCTCATCGCGCTCACCATCCTGCTGCTGGTGTCGAGCCTGGTGCTGATCACCGCCATGCGCTCCCCGCAAAAGGATGACGTCGCCTGGCTGCTCTACGTCGCGCGCAAGTGGCTCGGCGGGCAACGCCTCTACGAGGACCTCGTGGAGGTCAATCCGCCGCTGATCATCTGGCTCTACGCCATCCCCACCTGGTTCGCCGCGTGGCTCAACGCGCCGCCGAAATTCATCGCCATCCCGTTCTTCGCCCTGCTGCTGTTCGCCACCAGCGCCTGGTCCGCCGTGCTCCTGCATGGCCGCGCCTCCCTGTTCACCTACCGCCTGCCGGTCTTCGCCGCCATCGCCAGCGTGCTCATCGCCCTGCCCGGCGTCGAATTCGGCCAGCGCGAACATCTGCTCGCCGGTGCCGTGCTGCCCTATCTCTGCCTCTACGCGCGCGAACTCGACGGCGAGCGCGAACCATGGCTGCACGCCCTCCTTGCCGGCGTCGTGGCCGGCCTCGGCTGCGCGTTCAAACCCTCCTACATGCTGGCAATCCTGGCCATCGAAGTGCTCGCTTTGTTGCGCGGCCGCCGCGTGCTGCGGGTCGCCCCCATCGCGGCCTTCGCCGCGGTCGGCATCTACGGCCTCAGCGTGCTCGTCTTCTGCCCCGCCTTCCTCGAAAACGCCGTCCCGCTCGCCCTGGCCCTCTATGGCGGAACCGACACGTCGTATCTGCGCATCCTGATGAAAAGCTGGCCCCTGCTGTGCGGCCAGGCCGTCATCATCCTGCTCTGCTGGTCAAGCGCGACGACACTGGCCCGCAGCTCGCCGTTCAAGCGCCATCTGCTGCTGACCCTCACCGTCTTCGGCGTCGCCGCCACCATCGTCTTCGTGCTCCAGGGCAAGGACTGGTTCTACCATCGCCTGCCCGCCACCACCGCCACCGTGCTCGTTCTGCTGTTGTGGATCGCCGCCGTCATCCCGCGCCACCCGATCGCCGCCCTCAAAGGCTTCTCGCGCGCCCATCTCCGCGCCCTCGCGCCGGTGCCGCTGGTCCTCGGCGCGCTGATCACCTTCGGCATTTCCGACTATGAGCGCCTGCGGCCATGGTTCGAAGCGGCCGTCGAGCCCGCCCTCTCCACCGAGGTCAAACTCGAACGCCTGATCCGCAAGGAGAAAGCCAAAACCTACATCGCCTTCTCCGAATGGATCGCCTTGGGCTTTCCCGTGGTGAACAACACCGGCGTCACCTGGGCCAGCCGCTTCGACTCGATGTGGGCGCTCAAGGGCGAGATCTGGCGGGCGAAACAGGATGGCAGCGCGCCGAGGGAATGGCCGATCCGCCGCTGGGTCGCGCTCGACTTCATCGCCAACTGCCCCGATATCGCCGTCGTCGATACCCGCGAGGGCACCAACTACGTCAGCCTCCTCGCCGCCGCGGACAAGAATTTCGCCGCCGCCTGGTCGCGCTACCACCAGATCGCCGCCTTCGACGGCCTGCGCGTCCTCAAGCGCGACGCCGCCGGCTGCCTGCCCCCACCGCAGCGCCCCCGCTTGCAACAACTCTCCGAAGCCGCCATCTGGATACCCTGACGGGCCCGAAGGGAGACCATCCATGGACGAGACCGCGCGCGACCGGCTGGCCACACACCTGCAAGCCCGGTTCGGTGAAAACCTGACCATCCCCGCCGACCTCCAGGGCACCGAGACGCTCGCGGGCATGGCCGCCCACCGCACCATCCGCGGCTACCGGGACGACCCCGTCGACCCCGCGCTCCTCCGCCTGCTCGCCGCCGTCGCTTTGTCCGCCCCGAGCAAGAGCGACCTGCAACAGGCCGACATCGTCTTCGTCGTCGACCTTGCCCAGCGCGCCGCGCTCTCGGCCCTGCTGCCCGACAACCCCTGGGCCGCCAAATCCCCCGCCTTCGCCGTCTTCTGCGGCAACAACCGCCGCCAGCGCCGCATCCACACCCTGCGCGGCCCGGAATTCGTCAACGACCACCTCGACGCCTTCTTCAACGCCGCCGTCGAGGCCGGGATCGTGCTCTCCGCCTTCATCACCGCCGCCGAGGCCGCCGGCCTCGCGACCACCCCGATCAGCGCCATCCGCAACCACCCCGAAGCCGTCGCCGACGTGCTCGCTCTCCCCGCCCACGTCTTCCCGGTCGCCGGCCTCTGCATCGGCTGGCCCGCCCATGGCGGCGCCCTGAGCCCGCGCCTGCCCCTCGCCGCCACCGTCCACACCGACCGCCACGACGATCGCACCCTCGACGCCGACATCACCGAATACGACGCCCGCCGCAACCTCACCCGCCCCTACGCCGCACGCCGGCGCGACGACCTGTTCGGCGCGGAGAAGCCCTATGGATGGTCGGAGGACAAGGCGCGGCAATACGCCCAGCCAGAGCGCCCGGGATGGGGTGCTTTTGTGCGCGTCTGCGGCTTCCGGCTGGACTAAAGCAGAGATTCGCAGGTTGGCCAACGGAAGGGCGTGCGTTTGCCGCGACGGCAAGAGCGCCTCCGGCGGCCAAAGGCCAGTGGCCCTTGGAACCCCGGACTGCTCGCGGCTGGACGGACGGCCTTCGGTGAGCCCCGCGATCTCGCCGCATTCAC
>JAYTUU010000013.1:0-11663 GCA_043744375.1 Rhodospirillales bacterium | reverse complement strand
TGTCACGATGTTGCGCACCGGTGATCCGGGTCCGAAGGGGATTTCGTGCGTTGTCGTCGAGAAATGCGCCGAGGGGCTCAGCTTTGGGCAGCCGGAACGCAAGATGGGTTGGAACAGCCAACCGACGGCGCTGGTGAATTTCTCCGACTGCGATGTGCCCGTCAGCAACCGTCTCGGGCTGGAGGGCGAGGGCTTCCGCTTTGCCATGATGGGTCTTGATGGCGGCCGTATCAACATCGCCGCCTGTTCGCTCGGCGGCGCGCAGGCCTGCCTCGATGCGGCGCTGGCTTATGTGCAGGAGCGGCGCGCCTTCGGCCGTAAGCTTGCTGATTTTCAGGCATTGCAGTTCAAACTCGCGGACATGGCAACGGAACTGGAAGCGGCGCGGCTCATGGTCCATCGTGCCGCCGCCGCCCTCGACGCCGGCAGTCCCGATGCCACCAAGTTCTGCGCCATGGCAAAGCGGTTTGCGACCGACGCGTGCCACCACATCTGCGATGAGGCCCTGCAACTGCATGGCGGCTACGGCTACATCAAGGACTACCAGGTCGAGCGCTACGTGCGTGACCTCCGGGTGCATCGCATCCTCGAAGGTACCAACGAAATCATGCGGGTCATTATCGCCCGTAAACTACTGGAGACGGCATGAAAATTTCCCTGATCGGCCTGGGCAACATGGGCCTTCCGATGGCGGCCAATTTGCTGAAGGCCGGCCACCACGTCACTGGCTTTGATCTGTCGGCGGACCTCATTTCCGCCCATGTTGCCAATGGTGGCATCGGTGCGGCCTCGATCACCGCCGCCATCGCCGGTGCCGAGGCCATCGTCACGATGCTGCCGGCCGGCAAGCATGTTGCCGCTGTCTATCTCGGTGCCGACGGGGTGCTCGCCAATGTGGTGGGAAAGCCCATACTGATCGACAGTTCGACCATTGACGTTGCCACCGCCCAGCGCGTGGCGGCAGCAGCCGCCAAGGCTGGGCTGGAGATGCTCGACGCGCCAGTCTCGGGCGGCACCGGTGGCGCCGTCGCTGGCACGCTCACCTTCATGTGTGGCGGCAGCGAGGCTGCCTTTGCTGCGGCTGCGCCGGTGCTTCAGGGTATGGGCAAGAACATCATTCACGCCGGTGCTGCCGGAGCCGGGCAGGCGGCCAAGATATGCAACAACATGATGCTGGCCGTCGCCATGTTCGGCGTGTCCGAGGCGTTCGTGCTCGCCGATAAGCTTGGACTGGATCGGCAGAAGCTCTTCGACATCACCTCCACCTCGACCGGGCAAAGCTGGGCGCTCACGACATACTGCCCGGCCCCAGGCCCAGTGCCGACCGCGCCCTCCAACCGCGACTACGCCGGCGGGTTTGCTGCGGCCCTGATGTTGAAGGATCTCAAGCTGGCACAGGATGCGGCCGAAAGCGTGGGTGCCCCCACGCCGCTCGGCGCGCATGCGGCGCGGCTGTACCAGGAGGTCAACGACGCCGGCGAGGGTGGGCGTGACTTCTCGGTCGTGTTCCGCTGGCTCGCCGGTCGTGCCCGCGACGAGGTGGCCTGACGTGCCAGCAACCAGCTTCAAGGCCGCCCGCGACTTCTTGGTCGCTCATCGTACGGACTATGCCACCGCCTATGCCGGATTCCGTTGGCCCGAACTGACGCAGTTCAACTGGGCGCTCGACTGGTTCGATGCCGAACTGGCGCGCGGCGAGCTATGCAACAGCCCTGCCCTGATCATCACCGGCACGGGGGCCACGCGGCTGAGTTTCGCCGAGCTTGCGGCGCGTTCGAACCAGGTGGCGAACGGATTGCGCGCATTGGGCGTCAAGCGCGGTGACCGCATCCTGCTGATGCTCGGCAATGTCGCCCCGCTTTGGGAGGTCATGCTGGCGACCATGAAGCTCGGGGCGGTCGTCGTGCCGGCGACGACGCTGTTGACTGCCGCCGACCTCGCCGAACGGGTCGCGCGCGCGCGGGTTCGTTTCGTTGTGACCGCGGCGGAGGATGCGGAGAAGCTGGCGTCGTTGCCGGCGTCGGTACCACGCATCACGGTCGGTGGGGCGCCATCCGGCTGCATTGATTACGCTTCCCTTCTGCTGGCATCTGCGGAGTTTGTGCCTGATGGGCCGACCAACGCCGATGATCCGATGCTGCTCTACTTTACATCGGGCACCACCGCGAAGCCGAAGCTCGTTCTGCACAGTCATCGTAGCTATCCGGTCGGGCATCTTTCGACTATCTATTGGCTCGGGCTTCGGCCGGGCGATATCCATCTGAACATCTCCTCGCCCGGTTGGGCAAAGCATGCGTGGAGTTGCTTTTTCGCGCCGTGGATTGCGGGTGCGGCAATCTTTATTGCCAATCAAGGACGCTTCAATGCACCGGCATTGTTGCAAACCCTCGTCGAGCAGAAGGTAACCTCGCTCTGCGCGCCGCCGACGGTGTGGCGGATGTTCATCCAGGAGGATCTCAAGTCTTTTGCGGTTTCGTTGCGTGAGGTCGTTGGCGCCGGTGAACCGCTGAACCCCGAGGTGATCAACCAGGTTCATGCAGCTTGGGGCCTGACGATCCGTGACGGGTATGGGCAGACCGAAACAACCTTGCAGATCGCCAATCCGCCGGGCCTGAAAGTGAAGGCCGGCTCCATGGGTGTACCGATGCCCGGCTATCGCATTCGGCTGCTGGACACTGACGACAAGGACGCAACCGAAGGTGCCGTGTGCATCCCGCTCGACGATCGTCCGGCCGGACTCATGCGCGGCTATCAGAACGACGATGGCAGCATTGAGCCGGTTACGGGTGAGGTGTACCGCACCGGCGACGTCGCTTCGCGCGATGCGGATGGCTATCTGACCTATGTTGGCCGCGCCGATGACGTGTTCAAGGCGTCTGACTATCGCATCTCACCGTTTGAACTCGAAAGTGTTCTGATTGAGCACGAAGCGGTCGCGGAGGCGGCGGTCGTTCCGGCACCCGATGCAATGCGGATGGCCGTTCCCAAGGCCTATATCAGCCTCGCCGCGGGCCATGCCCCCAATGCGGAAACCGCGCTGGCGATCTTCCGCCATCTGCGCGTTCGCCTGGCACCCTACAAACGGATCCGCCGTATCGAGTTCTCCGACCTGCCGAAAACCATTTCGGGTAAGATCCGACGCGTTGAGCTTCGTCGCGCCGAGGAAGCCCGCGCAGAGCGGCAGCCTGGCGAATTCCGCGAGGACGACTATCCCGAATTCGCAAAGCGGGACTGAGGAGATGACGTCCAGCACCGACTATGGTCTGGATTTCGCACTGGGCGAAGAGATCGACATGCTCCGGGACAGCGTGCGCCGCTTCGCCGCCGCCGAAATCGCGCCGCGCGCCTCGGAGATCGATCGCAGCAACGAATTCCCCGCCGATCTCTGGCGAAAATTCGGAGATCTCGGCTTGCTCGGGCTGACCGTCGAGGACGAATACGGCGGTGCCGGCATGGGTTATGTGGCGCATTGCATCGCCATGGAGGAGATCAGCCGCGCGTCGGCCTCCGTTGGACTATCGTATGGCGCGCACTCAAATCTTTGCGTCAACCAGATCCGGCGCAACGGAACTGAGGCGCAGAAGGCGGCGTACTTGCCCAAGCTGATCAGCGGAGAGCATGTCGGCGCCCTCGCCATGAGCGAACCGGGAGCAGGGTCCGACGTGGTCTCCATGCGGTTGCGCGCCGATCTCCGTGGCGATCGTTACGTGCTGAACGGGACCAAGTTCTGGATCACCAACGGCCCCGATGCTGATGTGCTGGTTGTCTATGCGAAAACCAACGCCGATGCCGGGCCGCGCGGCATCTCGGCATTTCTCATCGAAAAATCGTTCAAGGGTTTCTCCTGCGCCCAAAAACTCGACAAGCTCGGCATGCGCGGTTCCAACACCGGTGAGTTGGTATTCGTGGACTGCGAAGTTCCTGTCGAGAACGTACTGGGCGCCGTCGATGGCGGCGTCGCGGTGCTGATGAGCGGGCTGGACTACGAGCGAGCAGTGCTCGCTGGCGGCCCACTTGGGATCATGCAGGCCTGCATGGATGTTGTGCTGCCTTATGTTCACGAACGAAAACAATTTGGCCAGGCGATCGGTGAGTTCCAACTGATGCAGGGCAAGCTTGCCGATATGTACACCGTGATGAACGCGGCGCGCGCCTATGTCTATGCCGTCAACGCGGCGTGCGATCGTGGCCGCACGACCCGCAAGGATGCCGCTGGCGCTATTCTGTTCGCGGCCGAAAAGGCCACCTGGATGGCACTCGAAGCAATCCAGACACTCGGCGGCAACGGCTACATCAACGACTATCCAACTGGCCGGCTGCTGCGCGATGCCAAGCTCTATGAAATCGGCGCCGGCACCAGCGAAATCCGACGCATGCTGATCGGGCGCGAGTTGTTCCGGGAAACCGCGTGATGCGGCTCACGACCGACGTTGACCCTCGCTCGGAGAGCTTTCGCGTCAATGCGGCGGCCATGGCTGAGGTCGTCGCGGATATGCGCGCCCGCGCCGCCGTCATCGCGCTGGGTGGCGGCGAGGTCGCACGCAAGCGGCATGTCGGCCGCGGCAAGCTGTTGCCACGCGAGCGCATCGAAGCACTGCTTGATCCCGGGACTCCTTTTCTTGAACTCTCGCAGTTTGCGGCGCACGGCATGTACGGTGATGAGGTGCCGGCAGCGGGCATACTCACCGGTATCGGTCGCGTTTCAGGCCGCGAATGCGTGATCGTCTGTAACGACGCCACGGTGAAGGGTGGCACCTACTATCCGATGACGGTCAAGAAGCATCTGCGCGCCCAGGAGATCGCCGCTCAGAATTGTCTTCCGTGTATCTATCTTGTGGATTCCGGCGGCGCGAACCTGCCGAACCAGGATGAAGTCTTTCCCGATCGTGACCATTTCGGGCGGATTTTCTTCAATCAGGCGAACATGTCGGCGGCGAGGATTGCCCAGATCGCGGTCGTCATGGGCTCCTGCACGGCGGGCGGGGCCTATGTTCCCGCGATGTCCGATGAGAGCGTCATCGTCAAGGGACAGGGCACGATCTTCCTCGCCGGCCCGCCATTGGTGAAGGCCGCAACCGGAGAAGTCGTGACGGCAGAGGATCTTGGCGGCGCCGACGTGCATAGCCGCGTCTCCGGCGTAACCGATCATTATGCGGAGAATGACGCGCATGCCCTGGGCATCGCGCGTGCTATTGTTGCGAGCCTGAACACGGTGAAGGTATCGCCGGTTGTGCTGCGCAAACCGCTGCCACCGCACCATGCCCCGTCCGAGATCTACGGCATCATTCCAGCCGATCGCCGCCACCCCTATGACGTGCGGGAGATCATCGCACGCATTGTCGATGACAGCGAGTTCGACGAATTCAAGCGGCTCTATGGCACAACGATCGTCACCGGGTTTGCGCATATCTGGGGCCATCCCGTCGGCATTGTTGCCAATAATGGCATTCTGTTCAGTGAGAGCGCGCAGAAGGCCGCGCACTTTATTGAACTCTGCGCCCAGCGCGGCATCCCGCTGGTGTTCCTGCAGAACATCACCGGCTTCATGGTCGGCCGCAAATACGAGGCTGGCGGCATCGCCAAGGACGGCGCGAAGATGGTCACCGCCGTCGCGACCGCGGCCGTGCCGAAGTTTACCGTCATTATTGGCGGCAGCTTCGGGGCCGGAAACTATGGCATGTGCGGCCGCGCCTACTCGCCGCGCTTTTTGTGGATGTGGCCGAACGCGCGCATCTCCGTCATGGGCGGCGAGCAGGCGGCGAGCGTGCTGGGCACAATTCGGCGCGATGGGATGGAGGCGCGTGGCGAAGCCTGGCCGGCTGCCGAGGAGGAGGCCTTCAAGAAGCCGATCCGGGCACAATATGAAACCCAGGGGCATCCATACTACGCGAGCGCCAGGCTGTGGGATGACGGCATCATCGATCCCGCCGACACCCGCCGCGTTCTGGCGCTCGGCTTGGCGGCGGCGATGAACGCGCCGATCCCGCCAACCCGCTTCGGCCTGTTCCGGATGTGATCCGGATGTTCCGTCGAATTATCATCGCCAATCGCGGCGAGATCGCCTGCCGCATCATCCGCACTGCCCGTCGCATGGGTATTTTCTCTGTCGCCGTCTACTCGGATGCGGACGCAAATGCCCTGCACGTTGCCATGGCCGATGCGGCGTATCGCATCGGCCCTGCCGCACCGCGGGAGAGCTATCTGAACGCTGCCGCCATCCTGGATGCGGCCAGACGTTCTGGCGCCGAGGCTTTGCATCCGGGATATGGTTTCCTTTCGGAGAATGCCGAATTCGCCGAAGCCTGTGCAACGGCGGGCGTGGTTTTCATCGGCCCACCGCCAACCGCTATTCGAGCCATGGGCGGAAAATCGGCTGCGAAGGCGCTGATGGAGCGTGCGGGTGTCCCCCTCGTACCCGGGTATCACGATGATGCGCAAGACGAGGCGACGCTCGTTGCCGCGGCCGCGGCCATCGGCTTCCCTGTTCTGATCAAGGCCTCGGCCGGCGGAGGCGGGAAGGGGATGCGGATCGTCGAAAGCGCCCCAGGATTGCCCTCGGCCATCGCCGGTGCGAAGCGCGAAGCGCTGTCCTCCTTCGGTGATGATCGACTGTTGATCGAGCGCTATCTGCAACGCCCTCGGCATATTGAAATCCAGGTGTTCGCGGACAGTTTCGGCAACGCTGTTAGCCTCTTCGAGCGCGACTGCTCGATCCAGCGCCGCCACCAGAAGATCATCGAGGAGGCGCCTGCCCCCGGGATGACCCGGGCAATGCGTGACGCCATGGGCACGGCGGCGATCGCGGCGGCGAAGGCAGTCGGTTACGTTGGCGCCGGCACCGTCGAGTTCATCGTCGAGTCCGAGAAATTTCATTTCATGGAGATGAACACGCGTCTCCAGGTCGAGCATCCGGTGACCGAGGCGATCACCGGACAGGATCTGGTGGAGTGGCAATTCCGGGTGGCCGCCGGTGAACGGTTGCCACTGTTGCAGGACGAACTCGGCATTGCGGGCCACGCGATCGAGGTGCGGCTTTATGCCGAGGACCCCGCTCGTGATTTTCTGCCATCCGTCGGTACCATAGCCCATCTCCGCCTGCCCGATGGCGCCCGCATTGATGCCGGCGTGCGCACGGGGGATACGATCACACCGGACTATGACCCGATGATCGCCAAGCTGATCGTTCACGGCCCCGATCGGGCCGCCGCGATCGCCAAATTGACGACGGCGCTGATGCAGACGGAGATCGTCGGCTTGCAGACAAATCTTGCTCTGCTTGCGGCGATCGCCGGGCATGCCGACTTTGCCGCGGGCGATTTCGATACCGGCTTCATTGGCCGGCACCCCGCGCTGCTTGAGGCCGCACCATCACCGCCAGCCATGGCGGTCGCCGCCGCCGCGTTGCATGTGATCCATGATCGTGCACCGCCGGTCGGCGATGTGTCGCCATGGAGCGCCGGTGACGCGTGGCGCCTCAATCTGCCGGGCTATCAGACGATCATCCTGCGCAACGGCGGCGCCGATATCATGCTGCGGGCGGAACCTCGGCCCGCCGGCGCCTGGCACCTCATCTGGGATGGCGGGCAACATACTGTGGAGCGCACTGGCGGACTGCTCCGCTTCGGCGATATCACACGCCCCGTTACCGTCGTGGCTCGCGGCGGCCGGGTGGCCGTGGTTCTCGACGGTGCCACGCATGACTTCGAACGGGTCGATCCGCTGCTGCCGCCGCAGGCTGCCGCCGCAGGTGCGGATCACGTTCTGGCTCCCATTCCAGGTCGTATCTCCAGCGTGCTGTGCCAGGTCGGCGACGTCGTCACGCGCGGGCAGCCGCTTCTCGTGTTGGAAGCGATGAAGATGGAGATGACGCTCCGGGCCGCCATGGACGGCACGATCGCCGCCGTCCGCTGCGCCGTCGGCGATATGGTCCAGGAGGGTGCAGACCTCGTGGGCTTCGCTTTGGCGCCCGAGGCTTGATCGAAGAAATTCGTGCGGTACAGCGTGCGCGCCTTGTTGGCGTCGCCGTGCTATTGTCTGACGAACAAGACAGACAATCTATAGTACTCGGGCTATAGTACTCGGGCTATAGCACTCGGGTCGGCTGCAACGGAGAGGCGCGAATGAAGCATTCGGCGGTTACGCTTGAGGATAAGTACCAGGTCGACAGCGACCGGTTCTTCCTCACTGGCACGCAGGCGCTGGTCCGCCTGCCGCTGCTCCAGCGCAAGCTCGACGTTGCCGCCGGGCTGAATACTGCCGGGTTCATTTCCGGCTATCGCGGCTCGCCGCTCGGCCAGATCGACATCCAGATGTGGCAAGCCAAGAAGCATCTGGAGGAGAGCCATATTCATTTCCTCGCCGGGGTGAACGAGGAGATCGCGGCCACCGCCATCTGGGGCTCGCAGCAGGTGCCGCTGCTCCAGGCGGCGCGCTATGACGGCGTATTTGCCTACTGGTATGGCAAGGGCCCTGGCGTCGATCGCGCCGGCGATGCCTTCCGCCACGGCAATTACGCAGGCACCACGCGCACCGGCGGCGTGCTGCTGATGGCCGGCGACGACCATGCCTGCAAATCCTCCACCGTGCCGCATCAGAGCGAACCCGCGCTGATCGCCGGCTCCATCCCCGTGCTCGTGCCGGCCGACGTGCATGATTTGCTTGAGCTTGGCCTGCATGGCTGGGCGATGTCGCGCTGGTCCGGCCGCTATATCGGCTTCAAGACGGTGGCCGATGTCGTCGACAGTTCCGCCAGCGTCGCGTTCGATGTCGCCAATTTCCACATCCGCAACCCCGAAGGCCCGCATCCCGATGCCGGCTTCCACATCGCCTATGGGCCGATGGAGCAGGAGGCGCGCACCTTCAACATCGGCCTGCCCGCAGCGCAGGACTATGTCCGCGTGAACGGGCTTGATCGTATCCTGCTCGACGAACCCGGTGCCCGTTTCGGTATCGTCACCGCCGGCAAGTCCTATCACGACACCCGCCAGGCATTGGCCGAGCTTGGTGTCACCGGGGGCGTGCGCCTGCTCAAGCTGGCGCTGACCTGGCCGATCGACCCGATGATCCTGCGCCGCTTCGCCGAGGGGCTGACGGAGATTGTGGTGATCGAGGAGAAATCCCCGATCATCGAGCAACAGGTCCGCGATATCCTCTATGACAGCACCATCCGCCCGCGCGTGCTCGGCAAGCGCGACGAACGTGGCGCGCCCTTCCTCAAGATGACCGGCGAATTCTCCTCCGCCGAACTTGCCCTCGCGCTGTCCGGCCGCATCGCGGCCTTCGCCGACAGCGAGCAGTTGCAGGCCCGCACGCGCTTCCTGCGCGAACAGTCGCGTGACCTCGAACAGGTGCATGTCGGTGCCGCCCGCAAGCCGTATTTCTGCTCGGGCTGCCCGCACAACACCTCGACCAAGGTGATCGACGGCAGCCGTGCCCTCGGCGGCATCGGCTGCCATACGCTGGCGCTGTGGATGGACCGCAATACCGAAACTTTCAGCCAGATGGGCGGCGAGGGCGTCCAGTGGATCGGGCAGGCGCCGTTCACCGAGGAAAAGCACGTCTTCGCCAATCTCGGCGACGGCACCTACTTCCATTCCGGCTACATGGCCATCCGCGCCGCCGTCGCCTCGGGCGTGAACATCACCTACAAAATCCTGTTCAACGATGCCGTGGCGATGACCGGCGGCCAGCCCGTCGACGGCCATCTCACCGTGCCGCAGATCACCCGACAAGTGGCCGCCGAGGGCGTCAACCGCATCGTTGTCGTCACCGACGAGCCGGAGAAGCACGACGACGAAAAGCACTTCGCCGCCGGCGTGACGGTCCGCCATCGCCGCGACCTGCAGGAAATCGAGCGCGAATTCCGCGACATCGAAGGCACGACGGTCATCATCTATGACCAGACCTGCGCCTCCGAGAAGCGCCGCCGGCGCAAGCGCGGCACCTTCCCCGATCCCAACAAGCGCGCCTTCATCAACGCCGCCGTCTGCGAGGGCTGCGGCGACTGCTCGAAGGCGTCGAACTGCCTGTCCGTGCAGCCGGTGGAAACCGATTTCGGCACCAAGCGGCGCATCGACCAGTCAAGCTGCAACAAGGATTTTTCCTGCATCGAGGGATTCTGCCCGAGCTTCGTCACCGTCCACGGCGGCAAGCTGCGCAAGCGCCCGCGCAATGCCTCCGAACTCTTCGCCGTGCCGGAGCCGGTCATCCTCGCACTCGACCACCCCTACGACATCCTCGTCACCGGTATCGGCGGCACCGGCATCGTCACCATCGGCGCGCTGCTCGGCATGGCCGCCCATCTCGACGGCCGGCACGTCACCGTGCTCGACCAGATGGGCATGGCGCAGAAGGGCGGCAGCGTGTTCAGCCACATCAGGCTGGCGGCCGAGGAGTCTCAACTGCACGGGCTGCGTGTCGGCCGTGGCGAGGCCGATCTGCTGCTCGCCTGCGATATGGTCGTAGCCGGCTCCAAGGATACGCTGGCCACTTTGCGGCGCGGTGTCTCCCACGTCGTGCTGAACACCCACGAGGTCCCGACCGGGGATTTCGTGCTCGACACCAACACCCGTCTTCCGAGTGGCCAGTTGCGCCGGAGCATCGCAGACGCTGCCGGAACCGAGGCGGTCGATCAGTTCGACGCCTCGGCCCTGGCCACCGCGCTGATGGGCGACAGCATCGCCACCAACCCGTTCATGCTCGGCTATGCTTGGCAGAAAGGCCGCATTCCGCTAACCGGCGAAAGCCTGCTGCGGGCCATCGAACTGAACGGCACCGCCGTGGAGGCGAACAAGGCCGCGTTCGCGTGGGGCCGGTGCGCCGCCGCCGACCTCAAGCGCGTCGCCGAAGCCGCCGGCCTCAGCTTCGCCGCACCAGTGGCAAAAACCCTCGACGACCTCATCGCCGGGCGCGAAAATCACCTCACCGGCTTCCAGAACCGCCGCACAGCCCGACGCTACCGCAAACTCGTCGACCGCGTCCGCGAGGCCGAAAGCCGCATGTTCTCGGGCTCGACCGTGCTCACCGAGGCGGTGGCACGCAACTACGCCAAGCTGATCGCCTACAAGGACGAATACGAGGTCGCGCGCCTCTACACCTCGAAAGAGTTCAAGCAATCCCTCGCCGCCCAGTTCGAGGACCCCGAGCGCCTCGAATTCCATCTTGCCCCGCCGGTGTTTGCCAAGCGCGATCCGCGCACGGGCCATCTGATCAAGCAGAGCTACGGCCCCTGGATGATGTCGGCGTTCAAGCTCCTGGCGCGCTTGCGTGGTCTGCGCGGCACCCGCCTCGACCCGTTCGGCCGCTCCGACGAACGCCAGGCAGAGCGCCGCCTGATTGCCGACTACGAAGCCGACGTCGCGGAAATCCTCAAATCCCTCGCCGCCGAAACCATGCCGGTAGCCGTTGCACTCGCCAACCTGCCCGACAAGGTCCGGGGATACGGGCACGTGAAGGAGAAAAGTATCCGACAGTTCGAGGCCGACCGGGCGAAATTGCTGGGCA
Source organism: Rhodospirillales bacterium (assembly GCA_043744375.1). Classification (GTDB taxonomy): domain Bacteria; phylum Pseudomonadota; class Alphaproteobacteria; order Acetobacterales; family Acetobacteraceae; genus CAIYPH01. The sequence continues at coordinate 161 of JAYTUU010000013.1, read as the reverse complement.
CGCTCCGCCGTCCAATAATGGCCATCGCCGCAGAATAGGACATGCCCGCATAGGCGCTAACATAAGGAAGGCGAGGGCTCTGCCGTCGCCGCGCAAGCGGCGCGTCGGACGACACGGCGAGGCTTTGCCTCGCCTCCGCAAAGGGTCAGGGACCCTTTGAT
>JAYTUU010000012.1:0-11729 GCA_043744375.1 Rhodospirillales bacterium | reverse complement strand
GCGACGGGGCACGCCCCTTTGATCCCCCCGACTGCTGGCGCCGCAGGCAATGGACATCTCGGACCGCATTGCGATCGCGCGGGAGTTTGGGCTTCGCCCGTGAATGCGGCGAGATCGCGGGTGCTCACCCGAAGGCCGTGTGTCCAACCGCGAGCAGTCCGGGGTTCCAAGGGCCACTGGCCCTTGGCCGCCGGAGGCGCGCTTGCTTTCGCTGCAAACGCCCGCCCTTCCGTTGGCCAACCTACGAATCTCTGCTTAGGCACAGCCGGGCTGATCCCAGTCGCGCGGAACGTGGCGCACTGCGCCGGCGGGGTCGATGTTGGTGGTGATCGTGGTGCCGGTGGCGGAGAGGGTCAGTCGCAGGTCGATATCCTGGCCGCCGACCGTCAGGTCGGATAGGTGCAGTTCGGGCAGCCACTCGGGCAGGATCGGGTCGAGGCCGAAGACGCCGCGGGGTGCGTCGGGCGCGAAGCGGCAGAGGGCGTGCAGCATCGAGAAGGCGGAACCGGCCGCCCAGGCCTGCGGCACGTTGGCGCCAAGGCACTGGACGGGGAAGTCGGTGCCGTTTTCGCCAGTGCCGGGCTCGTCGGTGCCGGCGCGTGCGATCCCGGCATAGAGTTCGGGCACCTGGTGGCGGACGAAGAAGCTCGCGGCGGCGCTGACCGCGAGGGCGACGCGGGCCGCCTCGGCGGTGAAGCCGTAGCGGGAAAATCCCTGCGCGATCAACCCGTTGTCATGCGGCCATACGGAGCCGTTATGGTACGAGTAGGGATTGAAAGCCGGATGGTCGGCCGACAACGTGCGGATACCCCAGCCGCTGAACATGTCTGGCGCCATCAGCCGTTCGACGACGCGGCGCGCGCGGTCCGGGCGGATCAGGCCGGCCCACAGGCAGTGGCCGACATTGGAGGACACGGTGCGGACGGGGCGTTTATCGCCGTCTAGCGCGAAGGCGTAGAAGCCCCATTCCTCGTCCCAGAAGGCGTCGTTGAAGCGGTTGAACAGGGCGCTGGCGCGGGCGGTCAATTCGGCGGCGCGGGCATGGTTGCCGCGTGCCGCATTGATTTCGGCCATGCCACGCCAGGCCGCGTAGACATAGGCTTGCAGTTCGCACAGCGCCTTGGGCCCTTTGACCATGCTGCCATCGGGATAGAGCACGGCGTCGCCGGCGTCTTTCCAGGCCATGTTCTCGTAGCCGCCCGAGGCGGCGCGGGTCTGGTATTCCTGGAAGCCGTCGCCGTCGCGATCCCCGTCGGTGTCGATCCAGGCGAGGCAGCGTTCGGCGGTTTCCATGTGGGCGTCGAGCAATGCCGCATCGCCCGTCCAGCGCCAGGTGGCGTGCAGCAGAATGAGGTAGAGGGCGGTGGCGTCGGCGGTGCCGAAATAGGGCGTGTGTGGAATGAGGTGGAAATGGGCGAGCTCGCCAAGGCGCTGCTCGTGCAGAATTTTTCCGGGTTCGGCGTCGCGCGCCGCGTCATAGACGCGCGACTGGCGGGCGCCGAGGACGACGAGGGCGCCGCGGGCGAATTCGTCGGTGATCGGCAGGCATTGCAGGGCCACGATCAGGCTGTCGCGGCCGAACGGGACGAGGAACCAGGGCAGGCCGGCGGCGGGCAGGATATGGGTGCGGCCGCCCTCCTGGATCGGCAGGCGCAGGGCGGCGACGTCGTCGATCGCCTGAGCGAACTGGGCGTTGAAGATCTCGCTGGGGGTGGTGAGCTTGGTGGCGTCGTGGCGCCAGGCCGCGACGCTGGCGGCGGCCGGGGAGGCGGCGGCGTGGGCGATGCAATCGGCGGGCGGGGCGAAGCTCTCGCCGTCATCGATGATCTCGTAGAAGATGCAGGCATGCCAGCTGGCGCCGGGGCGCAGGGCGATCTCGAAGGTGATGCGGCCATTGGCGTAGTGGCCGTCGGTTTCGGAGCGCAGGGAGACGTTGATGGCGCGGTGGAAATCGGCATTGACATAGCTGGTGCGCAGGCACTGCGCCTGATCGGACCACTCGCTGTTGATGCGCCCACGGCGGATCAGGCGGCCGGACTTGATCTCGAAGGTGTCGGCGAAATCCGAGCGCATGGTCAGTTCGAGGTTGAAGCGGACGGGGGCCATGCCGTGATTGGTGAGGTCGAGATCCTCGTGGATTCCACCGCTGGTCCAGCGCCCCACGACCAGACTGAGGGTGCGCGCCGGGATGTCGCCGTCGGCGGTGGGGATGGCGGGGTTGGTGAGGAACACGCGGGCGGCGAAATGGGACATCGCGCCGCCGTTCAGCAGGTCCCAGCTTTTGCCGTTGGCGTAGAGGCGCCAGTAGCTGATCAGGCGGGTGTCGCGGAACATCAGGCCTTTGGTGCTGTCGCTGAGAACCTGGCCATCGGGCTCGGAGGTCCAGACGGTCTGGCCGTGATGGACGACGAGCTGTGGCGGGCCGACGGTGATTTCGAGGGGCATGCGGCGGGTTCCGGAGGATTCAAACGGTTGGCAGGAGTGGCTGGCGGGATCGGTGGGCGGTCTCGGGCAGGATCAACCACGTGAGCAGGCAGGCGAGCGCGCCGGCGGCGGCGAGGGAGAGAAAGGTTGCCGCCTCGCCGTAGCGATCGACGATGGCGCCGGCCAGGGTCGTGCTGAGGGCGGCGCCGATGCCCATGCCGAGGCCGACGATGCCCATGGCGAGGTTGAACCGGCCGCGCCGGTGGGTGAGGTCGGCCACCACCAGCGGGACCATGACGCCGACCACGGCGGCGCTGATGCCGTCCAGCGCCTGGAAGCCGATCATCAGGAAGGGGTTGCCATCGGTCGCCAGCAGCACGCCGCGGGCGACCAGGGCGGCGAAACCGGCGAGCAGCACCGGGCGGCGGCCGATCCGCTCGGCGAGGCGGCCGATATGGGGAGAGAGGAGGGCGGCCAGCGCCTGCGGCACGACGATGGCGGCGGCGATGATCAGGTCGGTGCCAGCCTGCCCGCTGCGGGTGAGCGCGTTGGCGACGATCGGCAGCATGCCGGCATTGCCGAGATGGAACAGGGCGACGCAGAGCGTGAAGGTGAGCAGGCAGTGGTCGCAGGCGATCTGCCATTTTGTATCGTGCGGCGTGATGCGGGCCGGCTTCGGTATGGCGGCGCGATGGTCGGTGCGGCTGGGCGCGGCGGCGAGATCCTCGGGGCGGATACCCCGCAGCATCAGCAGCCCGGCAACCCCGCAGGCAGCGGCGAGGAACAGGATGGCGCGGTGGGAATACCAGGTGCCGAGCGAGCCCATCGCGGTGGCGGCGACGAAGCTGCCGATGGCGGCGTAGCGCATGTTGAGGCCGAGACGCTCGCCGAGAACGTCCTTGTTGGCCAAGGCAAGCGTGATGGCGGCAATCGCCGGGCCAAGCATGCTGCTCGCGGCTCCCTGAAGAATTTCGGCGGCGAGCACCGGCACCGGCAGCGGCCACACGCCGATCACCATGGCCGCACACATGATCGCCAGAATCGCTGCCCCCGCCGCATGGGGCTTGCTGTGCATCGCATCCACCAGCAACCCGGCCGGAACCTGGGCCACCATCGCGGCGATGGCGCCGAGGCTGAGGGCGAAGCCGATCTCGGTGCCGGTCCAGCCATGCGTTGTCAGGTACACCGACAGGAAGGCGCCGAACCCCGTCTGCATCTGCGCGACGAAGAGATTGAGCCAGTTCAGACTGATCAGGCTGCGATTGGGCACGCGCCATCCTACTCCACGCGGGCGGTGCGACGCGAGGGCGGCGCCTTGTTTGCCCAGGGTAATCGGGTGAAGGCTCAAGCCGCAATCAAGGCTCCGCCGGCAAGCCCGCGTCAGGCGCCCGCTTGCGTGCCGAAAGCGGCTGGGGGGCGAGCCCCTTTGATCCCCCACACTTCTCGCGGCTGGATCAGCATTCCCGCGTGCTCGGCATTTCGGCGCGTGTGCAATGCGGAAACGGGACGAGGATTCCTTGGCTTCGCCAGCACGTCGGGGGCTTCGCCAGCGCGTCGGGCGAGAATGTACCCTGTCAACCGAAGGTCATCTCTCCAGCCGCGAGCAGTCGGGGGGATCAAAGGGGCGTGCCCCTTTGCCGCCGGAGGCGCGCTGCACACGCCGCCGCCGGAGGCATCCTTGTTCACCCGACTGCCCTGTCAATCCACCGGTTGCGACTTCCGCTGGCCCGCAAATCCTCATAAGCTTCGCGGACTTCACAGGAGGATCGACCGATGAACGTTTCGGTGGCGCCGAATGCCGACGTGGTTCAGGCGTTGGATGAGGCGAAGGCGCAGTATGCCAAGGCCAATCCGACCAGTTCGGCGCTGTATACGAAGGCGCTGACGACCATGCCCGGCGGTAATACGCGCACGGGCGTCTATTTCGACCCGTTCCCGCTGATGTTTCGGCGCGGCGAGGGGGCTCGGTTGTGGGACGAGGATGGCCACAGCTATGTCGATTTCCTTGGCGAGGCGACCGCCGGGATCTACGGCCACAGCCATCCCGTGATCCGTGCCGCGATCGATGACCGGCTGGCGCTGGGCTGGAATCTCGGCGGCAACACGGCATTGGAGGCGCGGCTGGCCGAGTTGATCGTGGCGCGGTTTCCTTCGATCGAGCGGCTGCGCTTCGTCAATTCGGGCACCGAGGCGAACATGTTCAATGTTCAGCTCGCGCGGATCGCGACGGGCAAGCCGGCGGTGCTGGGGTTCCAGGGCTGCTATCATGGCGGGTTCCTGACGTTCACGGCGGCAACCAATCCGCTGAACGTGCCGTTCGAGACGGTGGTGGCGCCGTATAACGACATCGAGGGCACGGCGGCGCTGATCGACTCGAACGCGTCGCGCCTGGCGGCGATCATCGTCGAGCCGATGATCGGCGGCGGCGGCTGCATTCCCGCCAGCCTGGAGTTTCTCAAGATGCTGCGCGAGCGCGCGACACGGCACGGCATTCTGCTGATCTTCGACGAGGTGATGACCTCGCGGCTATCCTCGGGCGGCATCCAGAAGCGCACCGGGGTGATCCCGGATCTGACCTCGCTCGGCAAGTATATCGGCGGCGGGTTCTCGGCCGGCGCGTTCGGTGGCTCGGCGTCGCTGCTCGACCGGTTCGACCCGCGCCGCGGTGACGCGCTGCCGCATTCGGGCACCTATAACAACAACGTGTTCACCCTTGCGGCGGGGATTGCCGGGCTGTCGAAGGCGTATACGCCGGAGGCGGCCACCGAATTGAACGCGCGCGGCGATGCGTTGCGCGACCGGTTGAACGCGGTGTGCGCGGCGGCGGGGGTGGCGCTGCAATTCACCGGCATCGGCTCGATGATGGCGCCGCACGCGATGCGCGGGCCGATCAACGGGCCGGAGGATGCGGCGCGCGGCAATGCGAGGGTGCGGGAGCTGCTGTTCTACGACCTGTTGGCGCACGGCATTTTCATCATGCCCAAACGTGACCTGATCGCGCTCTCGCTGCCGCTGACCGACCGCGATTTCGATACGCTGGTGGCGGGAGTCGAGGAGTTTGTTGCGGCGCGTAAGTCGCTGTTGCAGTAGCGGCCAGGGCGGGCGGCACCCGAAGGTGCCGCCCGCCTTTGGGACCTACTTGATGCGGCCCATCGCCCGCAGGCGGGCTTCCAGGCGCGGCGTGCCGAAGCCGTGCTCGGCGGTCTCGCTCATGTCCATGATGCGCGGCAGGGCTTCGACGAACATCTCGGGAGTGACTGGCTCGGCCGGGTCGAACTGCACGCCCTCGCTTTCGAGATACTTCACCCGCTTGTAGTAGCCGGCATTGGCTCCGATGATTTCGCCGGAGACATTGCACTCCTCGCTCGCCATCCACGCGACCGCGGGGGAAACGAGTTCGGGCTTCATGAACGCCAGCACGCTCTCGGGGATCAGCCCCTCGGTCATCCGCGTTTTGGCGGAGGGCGAGATGGCGTTGCAGAGGATGTTGTACTTGGCGCCCTCGAAACGCAGGCAGTTGATCAGGCCGTTGACCGCCATCTTGGCCGCGCCGTAGTTCGACTGGCCGAAATTGCCGACGGTGCCGGAGCCCGAGGTGGTGACGACGACGCGGCCGTACTTGGCCTCGCGCATGATCGGCCAGGCGGCCATGGTGCAGTAGACGGTGCCCATCAGATGAACCTGGACGACGAATTCGAAATCGCCCGGCTCCATCTTGTGGAAGCTCTTGTCGCGCAGAACGCCGGCGTTGTTCACGAGAATGTCGAGGCGGCCGAAGCTGTCCATCGCGGTCTTGACGATATTGGCGGCGGCGGCGGCATCGGCCACCGAGTCGTAGTTCGCGACGGCAGTGCCGCCGGCGGCGCGGATCTCGGCGACGACCTTGTCGGCGACCGTGTTGGCGGTGCCGCGGCCATCGACGGCGCCGCCGGGATCGTTGACGACGACCTTGGCGCCGCGGCTGGCCAGCAGCAGCGCATGCTCGCGGCCAAGGCCGGCGCCGGCGCCGGTGACGATGGCGACGCGGTTATCATAGCGGATGGCCATGGTTGATTTCTCCCTTGCGACTGCTCCGGGACGGTGGACGCAGCCTTCATCCTTGCAGGTTATCCCGGCCGGGGAGGCACAGGAAGGGGGCCAAACGCAGCGATCAATGCGCTCGCCTTCAAAGCCTGGCGGCGGCGACCTGACGAGAGGCGACGGGAACCGGGGCGTTGCGATAGGCATCGAGGCTGCGTCCGGCGGTGCCTTGGGGGGCGGCGATGACGCGGGCGGTGTCGGCGCGATTGGAGAGCATGTAGCCACCCGTGGGCGGCATCGGCGCCGGGCGGGGGATGCCGCTTTCGGTTGGCCAGCTTGGCGCGCGGGTGTTCCAGACGTTGTTCGTCCAGACGTTGCTGGACCACATGTTGCCGCCGGCGGCGCTGGGTGGGCCGGCCGTGGCGAGGCGTTTGCGCTGTTCGTCGGGAAGGACGGCGAAGACCTTGCGCTGGTAGTTGCCGCCGAGTTCGGGTGTGGCGGAGTGGTAGTGCGCCGTCGCCTTGGTCCAATCCCTGGTTTGTTCGTAGAGCGTGGTCAGGAATTTGGCGGCGTAGCGGGCATTGCCGAGTGGGTCGAACCCTTCATCGAGGCTGGCGAAGGCGGTGGGGTGGAACATGAGGTTGACCTGCATGCAGCCGACGTCGATCGAGCGGGCACCGCGGGCCTGGAAGCCGCGCACGGCGGCGATGGCCTCGGCCTTGGTGTCGTAGGCATAGCCGGCGCCCTCCACGTTGATGGTCCACGGCCAGGGCTGGACACCGCCCTTGCCGTCGGCGCGACCGCTCTCAACTCGTGCGATTGCAGCCATGAGATGGGACGGAATGCCTGCCGCACGCTCGACGATCGCGATCGCCTGGCGGCATTGCTGGCTTGGGTCGATCGCCGCGGCCGGCAGTGAAACGGGGGTGCGTGGGGTTTGCGCATGCGCGTGACCGGTCGGCGCTGCGACGGTGGCAGCGAGGGCGAACAGCAGTTTGGTCAAGGGCGCGCGCATAGGGGATTGTATAGGCAAATTCGTTAAGACTGTGTGAGTCCCGAGTGTGGGGCACCGATCGATTGCTGCGACGCGGGGTAGCGATTGATGAATTTGGAAAAAAATTATGCTGCAATGCAAAATATCGCTTGCATACGAACAATCGGGAGGCTAGATTCCGCCTTGCAGCAGGGCGACTATGTTGCCCTCCTGCTTCTTGGACGTTTCCTCCCTAAACTTGGCGGCGCTGCAAAGCGCCGCCACTTTTTTTGTCCGATCGCCGCCGGGAGGTCGTCAGAGAGGCTCCAGCATGTCGTGGACGCACGCGAGTTCGGCGATGACCGCCGTCACGCGGGCGCGGACGTCGGTGAACAGCGCCAGCCGTTCCATGCGCGCTTCGTCCATATAAAGTGGCCGACTTATCTCAATTTGCACGGCATGCACACCCTCGCGGGGGCGGCCATAGTGGCGGGTGATGTAGCCGCCGGCATAGGGGTCGTTGCGGCGGACGGTGAAGCCCTGGTCGCGGAAGGCCGTCTCGATATGACGGAGCGCCTGGGGTGCGCAGGTCGTGCCATGCGCGTCGCCCAGCACGATGTCGGCAAGTTGCCGAGGGGCCAGCGCGCCGCCGGGCATGGAGTGGCAGTCGATCAGCAGGCAGGTGCCGTGGGTCGCACGGGTGGCGGCGATTTCGCTGCGTAGCGCGGCATGGAACGGGTGCCAGAGATCACGAATACGTGCCTCGGCCTCGGCGAAACGCAGTTTTCCGCGATAGATGGCCTCACCGGAGGCGACAAGGCGGGCGATCGTGCCGAGCCCTGCCGCGACGCGGGCACTGCCGCTGTTCACCCAGGGCGGGAGCTCATCATCGAACATGGCGGGATCGAGTTCCCAGGCCTCGCGGTTCGCGTCGCAGTAGGCCCGTGGGAAGGTCGCCACGACCAGGGGCGCGCCGTGATCGGGGGCGGCGGCGAAGAGTTCGTCGACGAAGCCGTCCTCGCTGCGCCGTAGCCGCAGCGGATCGAGCCGGGAGGCGGCGAGGAAACCGGCGGGATAGTGGCGGCCGGAATGCGGCGAGGCGAAGACGATCCCCGTTGTTTCGCCGGTGGGTTGATGGACGATCACGGGGGCATCATCCGTCGGCACGGCCGGAGTGGTCGGGATGGGGGCGTGGGTGAGCAGGGTATCCATCAGGCCATTCAACCGCGCCTGCGGTGACGCGGCAACCGTGCCCCTTGCGGGCCAGGGCATCCACACGTTAGAAGCCATGCATCGGATGGGCGCGTAGCTCAGCGGGAGAGCATCGCCTTGACATGGCGGGGGTCACAGGTTCAATCCCTGTCGCGCCCACCATCCGATAAATGGCCTCGGCGCGTGTTTTGCGCCTGAGGGCCGCGGCTCCGCGGAGCCAGGCTCAAAGCCAGAACCCACAGGGAGTCCGGCATTTGAGATGGCCGCGCTGGCGCGGGGCGGCACGCCGCGGTCTTACTGGCCCGATGCCTTGTTCCAGACTGCGTGGGTCCAGGCGCCGGCGGGTTTCTTGGTAATGACGGGGTCTGAGGCACCGGACATCAGCAGGGTGACGGTGCGGTCGTAGGCGGCGGGATCGAGGTAGCCGAGGCCGTGCGGGCCGGGGGCGATGAGTTTGGCGATCTCGCCCATCATGCGCTTCTGGTGGGCGGCGGTTTGCAAGCCGGCGGTGTCGTTGGCGAGGACGATCTTGACCGCTTCGTCCTGATGGTCGGCGGCGTATTTCCAGCCGAGCAGGGAGGCTTTGACGAAGCGGGCGAGGCGATCGACCATGGCGGGGTCTTTGAGCTTGGCTTCGGTGGTGTAGAGGCCGTCTTCGAGGGTGGCGACGCCCTGGTCTTCGTATTTGAAGACGATGAGCTGGTCGGCTTTGAGGCCGCCGTCGATGAGCTGCCAGTATTCGTTATAGGTCATCGTGGAAATGCAGGCGGCCTGTTTTTGCAGCAGCGGGTCGACGTTGAAGCCTTGCTTGAGGACTTTGACGCCAGCGGGGGAGCCGTCGGTCTTGAGGCCGAGTTTCGCCATCCAGGAGAGGAACGGATACTCGTTGCCGGCGAACCAGACGCCGAGGGTGCGGCCCTTGAAGTCGGCCGGGGTGGTGATGCCGCTGTCCTTGCGGCAGGTCAGTTGCAGGCCGGAGCGGCCGAAAACCTGGGAGATGTTGACGAGCGGGACGCCCTTTTCGCGGGCGGCCAGCGCCGAGGGCATCCAGTCGACGACGACGTCCGCACCGCCGCCGGCGATGACCTGGGAGGGGTTCACGTCGGGGCCGCCGGGTTTGATGGTGAGGTCGAGGTTGGCGTCCTTGTAGTAGCCCTTGGCGGCGGCGACGTAGTAGCCGGCGAATTGCGCCTGGGCGACCCATTTGAGTTGCAAAGTGAGTTTGTCGGCGGCCTCGGCGGTGGCGCTGACGCCGAATGCAAGGGCGGCGGCGAGGGCGAGTTTGCGCATCGGTGGCTCCTTTAACGGTATGACGGATGCCAGAATGTCACGGCGCGCTCGATCAGCGCCAGTGCCGCGAAGCTGGCGGTGCCGACGAGGGCGGCGAGGGTGATTTCGGCCCAGACGACGTCCATCGACAGGCGGGCCGCTTGGGTGGAAATGCGAAACCCCATGCCGACGATCGGCGTGCCGAAGAACTCGGCGACGATGGCGCCGATCAAAGCGAGGGTGGCGTTCAGCTTGAGCGCAATGAAGACGTGCGGCAGGGCGGCGGGCAGGCGGAGTTTTATCAATGTTTGCCAATATGATGCGCCGTAGGAGCGCATGAGGTCGCGTTCCATGGCGCCGCTGTCGGCGAGGCCGGCGCCGGCGTGGACGAGCATCGGGAAGAACGTCATCACGACGACGACGGCGGCTTTGGACTGCCAGTCGAAGCCGAACCACATCACCATGATCGGCGCGATGCCGACGATCGGCATGGCGCTGACCAGGCTGCCGAGGGGGAGAATCCCGCGGCGCAGAAAGGGGGAAAAATCGAGCGCGATGGCGGCGAGCAGGCCGGCGGTGCAGCCGAGGAGCCAGCCGGGGAGGACGGCGCGCAGCACGGTCTGCTGGAAGTCGGCGGCGAGGATGGGCAAGTGGCTGGCGATGGCGGCGAGGATGGCGGCGGGGGCGGGGAGCAGCACGGCGGGGATGGCGAAGCCGGTGCAGGCGCGTTGCCAGAGCCAGAGGATCAGGGCGCCAAAGGCGAGTGGCGTGGCAATGCGGCTGCCGGCGCGGGCGAGCCAGTGCAGGATTACGGCGCCTATTGCCAGCGTGGCGGCGAGTTCGGCGGCGATCACAGCCGGCCGCCGCGCTGGCGGATGAGGGCGGCCTGCACGAGATCGACGGCGGCGACGGCGGCGAGCGCCAGGAAGGCGGCCATGAACAGGGCGGACCAGATCATCAGCGTCTGCCCGTAATACGAGCCGGCGAGCAGGCGGGCGCCGAGGCCGGCCTGGGCGCCCGTGGGGAGTTCGGCGACGATGGCGCCGACCAAAGCGAGCGGGGCGGCGACGCGGGCGCTCGGCAGCAGGAATGCCATGGCGGCGGGGAGGAGGAGGCGGGAGAAGACTTGCCATTTCGAGGCGTTGTAGGTGCGCAGGAGGTCGCGCTGCATCGGGTCCGGCGAGCGCAGGCCTTTGACCATGCCCATGGTGATCGGGAAGAAGCTCAGCCAGCCCGCGATGAGCGCCTTGGGGAGCAGGCCGATCAGGCCGAGATTGCCGAGCACGACGACGACGATGGGGGCAATGGCGAGGACGGGGATGGCTTGGCTGGCGATCACCCAGGGCATCAGCGCGCGATCGAGGGTGCGGACATGGACGATGCCGATGGCGAGCAGCAGGCCGAAGGCGACGGCGATGGCGAACCCCACTCCGGCGGCGGCGGCGGTGACGGCGGCGTGGAAGACGAGGCTGCGCGGCGAGGTGATCGGCCAATCGAGGATGGAGTCCACGAAGGCGCCGGCGACTTGCTGGGGGGCGGGCAGGATTGGGCGGTCGAGGGCGAAGGTGGCGGCGAGAATGTGCGGGAACGAGGCGGCTTCGTCGGCAATTTGTTGCGCCTGGTCCCAGTTCATCGGGGCGACGGCGGCGAGCCACACCAGCAGGACAGCGGCGAGGACGGTGGGGACGGGAAGAAACCTAAGCATAGATTCGCAGGTTAGCCAACGGAAGGGTGCGTTTGCAGCGACGGCAAGCGCGCCTCCGGCGGCCAAGGGCCAGTGGCCCTTGGAACCCCGGACTGCTCGCGGCCGGCCGGACGGCCTTCGGTGAGC
>JAYTUU010000011.1:0-38795 GCA_043744375.1 Rhodospirillales bacterium | reverse complement strand
GCCAGCAAAGCCAAACAGAAGCACGGAACATCCAGCCATACTCACAAAACGATGCATACATGGATGAAAACGCCGAGCCTGTGAGAAATCCGGGCTAGTTTATCACGCACTTGCAGCCAGATGATGGCCATGATCGACAAGCCAATGCCTAGGAAAGAGGCGTCAGCTATGGCGCGGCCGGCAAGAACTGCGTCCGGGATGGCGGCCATCAGCCAGCCGGTAACGATGAATGAAAGGGGCGGGTAGTTGTTGGTGATCAGAGCGTCGGCGGGGTAGTAGAGTTGGCCGGTCTTGACGTAAGCGTCGGTCACCAGGGCGTTGAAGCCATCGTTGTGGCTCCATGAATATAGGAATGCGCCGCGATAAAGTTGGAAGCCAACGGCGTAGCTCAAAATGGTGAGTGTGGACGCCGCGATAGCCGCCTGAACGAGGGGTAGATGCTTCATGTCCGCCAGGGAAATGTCGCGGGGTGCTGAGGGATCACCGGGCGCGGCTGACGGTGTAGTCGGCGACGGCGGCGAGGCTGCGGCGCCAGGCGGTGTCGGGGAAGGCGGCGAGGCGGGCTTTGGCCAGGGTGGCGAAATCGGCGGCGCGGGCAAGGGTGGTGGCGATGGCGCCGTGGCGTTCGATCAGGCGGATGGCTTCGTGGAGGTCGGCGTCGGTCTGGTCGGAGGTTTCGATGGTGCGGCGCCAGAAGGTTCGTTCCGCTTCCGACCCCGCTTCGTAGGCGGCGAGGACGGGGAGGGTGATTTTGCCCTCGCGGAAGTCGTCGCCGATGGTCTTGCCCAGCGTGGCCTGGTCGGCGGCGTAGTCGAGCGCGTCGTCCACCAGTTGGAAGGCGATGCCGAGATTCATGCCGTACTCGGCGAGCGCCCGTTCCTCGGCGGCCGGGCGGTCAGCGACGACGGCGCCAACCTGACAAGCGGCGGCGAAGAGGGCCGCGGTCTTGCCTCGGATGACGTCGAGGTAGCGCTCCTCTGTGGTGGAGAGGTCGTTCTGGGTCACGAGTTGCAGCACCTCGCCCTCGGCGATGGTGGCCGACGCGCCAGAGAGGATTTCGAGCACGCGCAGCGAGCCGTCCTCGACCATCAACTGGAAGGCTCGGGCGAACAGAAAATCGCCGACCAGGACGGAGGCCTTGTTGCCGAACACCGCGTTGGCGCTGGCGAGGCCGCGGCGAAGGATGCTTTCGTCCACTACATCGTCGTGCAACAGCGTCGCGGTGTGGATGAACTCGACGCAGGCGGCGAGCTTGACGTGACGATCCCCTGTCGTGCCGCACATGCGGGCGCAGGCGAGCGTCAACACCGGGCGCAGACGCTTGCCGCCGGCGGCGACGAGGTGGGCGGCGAGTTGTGGGATAAGCGCGACCGGACTGTCCATGCGCGCCACGATGGTGCGGTTGCAGGCTTCGAGGTCTTCGCGCACCAACGCCACCAGCGCGGTCAGCGCGTCCTCGCCGCGCGCGGACGGTCCGGGCCGCGCTTGCGTGATCGAAGCGGCAGGTTGCAGGCTGGCGACGACGCCCAAGGGGTTCTCCCGGCATGGATGGCGCACGTCTCGACATGCGGTCAGCGCACATTATCGGCGCGCCCGAAGCAGGGTCAAGGCGATCGCAAGATGCGGGTTGGCGTAAGGGGGTTTGCGCGCCGGCTCGGACGGGCGATGCTCGGGGCCATGTACACCCTCGTCCAATCCAACGACCCGGTCCGTCTGAGTTTCCTCGTGGCGCTGCTGCGTGATGCCGGTATCGAGGCGATGCTGCTCGACTTTTACGCGAGCGCCGTGGAGGGCAGCATCGGCGCCATTCCGCGCCGTATCGTCGTCGCCTCGGAGGATGCCGCCCAGGCACGGCGGGTCCTGCGGGAGGCCGGCGAGGCGTGAGCACGACGACGACCGGTTTTCTGCTCGGCGGGCGGGTACGGCATGATCAGCTTCGCACCGGGCACCGGACCGGGATCGAGCCGGTGCTACTGGCGGCGACCGTTGCGACGGAGGCGGGCGGGCGCGTCCTGGAGGGCGGCAGCGGGGCGGGGGCGGCGCTACTGTGTCTCGCCGGGCGGGTTTCCGGGATTACCGGCCTGGGGATTGAGCGCGATCCGGCGCTGGTGGCGCTCGCGCAGGCGAACGCGGTGGCGAACGGATTTGCCGGACTGGAATTCGTCGCGGCCGACTTGCTGGCGTGGCGGAGTGCATCGCTGTTCGACCACGCCATAGCCAATCCGCCCTGGCATGCGCCGGCCGGCACCCCCTCCCCCGATGCTGGGCGCGAGGCGGCGAAGCGGGCGGATGGGGCATTGTTCGTCGACTGGGCGGCTGCCCTGGCACGACGATTGTGCCATCGGGGGACGATGACCTGGGCGATCGCGGCCGATCATCTACCAGCGGCAATGTCGGCGTTTGCCGAGGCAGGGATCGGCAGCCTGTGCGTGCTGCCGCTGTGGCCGCACGCGGCGCTACCCGCCCGGCTGGTACTGCTGCGCGGCACCAAGGGCGGCCGTGCGCCGTTTCGGCTACATGCCGGGTTGGTGCTGCATGCGAGTGGCGGCCGCTATACGGCGGCGGCGGAGGCGATACTGCGCGACGGTGCGGCGCTGGAGTTCTAAGTCAACGCTCCGTGTCGGTAGGATGCCGCAGATGCCAGAGCCGCTCATGGGCGGCGACCAGGCTTTCCATGCTGCGGCGGCGGTTGGTGTCGGTGGTCACCGGGCGGCGCTTGAGCATCAGTTCGAGGATATGCAGCAACTGTTCGGCGATTTCAAAATCGGCCTGGTCGCACGCCTGATGGAAGGCGATAAGAATCTTGTCGGACAGCCGACGGCTGTAGCGCGGGGCGCCTGTTGCGGTGGGGTCGCGCGGTTGGTCGTCGGTTTCGCTCATTGTTGGCTGCTCATGCGGAAATGGGTTCAGGCGCGGCTATATCACGACCCGGCCATTTTGGCGCGCACGGCGTTGGCCAGTTCAAGCGGAGTTGTTCCCTGACGATAGAGGCCACGGAAGCTGCCATCGGGACCCATCAGGTAAATGAAAGAGGAATGGTCCATCAGGTAGGTCGTCGACTCTTTCGGCGTGGCTTTGGCATAGTAGACACGATAGGCACGCGCCGCCGCCGTAACCTGCGCCTCGGTTCCGGTCAAGCCGATCAACCGGGGATCGAAGAGTTTCACATATTCCGCCAGCGCCGCCACCGTGTCGCGCGCGGGATCGACAGTGATGAAAATCGGCGCGACTTTGGCAGCGTCCGCGCCGAGCAGATCGAGCGCGTTGGCGACCACCTGCAGTTCCGTCGGGCACACATCGGGGCAGAAGGTGTAGCCGAAATAGATCAACATCCAGCGGCCGCGATAGGTCCCGTCGGTGACCGGTTGACCCTCGCTATCCACCAGCGCGAACGGCCCGCCAACGCTGACACTGCCCGGGATGTTCACACCGGCGAGGCCATTGCTGGCAGTTTGCACTGCACGCCCGAAGAGGTCCGGCCGCAACCAAGCAACGGCCCAACCAAGCGCGATGGCGGCGATCAGACCGAGGGCGGTCAGGCGGATGAAACGGAGCATTCGTTTACACTGCGGTAACCCGGCGGGCAGGTAAAGCCCGCGAGATGATCACTCGCCCGGGAGGATCGGCCCCTCCGGCTGGGCAGTCGCGAACACGTTGGTGGCGAAGGCGTCCTCCCACGTGCCGGTGGTCGAAGCCTTGCTGTATTCGGTCGATCGGTTTTCGAAGAAATTGGCGTGTTCGACGGCGTTGAGCATCTCGTCGAGCCACGGCAACGGGTTGCTCTCAACGTGGAACAGCGCGTTCAAGCCAAGCTGCACCAGGCGGCGATCGGCGATGTAGCGGATATACTGCTTCACCTCCCGCCCTTCGAGGCCCTCGATGGCACCGAGTTCGAAGGCAAGATCGATGAAGGCATCCTCGTGATCGACGATGGTGGCGCAGGTGAGATAGATCTCGCGCTTGAGCTCCTCGTCCCAGATTTCCGGGTTTTCCTGCACGAACGTGCGGAACAGGCGAATGATGGAAATGCAGTGCAGTGTCTCGTCGCGCACCGACCAGGAGATGATCTGACCCATCCCCTTCATTTTTCCGAAACGGGGGAAATTCAGCAGAATGGCGAATGAGGCGAAGAGTTGCAGACCCTCGGTGAAGGCGCCAAACGCTGCCAGAGTCTTCGCAATTTCCCGTTTTGAATCAATGCGGAAAGACTGCATGTAGTCGAACTTGTCCTTCATCTCCTTGTATTTCATGAAGGCGGTGTACTCGAGCTCGGGCATGCCGACGGTGTCGAGCAGATGGCTATAGGCGGCGATGTGGATAGTCTCGATGTTCGAGAAGGCCGACAGCATCATCAGCACCTCCGTCGGTTTGAACACCTGGGAATAATGCTTCATGTAGCAGTTGTTCACCTCGACGTCGGCCTGGGTGAAGAAGCGGAAAATCTGCGTCAGCAGGTTGCGCTCGGCGTCGGTGATGTTGCGGTGCCAGTCCTTCACATCGTCGGCGAGCGGCACCTCCTCGGGCAGCCAATGCACGCGCTGCTGGGTCAGCCAGGCCTCGTAGGCCCAGGGGTAGCGGAACGGCTTGTAGACCGGATTCTCGGTCAGTAGGTCGAAGCGGACGGGTTGTTCGTCCTTGGAGGGGGCATGCGCGCTCATGGTGGTTCCAATTGTTGGGGTCGCCGGGTAGTCACGGCGACTCGCGGGCCGTTGCGCCGAGGCTAGCAGGGGGTGTGGCGATCACAAGATGGGTGCCACAAGATGTGGTGCCCCGTGCGCTACAATCCTCAACCTGTGACCTCAAGCACCGTTGCCGGACGAAATAACGCAAACTGACGGAAAAATATCGATCCGTTACGCATGAACAACCGGCCGAACACTATCGCGTGAGGTGGTTTTGCGGGAACACTGCCCTAGGTCATGAGCCTGTGATTCAAACACGGCGGAGAGCATGCATGCAGTACGGGATCGAGGAAGATGTCTGGCAGATCGACCCAGTGACCTCACGTGTCCGCGCCGCCGATGCTTTGCAGAACCCGGTGATCGTGATTGTCGAGGAAACTCCGTCGCTATCAATGGCGATCTCTGAGATCTGCGATTTCTTGCATGTCGGCATCACCTGCGTCACCGATCCACGGCAAATACCCGAACTTTTGCAGGATGTCCGTCCGATCGCCATCCTTCACGAGGCGCAGACAGTGGAATGCCCGATCTACGACCTGCTGATGGTCGTCGCCAACTATGATCCAGACTTGCCGGTGCTGATCATCATCTCCGACGATCCGCAACACCGCAGCGCAATCGAGGCGGCACAGCGGCTGTGGCAGTTGACCGACGTCGTGCGCGTCGGTCAGCGTCCAGGTATTCGTGCGCTGATCGATTTCCTGTTCCACGCCGGCCGCAAATTTGGCCGCACCCGGTTCATGCCGATTTGACCGCTCCAAATGGGCAGCGCGCACGCTTGCGCGCCGCTACCGCATAGGCACCGAGCGGCCGGTCGATCTGTTGGACGGGCTCGACGATGGTGCGGCTGTAGTCGCGCCAATCCTGCGAGCTGAACTCGGCCAGGTCATCGGCCGCCTGCACCGCCTCTTGCGCCGCCTCGGCGAGGATCGCGCGCGGCAGCGGCTGCACCTGGAGCAGTGGCGTGTCCGCATCGAAGGTAACGGGCACATCGGTGCGGGTGAGTCGGATATTGGTGAAAAGTGGGCCGAACCAGCGATCGGTTTCGACAATGCCTTCATAAGCGACGAAACCACCGGGCCGCGGCAGGTTCGCGGGGGCGCGGACAAGCAAGCTCCAGCCCGGTGCGGTCCGCGCGAGCAGCCCGGTCCAGATCTGCACCACCCCCGGCTCGGGCATGGCGGTCAGGAACGGCGGTGCGAAACCTTCGATTTCCGGAGGGGCGGCGGCGTTGAAGGTCGCAGCGAAGCCGGGGAACTGGGCGCTGTCCAGCCGGGTCCAGCCGTCATTGGTCTCGCAATCCCAATAGATATCATCGCCATCCCACAGCAGACTGAAGGCCATCGGCGCGAACACATAGCTGCCGAAGGCCGACGCACTGGTCACCGCCTCGCAATAGCGGAACGCCCGCGTCGGCAGCGTACCGCCGGCGGAGCGGTCGGCACGCTGCGGCGGACGGGCGGGGGCATAGGCACGATAGAAGCGCAGAACAGGCGTATCGGCGGGGAGGGTGATCATGGCAATACCTCGGAGTTTGGGACGCGTGGCCCAGCGGGCTGGCCAAGTGGGCGGCTCCGCGAGGGGCCGCCCTGCAGCCATGTCAGCCGCGCTTGCGCGGCAGAATGCCGACGCCCGCGCCGAAGCGGACGGGCCCGGCAGCCACCACGCGGGCCGGCAGGGCCGCACGCAGGCTGACGGGCTTCACGGCGATGACAGCCGACGTGGCAACGGAACCAGTTGTTTTCATCGAAGCTCTCCTTGTTATGAACCAGCCGATCATGCGGACAGGCCACGTCACCCGCCGGTAAGGGCGGGTGACGTGTCAGGTCAGCAATGGCTGGATGGCCGCCGGACGCACCAAGCCCCGGGGCAACTGCAGCGTGCCAAATTGTCCATTGCGAGTCAATGAAAGTATTCCTAGTTTTTGATTCTATAAACTATCGTTAATTTTTCATTAAAATTTCGTTCCTTGCGATCAATGTTGTCTGTCAATACTGTGCTTCCGACTTGCAATATCGAACCGTAACACCCGCCAAAAATGTCACAGCCCGATACATCGCAGAAAGACTACAACGAGATCGGACGCGAAACTCCGCTGGCGCGGCTTCGATTAACGTTGCGCGGCCAAATGCAGGTTCAAGACGGCGCGGGGCGGAACATCACCCCGCGCATCCGCAAGAGCCGGGCCGTCCTCGCCGTGCTCGCCCTGGCCGCTCCCCGGCCTGTCCTGCGCGACGATCTCGCGGCCATGCTGTGGAGCCGGCGTGACCGGGATCAGGCGCGCGCCTCATTGCGGCAATGTATCCACGAATTGCAGTCCCTGCTCGCCCCACTCGCCCCCGGCTTGCTGCAGGCCGAGCGGACCCATCTCTCCCTCGCGACCGAGGGCGTCTACACTGATCTGCGCACCGGCGGCACGCCAGGCGCCTCTCTGCTCACTGATCTCGTCGGCCTCGACCCAGCTTTCGATCGCTGGCTGGAGACCGAGCGGCGGCGCAGAGGCCGGGTCGCCGCCGCGATCGCCGAGGCTGAGCTCTTCGAACACACCCAGCCCAACGCCGACCCCGCCGCTGCCATCGCTGCGGCCGAACATCTGCTCGCCATCGATCCGCGCCACCAGGCCGGTTGGCGCGCGCTGATCACTGCCCACGACGCCCGCGGCGACCGGACTTCAGCCATCGCCGCCTATCACCGCTGCATCACCGCATTGGCGGAGAACTCCGACACCGCGCCATCGGCGGAGACCCAGGCGGTGTTCACGACCCTGCACGCCGGCAACGCTCCGCACTCCCTCGCTACTACCCGTGCCCGCACTATCGCCCCCCAATCCTTGCCGCCATCGCCGCGCCCGCCATCGCCGCGCCGGAGCGGCATCCGCATCGGCGTGCGCCCGTTCCGCACCCTCCACGGTACCGACCGGATGGACGCACTCTCCTTCGGCTTGGCCGAGGAGATCACCGCCGCACTATCACGTTTCAAGTGGGTATTCCTCATCGCCAGCCCCTCGCTCGCCGCAATCGCCAGCGAGCCGGGGCTGGATGATCCACAATGGCGCGAACTCACACTCGATTTTGTGCTCGACGGCACAGTCCAGCGCAGCGACGATCGGGTGCGCGTGCTCGTCCGCCTGCTCGACATCAAGTCTGGGCTCGACAGCAAGAGCGGCCCAGAGATCGTCTGGGCCGGTCGGTTCGACCGCGTCGGCGTCGATATCCTCACCCTGCAGGACGAAATCGCCGCTGAAACCGTGGCGCGCATTGACCCCGAGTTGATGATCCGCGAAGGCCGCCGCGCTGCCAGCCAGACCGCCAGTAGCACCACTGCGTACGACCTCGTGCTCGCCGCCATTCCCGCCATCTACCGGCTGGAGGAAACGTCCTTCCGTGCCGCCGGCACCGCCCTCGCCGAGGCCGTCCGGCTCGACCCCGACTACGCCGCCGCCCATGCCTGGCTCGCCTGCTGGCACGTCTTCCTGGTAGGCCAGAACTGGGCGGAGGATCCAGCGATCACGATGTCCTACGCCGCCACCCTCGCCGAGCGCGCCATCGCGCTGGATCCGACGGACGCCCGCGGGATCACCATTGCCGGGCATGTCCGTGCCTTTCTCTACCATCGCATCGACGAGGCGATCGCGCTGCATGACCGCGCGCTATCGCTGAACCCGAACCTGCCCTTGGCCTGGGCGTTCTCCGGCCTGGCACTGGCCTATGCCGGACGGCACGCGGAAGCGCTGAGCCGCCTGCACCGGGCACGCCAGCTCTCGCCATTCGACCCGCACAGCTTCTTTTTCGACATGGGGCTGATGCTCGCCCATTTCCTGCGCGGCGAGCATGTCATCGTCATCGAACTCGCCCGCCGCTCGCTGGCGCAGAACCCTGCTTTCACCTCCACCTACAAGATTGCTCTGGCCGCCCTCGGCCATCTCGGTCGCGCCGACGAGGCCAGCGAATTGCGCGCCCAGCTGCTGGCGCGCGAGCCACACTTCACCGTGAGCCTCTCGGTGGCCCGCACGCCGATGCAGGTTCCCGCCGACCTCGCCCTCTATGCCGAGGGGCTGCGGCTCGCAGGGTTACCCCTCTAGCCGCTCCAAAATCGACACATAGTTTGCAACCGCTGCGCCACCCATGTTGAACACCCCGGCGCGATCGGCCTTCGCCAACTGCATTCCCCCGGCACTCCCCGTCAACTGCATCGCCGCGATCGCGTGCATCGACACGCCGGTCGCTCCGATCGGATGCCCCTTGGCTTTCAAGCCACCGGACGGATTGACCGGCAGCCGCCCCGACTTCGCCGTCCAGCCTTCGAGCACCGCACGCGCCCCTTGTCCCGGCGCCGTCAGCCCCATCGCCTCGTATTCGAGCAGTTCGGCGATGGTGAAGCAGTCATGGCTCTCGACAAATGACAGATCCGACAACGCCAGCCCAGCCGTATCCAGCGCCTGCCGCCAGGCCAGCGCAGCACCCTCGAACGCAGTCGGATCGCGGCGCGATAGTGGCAGGAAGTCGTTCACCTGTACCGCGGCACGAAACCGCACGGCCTTGCCGAGTGTCCGCGCGGTCTCCTCGTCGGTCAACACGAGCGCGGCGGCCCCATCTGACACCAGCGAACAATCGGTGCGCTTCAACGGCGGCGCCACGTAGGGGTTGCGCTCACTGACAGTGCGGCAGAAGTCGAAGCCAAGGTCCTTGCGCATCTGTGCGTACGGATTGTCGACGCCATTCCTGTGGTTCTTCGCCGCGATCGCCGCCAGCGCGTCGGACTGATCGCCGTAGCGCTGGAAATACCGCTCAGCGATGCGGCCGAACACACCGGCGAACCCGGCCGGAATCTCCCCCTCCTCCTTGCGATAGGCCGCCGAGAGCAGGATGTCGCCAACCTCGGCGGTGGGCGTGGCCGTCATCTTCTCGGCACCCACCACCAGCGCGAACCGCCCACGCCCGGCGGCGAGGAAGTCGCGCGCGCCATGCACCGCGGCCGAGCCCGACGCGCAGGCGTTCTCGTAGCGCGTCGCCGGCTTGAAGCGCAGCTCCGGCACCGACTGCATCACCATCGAGGCCGGAAAATCCTGCTTGGAGAAGCCGTTATTGAACAGCCCGACGAACACGGCATCGATCTCCGCCGGCGCCACCCCGGCATCCTCGATGGCCGAGCGCGCGACGCGGCCGATCAGGCTCTCCACATCGGGGTCTTCGAGCTTGCCGAACGCCGTATGCGCCCAGCCGACGATGCAGGCTTCCGTCATGGCCAACTCCATCCCTGTGTCCACTGCAACACTATAGCGCGCACCCGCCCCCTGGTCACGACACGCCTGGTTCCGCCATGCTGCGGGTGAGATGGAAACAGACACGCTGGCAAAGCCGGACCTCGTACGCCTGTGGGTCATCGGTGGCACCAACAACGTCGTCCGCTGGCTCGAACTGCTGTCGGCCGCACTGTTCGTCTACGAATTGACCGGATCCGGCCTCGCCGTCGCCGCCGTCTCCGCCGCCCGCACCCTGCCGATGCTGCTGTTCGGCGCCTTCGCTGGCGTCATCTCCGAGACCACCAACCGTAAGCGCATCATGATGACGGGCATGGTGATCACCGCCTCGATGTCCATCACCATCGGCAGCCTCGCCTATGCCGGGCTCGCCGAACCGTGGCAGGTCGGGCTTGCCAGCTTCATCTGCGGCTCCGTCTGGTCGACGGACATGTCGAGCCGGCGCCGCATGGTGGGCGACGCCGCCGGACCGGACCTGCTGGGCCGCGCCATCGCCGTTGACAGCCTGGCTGGTGCCACCACCCGCATGATCGGTCCACTGCTCGGCGCCGTAGTCTACAATTTCGTCGGCCTGCCCGGCGCCTACGCGCTGACGACGCTCTTGAGCGCATCCAATTTTTTTCTCGCCTGGCCCATCCACCACACACAGATCACCCGCCGTCAGTCCCTCGGCGGCGCGCTGCGCGATCTGCTGGACGGCATGCGCTCGGCCCGCGAAATCCCGCAGGTGATGGCGGTGATCGGCGTGACCATGGCGATGAACTGCTTCGTGTTCAGCTATTCCGCCGTTGTCGCGCCGATCGCACGCGGCCTGTTCGATGCACCGACCGCACTCGTCGGCTTCCTCGCCGCCGCCGAGTCGGCCGGTGCCTTGCTGGCCGGCCTCGCGATGGCGTGGCGCATGCCCGCGATCTCGCCGCGCCTGCTGATGATCGGCGGCTCCGTCACCTTCGCCGCCAGCCTTGTGCTGATGCCGCTGGTCGGCAATTTCTGGCTCGCCTGCCTGATCCTGCTGATCGGCGGCACCGGAACGGCCGCATTCAGCAACATGCAGACGCTGCTGGTGATGAACAACGCCCCGCCCTCCATGCGCTCGCGCCTGCTCGGCCTGATCACCGTGTGCATCGGCACCGGGCCGCTCGGGCAACTCGTCATCGGCGCGCTGGCCGACGCCTTCGGGCTGCGCATCGCCGTCGAGGTGATGGCGATCAGCGGCGTCGTCACTATCCTGGCGATGGGCGTCCTGTGGAAGCGCGCGGAGGCCCGCTAGGCTGTCGCCGCCTTGAACTCCGCGGTAACAGCGCCGCGCAACAACCCGATATCGGTGTTGATGCACAGGCACCGAAACCCCCGCGCCAGTGCCGCTTTGGCCTCCGCGCCACTGCCCGCCAGCCAGCCGAACGGCTTGCCCGCCTCCGCCGCCGCCGCCAGCAACGCCGCTTCCGCCTGGTGATAGCGCGGATGATCGAACTGCCCGGTGATGCCCAGGCTGTCCGTCATGTCGAAATGGCCGAGCCAGCCGAGATCGAGGCCGGGCACCGCCATGATCTCGCGCGCATTGGCCAGCCCGGCCGCGGTCTCGATCAGCGCAATGGTCAGGATGGCGTCGTTGGCGGCGCGGATCGCCGGGCCGACCGGGCCGGGCGCGTAATCATCATGCGCCATGCCGAACGCCAGCCCGCGCGTGCCCTCCGGGCGGTAGCGGCACCACGACACGAGGTCGCGCGCCTGTGCCGCCGTCTCCAGCATCGGCACCATGATGCCGAGCGCGCCGGCATCGAGCACCGGCGAGACGAGGTGCCGCGCGAGGCCGGGCACCCGCACGAACGGCGCGAGGCCGGCGAGGCGGGCGAAGGCGATGGCGGCTTTCAGCGTGTCCATACCCGCGCCGCTGTGCTCGGTATCGAGAATGACGAACTCCGCACCCCCCGCCTTCAACACGCGCGCGAGGCCGGGGGTGAAGAACTCGAAGGCCATCACGCCGAGCGCGCTGCCGCCGGCGAGGAGTTTGGCGCGAACCGGATTTTCGATCATGGCACGCTCCTCAATAGATCAGCCCCGGCGACGTGTCCGCATCGAGCGGCCAGATCGGGCGGTTGACCTTGGTATAGGGAATTTTCCGGTAATCGCGGGGGATCGGACCGTCCGCATCAATATAGATAACTTTCCGGGCAATCGGCCCGAAGGCGGCCATGAAATGATTGGTCGATTTCACCACCACCATCTTCCGCTCGGTCGGCTCGATGCCGACGTTGCGGAAAAGCTCCAAACCCAGCGCCTGCGTGCGGTTGGTGATCAGCACCACCTCGACCCCGCCGATCCTGATCGCGGCACAATCGCCAAGCTCCACCTGCGTCGGGCCGAAGCTCTGCCGACAGTTCCGCGCCAGGCCCGTGACCGTCACCAACGCATCGACGGGGGCGCCCGAGGCCGGCCCGATCTTGCCGCCGAAGCGCAGCGGGAAGGTCGCCCCAAGCCCGGCATCGAAACACAGGCGCACGGCGATCGGGTCCCAGATCGGCCCGACCGCGGCGCCCTGCGCGTCGCGCGCGATCAGCGCAAGCAGGATGGTCGTGTTGTCCGACGGCGCGCCGCCGCCGGCATTATCGGCGGGGTCGGCCATCACCACCGGCGACACGTTGGCCGCGATCGCCGCCGAAATGCCCGCGCCGACTTCGAGATAATCAGGCGCCGTGCGTCCACGCATGGAGACGAACTCCTCGCCGATTTCGGTCGCCAGCCCATCCGCCTTCGCCTTGTCGCCATCGACAACCACCAGGATCCGCCCGCCAAGTTCCGGCACGTCGGCATAGGGAAAACAATGCCCAATCGAGATGGAGAGGATGCCCTCCTTCCCCTCCATCGCCATCATCCGGTCAACGAAGCCGCGCATCAGCGGGAGCGTGGTTGGATACGAGCCGATCTGCCGGCAATCATACAGCGACATCACCGGCTTGATCTCCCCGCGGATGGTGCGCAGCACCAGCGTGAGCAACTCCTCCGCCCGATCGACGACATCGGTGTGTGGGAACTCCTTGTAAAGGATGATAATGTCGCTGTGCTCGACGCGCTTCAACGTCAAATGGCAGTGCGGATCAAGCTCCATGCCGATCACGCAGGCCGGCCCGACAATCGCGCGAACTCGCGCGACGATGTCCCCCTCCACGTCGTCATAGCCATGCGCGACCATCGCCCCGTGCAGCCCAAGCAGCACACCATCGAGCGGCATGGCGGCTTTCAATTGTGCGAGTATTTCGTCCCGCATTGTCTCGTAGTCTCCACGGTTCGTGTAGCCCGCAGGGCTGGCAGCGAAACAACTCCCCTCGATGAGGGTAAACCCGTCCGACGCCGCACGCTGCCGCGCCACCCACAAAGGTGCCGTGCACATCAGCGGCGTTTCGATGGGGTGCGCGCCGGGGCGCAGAAACACCCCCTCCCGATAGGCCGCCATTGAGGTCGGCAACGGCGAGAACGTATTCGTCTCCGTCGCCAGTGTGCAGGTGAAAATGCGCATGGTCATTTCCTTATCAAAAGAACGTTCGCACAGCGGAGATCACGTTGTATGCATCATCGACGACATACAGAACTTGCCATTTGTCGAAAGTCAGGCAGGGGTGCGACACGCCGCAGGACACCAGGTCCCCCACCGCGAGCGGCGAATCTACGGGCACCGTCATATGCGTGTGCTGGTCGTTCATCCCCGTGCATACATGCCCGGCCGCAATCGGTGCCGGCGCCGCCATGCCCTGCCGATACCAAGTCTGCGGGATCGGCATCGTATCGGATTGCGTATCCCGCGCGCCCATTGTCAGCAGCACTTTCGCCGGCTCCGGCCGCGACTGCACATAGGCCCACACCTCGATTGCTGGGATCAGCCCGCCGCCCTGCGCCGCATCCGGCGTGCGTTCGACGATATCGGCGAACGCATTGCGATATCGTGACGAATCCTGCGACAAATAGCAGCCGCTGCGGATCAGCACCTTGGTTGGTCGTTGCAGTCCCGCATGGTTGAAGCGCGCCAATACCATGTCGTAGAATGCCGATCCACCCGCCGTCAGAATGACGTCCCCCGGCGCAAAAAGGTCCTCCTTCTCACAGTCTTTCGCGAGATCGACAAGCAGATCAAGGAAGTTGCGCACCTGGGCCTCGATGTCGGCGCGCGACGCACCGGCGAACAGCCCCTCGAACCCTTCGACCCCACGCAACGCCAGGAATGGCGCCGCCGCCTGCACCGCGCGTGCAACGCGCATTCCGGTCGCCCGATCGCGCACTCCCGTCCGCCCACCCGGCGAGCCGCCTTCGAGAAATACCTCCAGGGGGCGCCCCACCTTCGCCGCCCGCGCCGCATCGGCGAGCGCCTGCACGCCCGCCTCGGAATCGACAAGGCAGTAGAAATCGAAACCGGGATCGCGCTTCATCTCGTCGAGCACGTAGCGGATCGCCTGCCGCCCCACGAGTTGATTGGCCATGACGATCCGCGAAATCCCGAAATCCCGCGCCACCTGGACCTGCTGTGGCGTCGCTAGCGTAATCGCCCAGGCACCGTCATCGAATTGTCGCGAGAATAGTTGCGGTGCCATCGAGGTCTTGCCGTGCGGCGCGATCATGGCGTTCGAGCGTGCGAGGAAATCGCGCATCCAGCGACTATTATGCGTGAGCGCGCTGTCCTTCAGCACGGCGATCGGAAAATTCATGTCCTCGCGCAGCACATTCCATCTCTTTGCACCGATCGCATCCAACCGGAACGGCGCCGTGCCGCCGGGAATGCCCTTGGTGCGATGGTCCAGCAACGCGGCCCCGATGGCTTCAAGGTTCATTGTTTTTCTCCCGTTCTATTCAGCGAAGTGCCGAAACCCGACTGCCAATTTCGTCCGCCTGCTCATCGGTCACCGCCATCGGACTGAACAACAACACGCCTTCGTCGGCCCTGCCCATGCCGCACGCAATCCCCGGCTCCCCCGCCAGCAGCTTCGCCGCCAGCCGCCGTGCCCCAGGACCCGCATGCCAAGCGAGCATCGGCACCGGCCCCTCAGTGATCGACAACCCCTCCCCGCCGGCGCCAAGCATCCGCCGGACACGTTCGAGCAGTAGCGCACGCAGCGCCGCCGGATCGGTTGCGGCGAACCGCCGGAGCGCCACGATCAGGCCGGCGATCTCCTCCTTCCCCACCTTGCAGGACCGCCCGATGCCGTGATGCGGCAGCCCACGCAACTGCGCCAACGCCGAGAACTCCGCGGGCGGCGACCAGGTGGCCGGATCGACATCAAGATCGAGCATCTGCAGGAGCGCGGAGGCCACCAGATCAGCCCGCCCGCATAGTATTCCCGAAGATTGCGGCCCGCCGATTGCCTTGCCGCCACTGAAACAAACGAGGTCCGCCCCTTCCTCCAGATACGCCTTCAGATTGGACGACGGCGGCAGTTGCGCTGCCGCATCAACCAGCACCGGCAAACCATGCCGCCGCGCCACCGCGGAAACCTCGCGCAAGGATGGCCGGGACTGCGTCTGGGCGAGATAGTAGATGCCCGCCGTGTTCGCCCCGATCGCCTCCTCGATCTCCCACGCATCGGCATCGCGCACGCCAGGGCCAGAGTAGCGATCGGCGATGCCCACCTCCACCAACCGCCCGCCAGCAACCACCACCGCGCGGTCGTACATGTTGCGCTGACTGCGCACGACCACGAACTCGCGTCGTCCGTCTGCAACTTCCGGTAATCGGTTCATCTTGCCCGGGTCCAGCCCCGCGAGACACGCCCCCGCACCCAGCAACACCGCGGCCGATGCGCCGGACGTGACGATCCCAGCCTGCGCCCCCGTCGCGGCCCGAATGGCCCGACACGCGGCGGCCTGCATGGCCATCATGTCCACGCACGCCAGTGAGGCCTGTCGCATGGCTTCGGCCACCTCCGGCGCCATGATCCCGCCCGACAGCCGCGTCACCGTGCCGGCCGCGTTGATCAGTGTCGGGACGCCAAGTTCCAGATAGATCATGCCGCCCTCTCTAGCATCTTTCCGCGCACGAGATCGGCGCATTTCTCGCCGATCATGATGCACGCCGCGTTGGTATTTCCTGAAACGACATTCGGCATCACCGAAGCATCGGCCACCCGCAGCCCGGTGATGCCATGCACGCGCAACTGGTCATCCACCACCGCCAGCGCATCCGGCCCCATCTTGCAGGTGCCTGACGGATGAAAGAGTGTGCTGCCATAGTTTCTGACATACTCAAGCCACTCCGCATCCGTCTGCACATCGGGGCCGGGCAGATACTCGCTCTCGATGAAGTGTTGCATGCTCGCCTGCGCCGCGATGCGCCGGCCGATCTTGAGGCCCTCCACCATCGTCCAGCGATCCAGTTCGGTTGACAAATAATTCGGGTGAATTGCCGGATGCACAAATGGATCGGGCGACTTCAACAATATCTCCCCCCGGCTCTCCGGCCTGAGTTGGCACACGTTCTGCGTGAAGCCCGAGAACTTGTGCAACCCCTCCGCCGGCCGGTCCGCCGAGAAGCCAATGAAGTGGAACTGGATGTCTGGCGAGGCCAGTTCCGGCCGGGTCCGGGTGAAAATCCCCACTGTCCCCGCGCTGATCGACAATGGCCCCGTGCGGAACAGAATATACTGCAATCCTGCGCGCGCCATCTTCATTTTGCTCATCATGATGTCGTTCACAGTGATCGGATACTTGCACTTGTACACAATTCGCGTCTGGAAATGGTCCTGCAAGTTCTGCCCCACCCCGGCCAGATCATAGACCACCTCCACCCCCGTCGCCTGCAAATGCTCGGCCGGGCCGACACCGGAGAGCATCAGCAACTGCGGCGAATTGATCGCGCCCCCGCACAGGATCACCTCCCGCGTCGCCCGCACTGTCTTGCGCTCGCCACGCTCGGAGAAATTCACCCCGATGGCCCGCTTCCCAGCGAACAGCACCCGCTCGGCGAGCGCATGAGTGATCACACGCAGGTTCCCCCGCTTCCTCGCCGGTCGCAAAAACGCCACCGCCGCACTGCATCGCCGCCCATTGCGCGCGGTCACCTGGAAGTTGCTCACGCCCTCCTGCACCCGCCCGTTGTAATCGGGATTGCGCGGAATGCCGGCATCCACGGCGGCCTGGATATAGGCCTCGTTGAGCGCATTATCCGCCTCCCCAAGATCGCTCACCGTCAGCGGCCCGTCGCGCCCGCGCAGCGCGTCGCCCACCCCCACGCGCCCCTCGGAGCGCTTGAAATACGGCAGCACGTCGTCATACGACCAGCCGACATTGCCAAGCTGCCGCCAGTGGTCGAAATCCTCCGCCTGGCCGCGCACATACAGCAGCCCGTTGATCGACGACGATCCGCCCAGCACCTTGCCGCGCGGCGTATAGATGCGCCGGCCGTTCACGCCGGGGTCGGGCTCCGCCTCGTACGCCCAGTTGACCGATTTATCGATGATCGTCTTGCCGTAGCCGATAGGGATATGGATCCACGGATTGCGATCAGGGCCGCCGGCTTCCAGCAGCACCACACGCGCCGCCGGGTCCTCGCTCAGCCGCGCCGCCACCACGCAGCCAGCCGACCCAGCGCCGACGACGACATAATCCGCCTCGATCGTTTCCATCCGCAGCTTCTCCTCGCAGCTTCCCAAGGTTGCCCCGCGACGCCAGCGCGCACAGGATGCCCCGATGGACGCGACATTGCCACCTCCCGAGATTCGCGACGGCCTGCAACGCATGGGCCTGCTCGGCGACGCCCCCGCTTCCGGCGCCCCCTCTTCCGGCGCCCCCCCCTCGGGAGAAGCCCTGACCGGCGGCGTCTCGTCGGACATCTGGCGTATCGACCTTCCCACCGGCCCGATCTGCGTCAAGCGCGCATTGGCAAAACTCCGCGTCGCCGCCGACTGGCGCGCGCCGGTCGGCCGCAACCGCTACGAGGCACGCTGGATGCAACGCGCTGCCGCCGCCGCCCCCGGCGCCGTGCCCGCTTTGCTCGGCCAGGACGAGGCGAGCGGATCGCTGGCAATGGAATATCTCCCGCCCGCCCGCTACCGCCTGTGGAAAGCTGCCCTGCGCGATGGCGAGGCCGACCCCCGCTTCGCCGCCGCCGTCGCCACCCGCCTCGCGGCCATCCACGCCGCCACCGCCGCCGACCCCACCATTGCCGCCGATTTCCCGACCGACGCGATCTTCTACGACATCCGCCTCGAACCCTACCTCGTCGCCACTGCCACCGCCCACCCCGACCGCGCCGCCGCCCTGCACGCCCTCGTCGCCACCACCCAGGCCAACAAGCACGCCCTCGTGCACGGCGATGTCAGCCCGAAGAACATCCTCATCGGCCCCGATGGCCCGGTCTTCCTCGACGCCGAATGCGCCTGGTGGGGCGACCCGGCCTTCGACGTCGCCTTCTGCCTCAACCACTTGCTGCTGAAATGCCTGTGGACGCCCGCCGCGACCACCGGCTTCCTCGCCTGCTTCGACGCCCTGGCCAACGCCTATCTCGCCGCCGTCACCTGGGAACCGCGCGAGGCCATCGAGGCCCGCATCGCCCATCTGCTGCCTGGCCTGCTGCTCGCGCGCGTCGACGGCAAGTCCCCGGCGGAATACATCACCACCGACGCCGCACGAACCCATGTCCGCCGCGTCGCCCGTGCTTTGCTCGCCGCCCCCGTGGACCGCCTCGCCGCCGTTCGCGCCGCCTGGAATGAGGAACTGACCCGATGAACGAAACCGAAATCATCTACGTCCACGGCCGCCGCGTATGGGACAGCCGGGGCCGCCCCACCGTCGAAGCCGAAGTGATGCTCGAAGGCGGCGCCGTCGGCCGCGCCATCGCCCCCGCCGGCGCCTCCACCGGCTCCGGAGAGGCGCTCGATCTGCGCGACGGCGGCCCGGACTTCGGCGGCTATGACGTCACCTTCGCCGTCGAGAACGTCAACGAGGCGCTGGCCGATGTTGTCGTCGGCCTCGACGGCGCCGACCAGGCCGCCGTCGATCGCGCGATGATCGCGCTCGACGCCACGCCCGCCAAAACCCGCATGGGCGGCAACGCCATCCTCGCCATCTCCATGGCCACCGCCCACGCCGCCGCCGCCGCCGCCGGCAAGCCGCTCTACCGCCATCTCGGCGATGAGGGTGCGCATCTGCTGCCGCTGCCGCAAATCCAGATTTTCGGCGGCGGCGCCCATGCCGGGCGGCGGGTGGACATCCAGGATTTCATGATCATCTGCCCGGCCGCGGAAAACTTCGCTCAGGCACTGGACTGGACGGCCGAAGTCTACCGCGCCGCTGGCAAGCTGATGCAGGAGGCCGGCACGCTGCAAGGCGTCGCCGACGAGGGCGGCTGGTGGCCAGCTTTCGCCACCAACGAGCAGGCGCTGGAAATGCTGGTCCGCGCCATCGAGCGCGCCGGCTACCGCCCCGGCGAGCAGGTCGCCATCGCGCTCGACATCGCCGCCTCCGAGTTCGGCAAGAACGGCCTCTACACCCTCGGTCTCGACCGCAAGACGCTCGACAGCGGGGGCATGATCGACATGCTCACCGGCTGGATCGGGCGCTATCCGATCGCCTCCATCGAAGATCCGCTGGGCGAAGACGACGCCGCCGGTTTTTCCTCGTTTACCGCCGCCGTCGGTGATCGCATCCAGATCGTCGGGGATGATTTTCTCGTGACCGAGGCGGCCCGCATCCATGCGGCGGCACGACAAGGGGCCGCCAACACCGTGCTCATCAAGCCCAACCAGCGCGGCACGCTGACCGAGACCCTGGAGGCCTGGAACGCCGCGAAATCAGTTGGCTATGCCGGCATCGTCTCGGCCCGCTCCGGCGAGACCGAGGATGTCACCATCGTCCACCTCGCCATCGGCTGGGGCGTCGGACAACTCAAGGTCGGCAGCTTTGCCCGCTCCGAGCGCATGGCGAAATGGAACGAGGTGCTGCGCATCGAGGAGGCGCTCGGCCCGATGGCGCGCTTCGCCGGCGCCACCATGCTCGGCCGCTCCAAACGATGAAGGTGGTCCTGCACTACGCCGCCGGCCCCGGCCTCGCCGCGAGACTGCGCGCGCTGCCGGGCCTGGAGGTCGCGATCTGCCCGGAGGCCGACCACGCCGGCTTCCTCGCCGCCATGGCCGACGCCGAGGTGCTATGGCACGTGCTCAAGCCCTGCAACGCCGAACTGATCGCCGCCGCGCCAAAACTGCGGCTGATCCAGAAGATCGGCGTCGGCGTGAACACCATCGACCGCGAAGCCGCCGCCGCGCGCGGCATCGCCGTTTGCAACCTGCCCGGCACCAACGCGCAGGCAGTCGCCGAAATGGCGCTGCTGCTGATGCTCGCCACACTCCGCCGCCTGCCGCAATTCGACGCCGCCCTGCGCGCCGGCATCTGGGCCACAACCCCGGAAACGCAGGATAGCCTCGGCGAACTACATGGCCGGACCGTCGGACTGGTCGGCTACGGCGACATCCCCCGCCGCCTCGCCCCCGTCCTCAAGGCGCTCGGGTGCAACCTCCTCTACACCGCCCGCAGCCCAAAACCCGACGCGCTCGGCGAATTCGTCGACCTTCCGACCCTGCTCGCGCGCGCCGACATCGTCTCGCTCCACGTTCCGCACACGCCGGCCACTGAGCGCATGATCGATACCGCCGCCCTCGCGCGCATGAAGCCCGGCGCGATCCTGATCAACACCGCCCGTGGCGGCCTGGTCGATCCGAACGCCCTCACCCACGCCCTCACCACGGGAAAACTCGCCGCCGCCGGCCTCGACGTGTTCGACCCCGAACCGCCCGACACCACTGCCCCGCTGTTCCACCTCGACAACGTCGTCCTCGCCCCGCACGTCGCCTGGGTCACCACCGGCACTTTCGACCGCTCCTTCACACTGGCCGCCGAAAACTGCCGCCGCCTCGCCGCCGGCGCCCCCCTGCTACATCAGGTCGTGTGAGCACCTTCCGCCTCCTCGCCGACGACCTCACCGGCGCACTCGACAGCGCCGCCCGCTTCGTGCCGCGCTTCGGCCCGATCCCCGTCCACTGGCGCACACCCACCGATGCCCCCTGCGCCGCCTATGACAGTGCCACCCGCGAAATCACCGACCCCGGACCCGCCATGCGCCGGTGGGCGCCCGAACTCGGTGCCGCCGACCTCGCCTTCAAGAAGCTCGACAGCCTGCTGCGCGGCCATGTCGCCGCCGAAATCGCCGCCTGCCTGCGCCTCGGCCCCTTCGCCCACGCCATCATCGCGCCGGCCTTCCCCTTCCAGGGCCGCATCACCAGCGGCGGACGGCAATTCGCCCACGGCACCGATGTCGGCGTCGATCTCGACCTCGCCTTCGCCCGCCTCGGCATCCCCCTCAGCCATTGCCGCCCGACCGATGCCGCCTCCCCCGGCGTCTCCCTGTGGGACGCTATCGACGAGGCCGACCTCGACCAGATCGCCCTCGCCGGCCGCGGCCTTGATGGCCCCGTGCTGTGGTGCGGCACGGGCGGCCTCGCCGCCGCGCTGGCCGCCCGTCAGCCGCCGCTCCCCCCCGCCATCGAACTCCCGATCCTCGCGCTGATCGGCTCCGACCACCCCGCCACATCAGCCCAGTTCGCCGCGATCCCCACCCGCGCCACCGTCACCGGCCCCGCCGAAGCGCGCGCCCTCGCCCGCCTGATCGCCGGCGAAAGCGCCGCCATCCGCGTTCATGTGCCGCCCGACACCGCCCGTCCCGCCGCCGCCGCCCACATCGCTGCCACGTTCTCCGCCATCTTGGCCGCCCTCGCCACCACCACCGCGCGCCCCGGCACCCTGCTGGTCACTGGCGGCGAGACCCTGCGTGGCCTGTGCGACGCGCTCGGCGCCGACCACCTCGTCGTCACCGGCGAGCGCGAACCCGGCATCCCCGTCGCACGCATGGCCGGCGGGCTTTGGGATGGCTTGACCGTGATCGCCAAATCAGGCGCTTTCGGCAAACCCGACTTCCTCGCCCGCCTGCTCGCGAACTGATCCAGGACCAAGCCATGCGCGACCGCGTGCCCCACCTCGCTATTACGATGGGAGACCCCGCCGGGATCGGCGCGGAGATTATCGTCAAGGCCGCCGCCCGCCTGGCCCCCCGCCTGGCCGCCGGCGAGCTCCGCCTGCTGATCATCGGCCACCCCGGCGCCCTGGCCGCGGCCACCGGCGACGCGACGCCGATCCCGCAGGCCGACGAAGCCGCCCCCTTCCCCGCCTTGGCCCTGCTCCCCGCCGGCGACGAACGCGCGCCCATTCCCCTCGGCAAGATCAGCGCCGAGGCCGGCCGCTTCTCCTACCTCGCCGTCGAAACCGCCGTCCGCCTCGCCCAAGCGGGCCGCATCGACGCCATCGTCACCGCGCCGTTGAACAAGGAGGCGCTGAACCTCGCCGGCCACCATTTCGCCGGGCATACCGACATGCTGGCATCCCTGACCGGGAAAAAATCCTCGGTCATGCTGCTCGCCCACGGCAACATGCGCGTCAGCCACGTCACCACCCATGTGGCACTCGAAAAAGTCCCCGCCCTCATCACCCCCGAACGCCTGCGCCGGACGATCGATCTCACGCAGGAAGCCCTGCTCGACCTCGGTATCCCCCGCCCGCACATCGCCATTGCCGCGCTGAACCCGCATGCCGGCGAGGGTGGCCTGTTCGGCAGCCATGACAGCGAGATCGCCGCCCCCGTCATCGCCCAGTGCAACGCCGAGGGCCTGCACATCACCGGCCCCGTTCCCGGCGACACCGTGTTCGTCAAGCTCCGCGCCGGCCAGTTCGACGCGGTGGTGGCGATGTATCACGACCAGGGCCACATCCCCGTCAAGCTCCTCGGCTTCCAGATCGACCCGGCGACCGGGCAGTTCCAGTCCCTCTCCGGCGTCAATATCACCCTCGGTTTGCCGGTCATCCGCACCTCCGTCGACCACGGCACCGCCTTCGACATCGCCGGCCGCGGCATCGCCAACCCCGACAGCCTGGTCGAAGCGATCGACTTCGCCCTGCAAATGGCGGCAACGCGACGGGGACGCCCCGCATGACCCGGCCCGAACTCCGCACGCTCTCCACCATCTGCGCCGCCCATCTGGTCAGCCACCTGCACATGCTCGTGCTGCCGCCGCTGTTCCCGCTGCTGAAGGAGGCGCTCGGCGTCGGCTACATCGAGCTTGGCCTGGCGCTGACCGTCTACAACGTCGTCTCCGCCTTCGTGCAGGCGCCGATGGGCTATGCGGTCGACCGCTTCGGCGCCCAGCGCGTGCTGCTCGCCGGCCTGCTGCTCGGCGGCGCGTCCTTCACCGCCATCGGGCTGTGGCCGACCTACCCCGTCCTGCTCGCCGCCTCCGCCCTCACCGGTGTCGCCAACGCGGTCTACCACCCGTCCGACTACGCGATCCTCTCGCGCGGCATCGCCGAGGCGCGGATGGGCCGCGCCTTCTCGATCCACACTTTCTCCGGCTACCTCGGCGGCGCCATCGCCCCCGGCGCGATGCTGCTCGCGGCCAGCCTCGGAGGCCTGTCCGGCGCGCTGTTCGTCGCCGGTGCCCTCGGCCCGCTCGCCGCCCTGCCGCTCGCCTTCACCCCTGCCGCCAGCCCCACCAGCGCCGCCGCCCGCCCGCGCAGCCTCGGCAACCGCGCGCTGCTGACGCCGGCGGTAATCTCGCTGGTCGTGTTCTTCACCCTGCTCTCACTCTCCATGGGCGGCCTGCACAGCTACTCCGTCGTCGCGCTGAACGCCGCCTTCGCGGTGCCGCTGGCCATCGGCAACACAGCGCTGACCGCCCTGCTCGGCGCCTCCGCCCTGGGCGTGCTCGCCGGAGGGATCATCGCCGACCGGACGGCACGCCATGGCGAGGTCGCCGCCATCGGCTTCGGCCTGACTGGCGCTCTCCTCCTCGTCGTCGGCTTTGTGCCGATGGCCACTTTTCCACTCATCGCCACGATGGGTCTCGCGGGCTTCCTCTCGGGCGCCATCATGCCCTCGCGCGACATGCTCGTCCGCGCCGCGGCACCGCGCGGTGCCGAGGGGCGCGTATTCGGCATCGTCTCCACCGGCTTCAACATCGGCGGTGTCGCCGGCCCGCTGCTGTTCGCCTGGATCATGGACAACAGCGACCCCCGCCTGGTGTTCGCCGGCGCCGTCATCTTCATGCTCGCCACCGCCATCATGGCACTCGCCAGCGAACGCCGCTCGCGGGCATTGCGGATGGCGCAGTAGCAGCAAGCCTCAGCCACGACGCAGGAGATTGGGTCCGTAGCGCCGGATAGTCCAGCCCTGCCAGCGCGACAGCCGCCACAACGTTGCAAGGCCGGCCGCCAAGTGCAGCGCTGCGAGGCCCGACACGTCAGGCGCCGCGACCCACCCCACAATTGATGCAATCGCCACGCCCATGCACCAAGCGTCGGTCCGTCCGAATTCGGAGATGATCATAGCGATCTTCTGCCGGTTGAGCCACCCGTGTTCATGCGAGTGCACGCGGTGGCGGCTCCTTGAGCATCGCCGCCACCGCAGCGGCCGCCGGATCTTCTGCACGGTTCATCACCCCGATCACGCTGAGCCAGCGCTCGTCGTCCGCACCCTCGATGAAAGCCTTGATGCCCTGCACTTCCGGCGCCTCGACCGGTGCGGGTGCGGGCCGCACGTCAGCCTGCGCCATCACACCCGCCAGATAGGCGGCCGTCGCACGATGGGCCGTCCGCGCCACCAGCCGGTCGGCGATGGCGTTGCTCACCACCGCAAGCGGCAACACCGCTCCCTCCACCCGCCGCGACAGCGCGATGAGATGCACGCCGAACCGCGTTTCAACCGGCGCCGAAATCTCGCCTGGTGCCAGTGCATGCAGCGCCGCGTCGAATTCCGGCGCCGTCTCGCCGCTGCTGATCTGCCCGAGCGCCCCGCCCTGCTGAGCCGAAGTGCAGGCAGACAACGCACTGGCGAGGGCCGCGAACTGGTCCGGCTCACGGGCCAGCAAGGCCGCCGCCTCCACCGCCTTGCGCCGAGCTTCGCCCCGCGACGCCGCATCGTCAGCCGCTGCCGCGAAAAGGATATGGCTGGCGTCGAACAAATCGGGCGCCTTGAAGCGCTCGCAATGCGCCGCATAAAACGCCGCGATCTCGTCCTCGGTCGGCAGAGGAACCGCTACCTCTGCCTCAAGCAGCGACCGCAACGTGGCATCCTCGTCCGTTTCCAGCCGCCCATCGGCATCAGTTTCAGGCACAGCCGCGATCCCCAGCCGCGCCGCACGCTGGCGGAGCGCGAGACGCAGGATCATCGCCCGCTCCGCCACCTGCCAGCTTTCACCGGGCGTCGCGCCCGGGAAGTTCGCCACCTCCGCCGCAATCTCCTGCCGGGTCAGCAGCGCACCATCCACCAGCAGGTCGGTGCTGACCGCCGCCTCGCCCCGCCTGTCAATTGTGATCCGGCTCATGGCGCCACCCTCGGCGCGGCCGGCGGCCGCGGACGCGCCCGCACCACTTGGTAGCCGCGCCGCCCGAGATACCACACCGGCGCACTCCACACATGAACCAGCCGGGTGAACGGGAACACCAGGAATATCGTCATCCCCAGCACCAGATGCAGCTTGAACACCGGCGCCACCTCGGCCACCAGCGCCGCGGCCGACGGATCGAACGTCAGGATGCCCTGCGCCCAGCCCATGAATTTTACCATTTCGCCGCCATCCATGTGCTGCAGCGACACCGGGATGGTGAGCAGCCCGAGCGTCAACTGCGCCCACAGCAGCAGCAGGATCGCGGTGTCGCCAAAGCTCGACGTCGCCCGTATCCGAGCGTCGAACAGCCGCCGATGCGCGAGCAGCGCGATGCCGATGAAACACGCCACCCCCGCCACCCCGCCGGCCACAATCGCGAGCCCCTGCTTGAACCCATGCGAAATACCGAGCGCGTCAAATATCCAGATCGGCGTCAGCAACCCGCCGGCGTGGCCGAGGAAAATCACGAGAATGCCGACATGAAACAAATTCGAGCCCCAGCGCAGCTGTTTGCGTCGCAGCAACTGCGAGGAATAGCTCTTCCACGTGTACTGCTCCCGATCAAACCGGATCAGCGAACCGAGCAGAAACACGGTCAGCGCGACATACGGGTACCAGCCGAACAGAATGGTATCGAGCGAACGGGTCATGACGTGTTCCTCCCTCAGACCGCGACCCGGGCATCACGCCCAGTGTCAGAAACCCGGGCATCACGCCCGGCCGCACGCAAGCGCTGACGCAACCGGTCCGGCCCACACCCGGAAATATCCTCGCCCGGCCCGAACTGCACCGCCGTCTCCTCCCACGCCGCATCGAGCGCCGCGAGATCGTCGACCGGCTCCGCCAGCGGCACGTCCGCCGCCGTGTGCCCGGCGATCTGCAGCAGCGCCGCGAACACCGCCGCATAGTCGGGCGCCCGCGCCGCCGTGCCTTCATGCATCGAGGTCAGGATCGGCACGATCTCACCCAGCAGCGACCGCGCCTCCGCCTCCGGCCGGGTGGAGGCGAATTCGAGGAATGTCGGCAGATAATCCGGCAACTCCCCCGCCGCCAGCAGCAGCCCGCCACGCTCGTACACTTGCGCCAGGTCCACCATCGCCTGCCCACGATCCCGGCTCTCGCCATGCACATGTTCGAACAGATGCAACGACAGCCGCCGGCCGCGGTCGAACAGATCGACATAGGCGGCCTGGAGATCGAACAGATCCGCCGTCGCCAGCGCCCGCGTCAGCGGCGCCAACGCCTTGACCGCCGTGGCGTCGAGCGTCGGATCGGAGGCGAGCAGCAACGAGATTTCCGCCATCGCATCGCTCAGCTGCTGGTCGGGATAGCAGAGCAGCGCCGAGAACGCCTTGAGAGCCTGCATCACAGCACCTCCATCGGGGTCTTCGCGCGGCCCGCCGTGCGGGTGGCAAACAAATTGGTCGTCTCGCCGCCCGAGCAGCCATTCCCGAAGGTGAAGCCGCAGCCGCCCCGCAGCGCCTGCGCATCCTCGCTCCACTCGCGATGGGCGGTGGGGATGACGAAACGATCCTCGTAGTTGGCGATCGCCAAATACTTGTACATCTCCTCGATATCAGCCCCCTTCAGCCCGACCTCCTCGGCGATCGCGTTGTCGATCCGCCCGTCGATCGTTTTCGCCCGCATGTACCCCCGCATCGCCAGCATCCGCTCCAGCCCCAGCTTCACCGGCGCCTCGTCCCCCGCGGTCAGCAGATTGGCGAGATACCGCAACGGGATCCGCAACGAGGACACATCGGGCATCCCGTGCTTCATCGCCACCGCCCCAGCCGCCGCCGCGTTCTGGATCGGCGACAGTGGCGGCACGTACCAGACCATCGGCAACGTGCGGTATTCAGGATGCAGCGGGAACGCGATCTTCCACTCCATCGCCATCTTCCACACCGGCGAATGCCGCGCCGCTTCGAGCCAGGCATCGGTAACGCCATCGGCGCGCGCCTGGGCGATCACCGCGGGATCATTAGGGTCAAGAAACAGGTCGAGCTGCGCCTGGTACAAATCCTTCTCATCCGCCCCCGCCGCCTCCGCCACCCGATCCGCGTCATACAGCAGCACGCCGAGATAGCGGATGCGGCCGACACAGGTCTCGGAACACACCGTCGGCTGCCCGCTTTCGATGCGCGGGTAGCAGAAGATGCACTTCTCCGATTTCCCCGACGCCCAGTTGTAATAGACCTTCTTGTACGGGCAGCCGGACACGCACATCCGCCAGCCCCGGCACTTGTCCTGGTCGAT
The DNA here is from genome assembly GCA_043744375.1 of Rhodospirillales bacterium. Classification (GTDB taxonomy): domain Bacteria; phylum Pseudomonadota; class Alphaproteobacteria; order Acetobacterales; family Acetobacteraceae; genus CAIYPH01. The sequence continues at coordinate 11,133 of JAYTUU010000011.1, read as the reverse complement.
CAGCACGATCCCGTCCTCCTCGCGCTTATAGATCGCGCCAGACGGGCACACCGCCGCACAGGTCGGGTTCAGGCAATGCTCGCACAGACGCGGCAGATACATCATGAACGTGTTCTCGAACTCGCCGTACATCTGCTTCTGCACGTTCTCGAAGTTCGCATCCCTGGAACGCTTGGCAAACTCACCGCCCAGGATTTCCTCCCAGTTCGGCCCCCACTCGATCTTCTCCATCCGCTCCCCGGTGATTGCCGAGCGCGGCCGTGCCGTCGGAAACGCCCGGCTTTCCGGCGCGTTCTGCAAATGCGGATGATCGAAAGTGAACGGCTCGTAGTAGTCGTCGATCTCCGGCAAATCGGGGTTGGCGAAGATGTTCGCCAGCACCCGCCACTTCGCCCCCATGCGCGGTTCCAGCGCGCCCTTCGAATTGCGCTTCCACCCGCCATTCCACTTGCGCTGGTTCTCCCACTCCTTCGGATACCCCACGCCCGGCTTGGTCTCGACGTTGTTGAACCACGCGTATTCAACCCCCTCCCGCGTCGTCCACACGTTCTTGCACGTTACCGAACAGGTATGACAGCCGATGCACTTGTCCAAATTGAGCACCATGGCGATCTGCGCGCGGATCTTCATGCCACGATCCTCCCTTTGCTGGGTTCCAACGGCCCTTCGAGCCAATCCACCTTCGCCATCTTGCGCAGCACCACGAACTCGTCGCGGTTGGAACCGACGGTGCCGTAGTAGTTGAACCCGTACGACTGCTGCGCGTAGCCGCCGATCATGTGCGTCGGCTTCAGCACCGTGCGCGTCACCGAGTTGTGGATGCCGCCGCGATGCCCGGTGATCTCCGAGCCCGGCGTGTTCACGATCTTCTCCTGGGCATGATACATCATCATCATCCCCGGATTGACCCGCTGCGACACCACAACGCGTGCCGTCAGCGCGCCGTTGGCGTTGAACACTTCCACCCAGTCATTATCGACCAGCCCCGCCCGCCGCGCGTCGGTCTCCGACACCCATACCACCGGCCCGCCGCGATTGAGCGTGAGCATCAGCAGATTGTCCGAATACGTCGAATGGATGCCCCATTTCTGGTGCGGCGTGATGAAGTTCAGCACGATCTCGGCATTCCCGTTCGGCGCCGAACCGAGGGCCGCGGCGATCGTCTTCAGATCGACCGGCGGCTTCCACGTCACCAGCGTCTCGCCGAACGCCTGCATCCACAGATGGTCCTGATACAGTTGCTGCCGCCCCGTCAGCGTGCGCCACGGGATCAGCTCATGCACGTTCGTCCAGCCGGCGGTGTAGCAGACCTTGTCGCTCTCGATGCCCGACCAGGTCGGCGAGGAAATGATCTTGCGCGGCTGCGCCTGGATATCGCGGAACCGGATTTTCTCATCCTCCTTCGGCCGCGCCAGATGCGCATGCTCCCGCCCCGTCGCCTTCGACAGCGCCTGCCAGGCCTTCACCGCCACCTCGCCATTGGTCTCCGGCGCCAGCATCAGGATCACCTCGGTGGCATCGATATCCGTCTCGATGCGCGGCCGCCCATCCGCCACCCCGCCGCTCTGCGTGCCGTTCAGCGCCGCCAGCGCCTCCACCTCATGCAGCGTGTTCCAGCCGATCCCCTTGCCGCCATTCCCCAGCGTATCCAGCAACGGCCCGAGGGCAGTGAACTTCGCATAAAGGTTCGGATAATCCCGCTTCACGACGGCCACCGTCGGCATCGTCTTGCCCGGAATGGCCGCCGTCTCGCCGCGCTTCCAGTCCTTCACCTCCATCGCCTGCGCGATCTCGCCGGGCGTGTCGTGCAGGATCGGCACCAGCACCACGTCCTCCTCCACCCCCAGCACCTCCGGCGCGATTTCGGAGAACTTCTTGGCCAACCCCTTGTAGATATCCCAGTCCGACCGCGCCTCCCACGCCGGGTCCACCGCCGCACTCAGCGGATGGATGAACGGGTGCATGTCGGAGGTATTGAGGTCGTTCTTCTCGTACCAGGTCGCCGTCGGCAGCACGATGTCGGAATAAACGCAGGTCGTGGACATGCGGAAATCCAACGTCACCAGCAGATCGAGCTTCCCGCGCGGCGCCTCGTCATGCCATTTCACCTCCTTGCTCCGCCGGCGGCCCTCCGCGCCCAGATCCTTGCCCTTCAGCCCGTGCGTAGTACCGAGCAGATGCTTGAGGAAATACTCATGCCCCTTGCCCGACGAGCCCAGCAGGTTGGAGCGCCAGACGAACAGATTGCGCGGCCAGTTCTCCGGCGCATCCGGATCGTGGCAGGACATGTCGAGCGTCCCCTCCGTCAGCCCCTTCGCCACATAGTCCTTCGGCTCCATCCCCGCCTTGCGTGCAGCGGCGGCGAGGCCGAGCGGGTTCTGCTTCAACTGTGGCGCCGAGGGCAGCCAGCCCATCCGCTCGGCCCGCACGTTGTAGTCGATCATCGACTGGTCCCAGTCGCCCGCCGGCGCCAGCGGCGACAGGATTTCCCCCGCCGTCAGCGTCTCGTAGCGCCACTGATCAGAATGGGCATACCAGAACGATGTCGAGTTGATCTGGCGCGGCGGGCGCGACCAGTCGAGCCCGAACGCCAGCGGCTGCCACCCGGTCTGCGGCCGCAGCTTCTCCTGCCCGACATAATGCGCCCAGCCGCCGCCGGACTGCCCGATCGCGCCGCAGAACACCAGCAGGTTGATCACCCCGCGGTAGTTCATGTCCATATGATACCAGTGGTTCATCGCCGCCCCGATGATGATCATCGAGCGCCCGTTGGTGGCCTCCGCATTGGCTGCGAATTCGCGCGCCACCTGGATGATCGCCCCGCGCTTCACCCCCGTCACCGTCTCCGCCCAGGCCGGCGTGAACGGGGTATCGTCGTCATACGACCGCGCGACATTGGCCCCGCCGAACCCGCGATCCAGCCCGTAATTGGCCATCATCAGATCGTACACCGTCGCCACCGCGACCGTGCCGCCGCCTTCCAGCGCAATCCGCCGCACCGGCAACATGCGCGTCAGCACCTCGCCATGGTCGGTCGCCACGAAATGCTCGGTCGCCCGCCCGCCGAAATACGGAAAGTCGACCGCCGCATACTCCACCCCCTCGCCGGCCAGGCTGAGCCGCAGATCGACATCGCCGCCCTGGCCGTCCTTGCTCTCCAGGTTCCACCTGCCCTGCTCGCCCCAGCGATACCCGACCGAACCGAGCGGCGCCACCAGCGCGCCCGAAATCTCGTCGAACGCCACCGTCTTCCATTCCGTGTTGTTGGTCTCGCCCAACGCCCCCGGCACCTCGGAGGAGCGCAACAGCCGCTCCGGCACCAGCCGCCCGTCGCGCTCCACCAGTCGCACCAGGAACGGCATGTCCGAGTAGCGCTTGGCGTAGTCCTTGAAATACGGCACGTCGCGGTCGAGGTGGAACTCGCGCAGGATCACGTGCCCCATCGCCATCGCCAGTGCCGCGTCCGTGCCCTGCTGCGGCGCCAGCCAGATGTCGGCGAACTTGGTCGCCTCGGCATAGTCGGGGCTGACCACCGCCGACTTCGTGCCCTTGTAGCGCACCTCCGTGTAGAAATGCGCATCCGGCGTGCGCGTCTGCGGAACGTTGCTGCCCCAGATAATGATGTAGCCGGCATTGTACCAATCGGCACTCTCCGGCACGTCCGTCTGCTCGCCCCAGGTCTGCGGGCTCGCCGGCGGCAGATCGCAGTACCAGTCATAAAACGACATGCACACGCCGCCGAGCAGCGACAGATAGCGCGACCCCGCCGCATACGACACCATCGACATCGCCGGGATCGGCGAGAACCCGATCACCCGATCCGGCCCCCAGGTCTTCGCGGTATACGCATTGGCCGCCGCGATGATCTCGTTCACCTCGTCCCACTGCGCCCGCACGAACCCGCCATGACCGCGGATGGTCGTGTAGGAGTCCCGCTTGCCCTGGTCCTGCACGATCGACGCCCACGCCGCCACCGGCGACATGACCACCCGCGCGGCCCGCCACAGCTTCAGCAGCCGCGCCCGGATCAGCGGATATTTCACCCGCGCGCCCGAGTAGAGATACCAGGAATACGACGCCCCACGCGCACAGCCGCGCGGCTCATGGTTCGGCAGATCGGGCCGCGTGCGCGGATAATCCGTCTGCTGCGTCTCCCAGGTCACGATCCCACCCTTCACGTAGATCTTCCACGAGCAGGACCCGGTGCAGTTCACCCCATGGGTGGAGCGCACGATCTTGTCGTGCTGCCAGCGCTGCCGGTAGCCGTCCTCCCAAGAACGGCTCTCCTCGGTGGTGATGCCGTGACCATCCGCGAACGGCTCGGCCTTGCGGCGGAAGAAGGTCAGTCGGTCCAGGAAATGTGACATCCCGATGGCTCCTCAGCGCGCCTGGCGCTCGATGGCATGCAGCATCCCGCCCCGACGGCTGTAGACCGCCCAGGTGATCGCGATGCAGGTGACGTAGAAAATCCCGAAGCCCCACAAAGCCACCTCCGGCCCGCCGGTCAGCGCGATCGAAGTGCCGTAGCCCTTGGGGATGAAGAACGCGCCGAACGCCGCGATCGCCGAGGTAAATCCGGTGATCGCCGCACTCTCCCGCTCCGCCTGCAACCGCGCCTGGTCAGGCGTGGCCTCGGGCATCAGCCGCGCGATCTCGATGCGCATGATCGCCGGGATCATCTGGAAGGTCGACGCATTGCCCACCCCGGTGGCGAAGAACAGCACCAGGAACGAGCCGAAGAACGCCCAGAACGCCCAGGGCTGCGCGTGCATCGAAATCGACCACAACACCCCGCCAACCCCGACCAGCATCAGCCAGAACACCCAGAACGTCACCCGCGCGCCGCCGAACCGGTCGGACACCCAGCCGGTGCCGGAGCGCGACAGCGCCCCCACCAGCGGCCCTATGAACACCAGTTGCAGCGCGTCCACCTCGGGAAACAGGATCTTCGCCAGCAGCGGAAAGCCCGCGGAATAGCCGATGAAGGAGCCGAACGTCCCCGTGTACAGCCAGCACATGATCCAGTTATGCCGCCGCGTGAAGATCACCGACTGGTCGGCGAACGAGGCCTTCGCCGAGGCGATGTCGTTCATCCCGAACCAGTTGGCGAAGGCGGCGGCGATGATGAACGGCACGAACACGAACCCCGCATTCTGCAACCACAGCGGCGGCGTGCCGGCCTTCACCGCTTCCGGCGGCCCGCCGAGCCAGCCGAACACGCCGGCCGTGATCACCAAGGGCACCACGAACTGCACCACGCTCACGCCGAGATTGCCGAGCCCGGCATTCAGCGCCAGCGCGTTGCCCTTCTCCGCCTTGGGGAAGAAGAACGAGATATTGGACATCGAGGAGGCGAAGTTGCCGCCCCCGAACCCGCACAGCAGCGCCAGGATCAGCAGCACCCCATACGGCGTCGTCGGGTCCTGCACCGCATAGCCGATGCCGATCGCGGGGATCAGCAGCGACCAGGTGGTCAGCGTCGTCCACAGCCGCCCGCCGAAAATCGGCACCATGAAGGAGTAGAAAATCCGCAGCGTCGCCCCGGTCAGCCCGGGCAGCGCCGCCAGCCAAAACAACTGATCCGTGGTGAACTTGAACCCCACCAGCGGCAGCTTCGCCACCACCACCGACCACATCTGCCAGACCGCGAACGACAGCAGCAGTGCCGGTATCGACAGCCACAGATTGCGCCGCGCGATCGCCCGCCCCTTGGTCGCCCAGAACACAGGGTCCTCCGGCCGCCAATCCGTCAGCACCGCGCCCGACTTGCCGATAGCAGCCTTCGGGATCGGCATGCCCTGCATTTCCGGCAGCTCCGGCAGCCGGTCGAGCGTCTCGCCCACCGCCGCCCGCTCCATCTGCCGGATCGAGTACCCCATCCACACTGTGGCCGCGACGGCCAGCACGAACAGCGCCATGAAGCAGCTCGTCCACAGCCCGGTCAGGTCGTTCAGCACCCCGAACAGGATCGGCAGCACGAACCCGCCGAGCCCACCGATCATGCCCACCAGCCCACCGACCGAGCCGACACTTTGCGGATAATAGACCGGGATGTGCTTGTAGACCGCTGCTTTGCCCAGGGCCATGAAGAAGCCGAGCACAAAGATGGTGATGGTGAAGCCGACGACGCCCATCTCCATGTGGAACGAATACTTGCCATTTATTCCATAGACGATGTAGTCCGTCGGTGGATACGACAGCAGGAATGTCGCCGCGATGGTCACCAGGAACGTCCACCACATCACCCGGCGCGCGCCATACACATCCGAGAGATGCCCGCCATAGGCCCGCAGCAGGCTCGCCGGAACCGAAAAGAACGCCGCGATCATGCCGGCCGTCTGTACGTCCAGCCCGTAGACTTTCATCATGTATTGCGGCAGCCACAGCGCCAGCGCGACAAACGCCCCGAACACAAAGAAGTAGTACAGTGCGAACCGCCACACCTGCACATTGGCCAGCGGCGCAAGCTCGAGCCACGCCGATTTCGGCCGCTCACCCGCCAGCCGTCGTGCCACCAGCACCGGATCGTCCTTGGTGGTGACGAAGAACACCACGGCCATCACCACCAGCCCGGCCGCCCAGATCTGCGCCACCGCCTGCCAGCCGAACGCTACCATTACGAACGGCGCGAGGAACTTCGTCACCGCCGAACCAACGTTACCGGCACCAAAAATCCCCAGCGCCGTGCCCTGCTTTTCCGCCGGATACCAACGCGAGACGTAAGCGATACCGACGGCGAAGGACCCGCCGGCAATCCCGACCCCGAGCGCTGCCACCAATGTCATCAGGTAGGTGTCCGCATACGCGAGCAGGAACGTCGCCGCCGCCGCAGCCAGCATCGTCGCGGTATAGACGACGCGCCCGCCGTACTGGTCGGTCCATATCCCGAGCGCCACGCGGATCAGCGATCCCGTCAGGATCGGCGTGCCCACCAGCAGCCCGAACTCGGTCTGCGTGAGTCCCAGCTCCTGGCGAATACGAATGCCGATGATGGAGAATATGGTCCAGACCGCAAAGCACACGGTGAATGCCGTGGTGCTCATGCCCAAGGCCATACGCTGTCCCTCGGGTCGGCTCAGTGCGGCGTCGCTCATGACTTGTCTCCGGCTGATACAGCCGACGAGACCCAATGACCCCGCCCGCTCCGGAAACTACTCAGCATGGCCAGAAGTGATTTGATCTGGATCAACAGAACCAATGCAGAGCCAAATCCGCCGAACAGGGCACGCCCGATCCATTGGTCGATGCCCCAGAGTAGGCGGCGGCCCCGGGACCGCGTCTTGACGCCAGGCGTCAGCGACGAGCCAATAACAAGCGACTGAAAGCAGAGCGAAGCTCAGATGAGCGCGGCCGGCTCGGACCGGTGTTGCCAGCGGAACCAGCCGACCGCGATGATGGCAATCGCGACCGCCACCAGCGCGATCGCGTTCAGGGTGAACCAGCCATGGATCTCCAGCAGGTACGCCGCCAGGAAGCTGGACGCCGCGGTGGTGCCGAACATGAGAAAGTCGTTCAGCGCCTGCGCCTTGCCGCGCTCGCTCGGGCGGTAGGCGGTGGTGAGCAGGGTGGTGGCGCCGACGAACAGGAAATTCCAGCCGACGCCGTTCAGCATCAGCGCGATCCGGAAATTCCACTCACCCTGCCCAGACATCGCCGGGAGCACGGCAAGTGCCAGTATGATCGCGCCGGCCATCATGATGTTCAGCACGCCGAAGCGCGTGATCAGGGTGCCGGTGAATAGCGAGGGCACGAACATGCCCATCACGTGCAGGAAGATCACCCAATGCGCCTCGGTCTGCGGCAGGCCGCAGCCGACGATAGCAATCGGTGAGGCGCTCATCAGGAACGACATCGTGCCGAACGCGACCATGGCCGCTGCCACCGAGACCGCATAACGCGGCTGCAGCGCGATCTCCAGCAAGGGCCGCTGCGGCCCCTCGACCGCCTCCGGAATGCTCGGCGGGGGGAAGCGGATGAACGACATGATGGCGAACACCAGCACATGCACTACGAACATGCTGACATAGGTCGCCAGATAGATCGGCACTAACTGGTCGTAGGTGAGGCGCACCACGCCTGGCCCAATAATGCCGGCCAGGATGCCGCCGGCGGTCACCCAGGAGATCGCCTTGGCGCGCATTTGGCCGGGCACGAGTTCGACGGCCGCGAAGCGGTACATTTGCAGGTTCGCCACCGCGTAGCCGAGCACCAGGCCACCGACGCACATCACCGGCAGGCTGCCCATCGACAGGCCGGTGCCACAGACGATCGCGCCGAGCATGCCCATCAGCGAGCCGAGGCGGAAGCCGAAGCGGCGGCCGTAGCGCTGCATGAGCAGAGAGGTAGGGAACACCGACAACATCACACCGAAGTGCTGGATCGTAATTGGCAAGGTGGCGAGATCGCGGGCCCCGAGGAACGTCGCCACCGACAAAGCGGTAGCGGCAAACATCATGGTGTTGGCCGATTGTCCCAGCGCCTGGCAGGTCGCCAGGAGCAATAGGTTCCGCCGCATTGTTCCGGTTATGGCCGTCGCTCCCTCAACGGGGGGCAAAATGCGGGCGCCGCGGACGAAGGGCAACCGCAGGAAATGCAGCCCTCCCAACCGATCGACGATCGCCGGCCTATGGGCACCTCCTGGTATGGCTTTCTCCCCCGTTCTCACACCACGCTATCTTGCGGCGGCTCTGCTCCTCATGCCGTTCCAGGCCGAGGCGCAAACGCCCGCCGATCCCCCACCCGCCGATGCCCCCACCGAGCGCCGCTCAGGCGGCACGAATTCCAGTCAGGAAACGGTCGACCTCGCGCTTCAGCGTCTGCCCCTGCTGGGCCACTTCGCCGGAGGCCGCCTGCACCTGAGAGGCGGCGGCGGCGGTTTCCCCGGCCGCCTGACTGACCCCGGTGATGGTCGCCGAGACCTGCCCGGTCCCCATCGCCGCTTCCTGCACGTTGCGGGCGATTTCCCGCGTCGCCGCGCCCTGCTCCTCGACGGCGGCGGCGATGGTCGCGGCAATATGGCTCATTTCCGCGATGGTCGTGCCGATCACTTCGATGCGGGACATCGAGGCGCCGGTGGCCGTCTGGATGGCGTTGATCTGCTGGCCGATCTCCTCGGTCGCTTTCGCCGTGCGGTTGGCGAGCGCCTTCACCTCGGAGGCGACAACCGCGAAACCCTTGCCGGCATCCCCCGCCCGTGCCGCCTCGATGGTGGCGTTGAGGGCGAGAAGATTGGTCTGCCCGGCGATCTCGCTGATGATTTTCACCACGGTATCAACGCTCTGCGCCATGCCCGCGAGGCCACGCATCGCCGTGGTCGTGGCCTCCGCCTCGGTGACCGCCTGGCTGGCAATCTTGGCGGACTGCGCCACCTGCCGGCCGATTTCGCTGACCGAGGAGGCCAGTTCCTCGGTCGCCGCGGCGACCGTTTGCACGTTCGTCGTCGCCTGCTCGGAGGCCGCGGCCACGTCAGTCGCCTGCCGAGTCGTCTTCTCGGCGGTGCCAGCCATGCTCGTGGCGGTCGCGTTCAACTCCGTGGAGGAGGACGCCACCGCGTTGAGCGCACCCGTCACTTCCTGCTCGAACACGGCGATCAGCTTGGTGATCACCTCCTGCCGCTGTGCCTTGACCAGCAGGTCAGCCTTTTCCGCCTCGACGAGCCGGTCATTTTCCACGCCGCTTTCCTTGAACACCTGCACGGCAACCGCCATCCGGCCGATTTCGTCGCTCTGGCCGCGATACGGCACCTCGGCCGTCCAGTCGCGGTCGGCCAGGCGGCCCATGATGCCGGTCATCGCGCTCATGGGCCGCGCGATCAGCCGGCCGATCAGCCAGGCGATGGCGAGGCCGAGCGCGATGCCGCCCGCCGACAGTGTCAGCACGAGGGACCTCGTGCTGTCCAGCGCGGCCTGCGTGTCTGCCTCGATCCGCGCGGCCTCGGCCGTTCCGTGGGCGACGATGCGGGTGGTCGCCGTCTCTATCGCCTGGGCAGCTTCACGCATTTTCCCGTTGATCAGGTCGTCAGCCGCTTTGTGGAGGCCGACGATCCGCAGATAAGTGTCGTTGTATTTATTGGCCAGTCGCACGGCAGCGTCGACATCGCCGCGCAGGGTGTTGGTATTCGCGGAAGCGATCAGGCCGTTCAGCGTCAACGTGAATTCGCTGAAATACTTCACCGCCTGGCGATGGGCGGTGTCATCGGCACGTTCGATCGCCTTGACGGCATTGAGGCGAAGCTGCATCGCGCTCTGCAAGGCCATTCCCGCCATTTCGAACAGGGTCGTTTCACCGGATTGCGATGCGCTGGCCACAATCTTGTCGAGCGCCTTGCGCATCTCCGCGCCGGCTGAGTCCAGTTCCTCGTTGATGGACTTGCGCAGCGTGCGCTTCAACGCGATCGCGGCGTCGAGGTCGGCGATGTAGCCTGGGAGCGCGCGGCGAACGCCCTCCCACAGGGTGCGCTGCTCGGCACCGATGGCACTGGCCATCGCCGGCCCGACCGCAACCTGCACCGCCCTGGCGGCCGCCAGGGCGGCATTTCCGGCGGTCTCGGAGCCGTTGCCGGCGAATTCGCGTGCATGCTGGCGGACTGTGCTGAACAGGCGATCGACAGCCTGGGCGTCGTCGGCGGACGAGCCAGCCTTGTGGTCCTCCGTGATCGCCGCGGCCACGCCGGTCATGGCGCGGTAGCTGAGCGTGCTGACGGTGGCGAAGATCGCCAGCACCACGCCGATGCCGGCGAGGATTTTGAATTGCACGCCGAGATTGCGCCAGAGCGCGGCGGCGCCGGTGGCGCGGGCGTCGATCGGGGTTGTTGTCATCGCGGTTCTCTCTGACGGGTTTGCGGTGCAGGCCGCACGGAACCTGCACCGTAAACATTAACCCATCGCTACCGTGCGCACGCCTTGGCGCACTCAGGCCCTGGCGCACTCAGGCCCTGGCGCGCAGCACGCCCAGCGCCTGCTCCAGATCGGCGATCAAGTCGGCGGGCGCTTCGAGGCCGATATGCAGCCGCAGCAACTGGCCGCCGAACGTCGCGCTGCCGGCGGTACGCGGCAGGGTGCCGCTCGGCAACGCCAGGCTTTCATAGCCGCCCCAGGACGCACCCATGCCGAAGAGTTGCAGCGCCTCCGCCAT
>JAYTUU010000010.1:0-38815 GCA_043744375.1 Rhodospirillales bacterium | reverse complement strand
GTGCCCCGTCGCGCGAATGCGCGCTGCGCACGACGCCGCCGGAGGCGCGCTTGCCTTCCCTGGACTGCCGTGGGGGAGCCGATCGGACTCTGCTTAGGCGGGAATTTCCGGCTCGCCGAGGGACAGCATCAGGCGGTTTGCCCAATTGAAGAACGCCGCACCGTTGATGACGTCGGCGATGGCCATGTCGTCCAGGCCAACCGCGCGCAGGCCGGCAATATGGTCCGGGCCGAACGCGATCGGTGTGGTCGACAGAGCGACGGAGGCGGCGACGATGGCGTTCCAGCGTTCGCCAAGATCAGCGCCGACACCTTCATCGAGCAAGCGTTGCACGTCATCGGTGCGGTGCGAGAAATGCGATGCGAAGCGGGCATGGACGGAGGCGCAATAGATGCAGCCGTTCAGCCGCGAGGCGGCGGCGGCGGCGAGTTCGCGTTCGGCGCGAGGCAGGCCGGCATTGGGGTTATAGAAGATGTCCTTGTCCGTCTTGGTGCGGAACTGGAGGATATCGGGGTCCCGCACGAGCAGCATGAAATAGGGCGATTTCGCGCGCGAGGCATCGACCAGCCCGGCCATGTGCCGGTCCGTCAAGTCCGCGGCCGCCAGGGGTTCGAGCCAGGGCAGCCAGCCCAGCTCCTTCTGGGTGAACACGGGCGGGGCTATGTGGCCGGTCTGGGTGATCGTCGTTTCGGTCATGTCAATTCCCTCAGGCCGCAGCCAGGACGCGCAGCCCGGCGACGACTCGGATCTGGAAGGCGAGGAAGGCCACGAGTTGCGACAAGGTAACGATGCCGGTGGTCGTCCATCCCGCATCGAGCAGGGTTTGCAGGGCCGCCTGGCTGGCGTCGCGGGGGTGAAAGACGAGCATGTGGACATGCTCAAAGGCGGCAGCGAGTTTTCCGCCGAGCGCCGGGCGATTCTCGGCACCGACACGAAAATGCGGTCCATCAGTGTTTTCGGCGTGCAGGGCGGCGCTGGGGTAGTCGCCATAGGGGCCCTGGGTGGCGCCGCGCCCGGCCTCGATCCTGACGGTTTCGGCGAGGCCGGCAAGGTCCGTGGTGTAGAAGGCGGCAATGGCGGGGCTGGCATGCAGCGTCGCGACGAACACCGCGACGGCATGGCGTTCGGCGAGCGTCACGTCGCCGGGGTCGGCGGGTTTGAACAGCGACAGATAGCTGTTCTGCGCGTTGTCCCGCGCCTGGACACGCAAGGCGCGGACGGTATCGAGATGCGAGCCAGGGGCGATGCCGGCGAGATGGTCGATGACGTCGGGGCTCATGGGCCGGTTCTTTCGAGCGATGCATGGGTGGGGACGGGCTGATCCTGCGCCCAGCCGAGCGCCGGCGCCACCTTCAGCGCAAACAACTCGATACTGCGCAGGATGAGCGGGTGCGGCGGATCGACGGAATGAACTTGCATGGACACGTCGGTGACGCGGCGCAATGTGGTGTCACACCGCAGCGAGGCGATGGCATCCTCCACTGTGCCCATATGGACGTCCAGCGCGGCGATGATCTCGTCAAGCGTGCCTTCGACCGCGGGACGGCCGATCTCACGAATGCGCTTCAGCATGCGGCGCAGGCCAATCTCGGCATAGTGGCGCGCCTCGGCGCGGTCGTCGGCAACGAAGATGCTGCGCGATCCCAGAATGCGCGGCGCTGTGCCCGGCGGCAGCGCGGCAAGATAGGCATCGATGATGGGGTTCTGAATGTCGGCGAGCGAGGCGCGAGGCGCGTCAGCGGCGCGGGGCTGAGTGCGCGAGAGCATCAGCCCATCGCCGGCTGCCCCCGCGCGACGCCCGCCCTCGACGGAGAAGGTCGCCTGCCAGACCCGCCCGGGCAGATGCGGCGCGGGCGGGTAGAGCCGGTTCGAGCTGCCGCCGATCGGGTTGCCGCGCCAGGCATCGATAAGAACCGCAAGGTAGCGCGCGAAAATCGCGTTGCGCTCGGCATTGTCATGGCCGAAGGCGGTGAACGAGGACGGGGTGCCACCGGGCCCAACGCCGACTTCCAGCCGCCCGCCGGACATCAGGTCAAGCACGGCCGTGTCCTCCGCAACGCGAACGGGGTTATCGAGCGGCAGCGTGATGATACCCGTGCCCAGCCGGATCCGCGACGTGCGGGCGGCGGCGCTGGCAAGGAAAACGAGCGGCGCCGGCAGCCCGCCTTCGGCCGCGTCGAAATGATGCTGCGCCACCCAGGCAGTTTGCAGGCCCATCCGCTCGGCATGGACGATCTGCTCGATCGCCAGACGATAGCGCTCGCCGGGGCTGACATCGTCGAGCAGGCGGGTGAAGAAGCCGAGAACCTTCGGGGTCATGGTCATGTCCGTTCGTATCACGTCACGACCTCGCCGCCGAGATAGGCGTCGCGAATGCGTGGGTCGCGCGCCAGGGTCGCGGCTGGGCCTGAAAGGGCGATACGGCCGGTTTGCAGCACGTAGCCGCGATGGGCAATCTGCAATGCGAGGCTGGCATTCTGCTCGACCATGAACACCGTGACCCCCTCGCGGTTGATCGTGGCGATCAGTTCCAGCACGAGGTCGACGAAGCGCGGCGACAGGCCCATCGTCGGCTCGTCCATGCAGATCAGCCGCGGGCGCCCCATCAGCGCTCGCGCCATCGCGGCCATCTGCTGCTCGCCGCCCGACAGCGTGCCGGCACGCTGGGCGAGGCGTTCGCGCAGGCGCGGGAAAATGGTCAACACGCGTTCCAGATCGGCGCGGATGGCGGCGCTGTCGTCGCGGATATAGGCGCCCATGAGCAAGTTCTCGCGCACCGTCATGGCGCCGAACAGGCGACGCGCCTCGGGGACGGAGCCGATGCCGCGGCGAATGATTTTCGGCGTCGGCAGGCCGGTGATTGCCTGGCCGTCGAAGGTGACACTGCCGGTGCGCGGGCGCAGCAGCCCGAGAATGACCTTCATCGTCGTCGATTTGCCGCTTGCATTGCCGCCAAGCAGGCAAACGATCTCGCCGGCCGCAACTTCGATGTCGAGGTCGAAATGGACCTGCACGGGGCCATAGAAGGAGTTGACCTTGGCGAGTTGCAGTAACGGCGCACTCATTGCGTGGCCTCAACGGGCGTGGCCTCAACAGGCACGGCGGCGCCGGTCGCGTGGCTGCCCAGATAGGCCTCGATGACGGCTGGGTCATGGCGCACCTGTTCGGGCGGTCCCTCGGCGATCACGCTGCCGCCATCCATCACCACCACGCGGTCGGACAGGCGCATGACCATGCCGAGCTTGTGCTCGATCAGCAGAATGGTCTGCCCGCCGGCCTTCAGCCGTGCCACAATCTCCTGGATTTCCGCGGTTTCCGTCTCGTTCATCCCCGCCGTCGGTTCGTCGAGCAGCAACAGGCGCGGGCGGACGGCGAGCGCACGGGCGATCTCGACGCGGCGGCGATTGGCGTAGGACAGGCTATGCGCCGGGTGGTCCATGCGCGGCAGCAGGCGATCGCCGAAGAGCGCGAGAATATCCTTCACCTCGGCCCGCAAAGCGGCCTCCTCGGCGCGCAAGGCGGGCGGGCGTATGAGGGCGAGCAGAAGCTCGGCGAACGCACCGGCGCCGGGGAGCGACGGGCGGGCGGCCCGCAACCGCGTGTGGCCGCCGACGAGGACGTTGTCCATCACACTCAGATTGGCGAAGACCCGGCCGTGCTGAAACGTGCGCGCGAGGCCGAGGTCTGCGAGGGTTTCAGCGGCGACACCGGTGATGTCCCGGCCCTCAAAATGAACCGACCCAGAATCGGGCACGTCAAGGCCGCTGATGAGGTTGAACAATGTCGTCTTGCCGGCGCCGTTCGGCCCGATGATGCTGACGAGTTCGCCGGCGCCCAGGGTAAGATCCACTGCGTTGACCGCAGTCAGCCCCCCAAAACTACGCGTCAGACCCTTGATGTTCAGCATCCGGTCGCGCCGTGGCAAACGGGTAAAAAGTTTTTGCTTCTTTTTTTAAAAAGAAGCGCTTTCTTTTTTGAAAAAAAGAAACAAAAAACTTTTGTCCGTTTGGCGTTCATCAGGCGGTTCCCAGCAGGCCTTGCGGGCGCACGCGGATGAGCAGGAGCAGAACAATGCCGTAGATCAGCATGCGGTATTCGGCGAGGCCGCGGAACAGTTCCGGCAGGCCGATCAGCAGCACGGCGCCGAGCAAAGCGCCGACGACGTTGCCGAGCCCGCCGAGGATGGCGATGGTCAAGGCGAGAACGGAGATCGGCGCGTTGAATGTTTCGTGGTTGATATAGGAGTAGATATGCGCCGTGACCGCGCCGCCGATGCCCGCGCCGAAGCCGCCGAAGGCGAAGGCCATCGCCTTGTAGCGGTTCGGGTTGATGCCATGCGAACGCGCCGCGATGTCGTCGTCGCGCAGCGCCCGCCAGGTGCGGCCGAGATGGGATGACAGCACCCGGGTTTGCAGCAAAGCCAGCGCCACGACAATGACGAGAACGAACCAATAAGCCTGCGGCGCGTCGTAGAGCGGCAGGCTGGCAATACCGAGTTCGGGAATGCCACTGATGCCGATCGGGCCGCGCGTCAGGCTGTTCCAGTTGAGGATGACGAGCGCGACGATCTGGCCGATGGCCAGCGTGGCGATCGAGACGTAGTGGCCGCGCATGCGGAACGAGGGGAACACCAGCAGCGTCCCGAGCACCGCCGTGATCACGCCGGCCAGCCCGATCGAAACCACGACCGGGATTTTCAGTTCGATGGCCAGCAGCGCCGACGCATAGGCGCCGATCGCCAACAACCCGGCATGGCCGAGTGAAACCATGCCGACGGTGCCAGCAACCAAAGTGAGGCTGAGGGCAAGCAAGCCGTAGAGCAGGGCGTTGGTCGCGGTCTGCACCACATAGTCGGAGGTCGCGAGCGGTAACAGCGCGGCCACGACGACGATGGCCGCGAGCACCGGCCGGGGAATGCGCACCGGCGCCCCACGCGCGATGAAGCTGCCGGTCATCGGCTCGGGCGGCATCTCCTTCGCGGAGGCGAAAAGGCCGTTCGGGCGCAGAATGAGGATGAGGATCAGCAGCACAAAAGCAAACAGGTTGCGGTAGCTGGTGCCGAACAAGGCGATCCCGTAGCTCTCGATCAGCCCAAGCAACAGGCTACCGGCAATGGCGCCGGGCACGTTGCCCATGCCGCCGATGATCTGCGCGACGACGCCTTTCAGCGTGGCATCAAAACTCATGCCGGGGTCGATGTTGTTATAGTACATGCCCACCAGCATCCCGCTCAGCCCGCCAAGGGCGGAGGCGATGGCAAAGACCGACATGTTCACCCGATCGACATCGACGCCCATCTGCTGCGCCGCGTCACGGTCCTGCGCGGTGGCGCGGACCGCCCAGCCGAGTTTTGTAAAGCGCAGGAACCCGTACAGCAGCGACGCCGTGCCGAGGCCGACACCGAGGATGAGCAGATCGAGCGTGCCGATGGTGCCGCCGCCGATCTGGAAGCGCCAATCCGGCAGCGGGCTGGGCAGAGCGCGCGGATTGGGGGTGAACAGAAGCTGCACGATCTGGTCCAGCACCAGGCTGATGCCAATCGTCGCGAGCAACGGCGCGATGCGCGACGTGTTGTGCAACGGCCGCAACGCCAGCCGCTCGATGGCCACGCCAATCGCGGCCGACCCCACCAGCACCAGCGGCACCGTCAGCACCAGCGGCAGATGCAGCTGCGTCAGACACACCCAGCCGATATAGGCGCCGACAGTGTAGAGCGACCCATGGGCGAAGTTGATCAGGTTCGCCACGCCAAAGATCAACGCCAGCCCGACCGCCAGCAACGCGTAGATGTTGCCGATAACCAGGCCGTTGACGGTGTAGTCCAGCCAGGGGCCATACCAGCTCATCTATTCAGGCCCCTCGGTTTTCAAGTGCGGGGCACCGCGGGCTTGCCGTCCCAGGGAACAAACTTGCCGCCCTTGACCTGGATGTTGATGGTCTGCGCGCCGGCAACGCGACGGGTCGCCGTGTCAAAGCTGACCTTGCCGAAGATCACGCTCGGCACGCCCTGGATCTTGCCGAGGCCGGCGTGGATTTCCGGCCGGGTGGTGCCGAACTGCCGCATCACGGCGGCCATCAGCATGATGGTGTCGTAGCCATAGGCATTGAAGGAATCGGGCTCCTCGCCGTAGCGCGCCTTGAACCGCTTCACGAAATCCTGCACCTCGGCACGCGGCTCGTCGGGGAAGAAGTTCGACTGGCTGTAGACGCCTTCGACCGCCTCCGCACCCAGCTCGATGAATTTGGGCGAGTAGACGGAGCCGATCGCGACCAGCGGCTGCGTGAGTCCGGCGACGCGGGTTTGCCGGGCGATCAGCGCGCCGTCTGTATAGTAGGAAATCAGAATGACGCCGTCGGGCTTGGCGTCGCGCACGCGGACCAGGGTGGAGCGGAAATCGCGCTCTTCCGGCATGTAGCCCTCGGCGGCCACCACCTCGGCTCCCAACGCCTTGACGGTGGCGACGGCAAGGTCCTTCGACGTGCGGCCCCAGTCAGTGTTCAAATGCAGGACAGCGACACGCTGGAGGCCAAGCTCCTTGACCGCGAAGCTCGCAAGCTGCGGCGATTGCTCGGCCTGGCTGATCGAGTTGCTCCACATATAGTCGCCGCCCTTGGTGAAGTCGGGGTGCGAGTTGGTGAAGCCGAACTGCACGAGCTTGCCGCGCTGGTAGATCGGCGAGGCGGCCATCGAGGCGGGGCTGGAGAAATCGCCGAGCTCAACGACGATCTTCGGGTCACCGACAAACTTCTGCGCGATCGCCACCGATTGTCGCGGGTCGTTCTGGCTGTCCTCGAACTGATAGGCGAGCGGCCGGCCCTTGATGCCGCCGCCCGTGGCACCCGTGCCGTTCACCTCGTCGAGGGCCAGATCAAAACCCTTCTTCCACTGCGCGCCATACTGCGCGGCCGGCCCGGTCAACGGCCCGCTGACGCCGATCAGCACCGGATCGGCCGCACGCGCGACGCGGGCGGACAAGGCCGCCAGGGCGGTTCCCACCAGCAGCGCGCGGCGGGTCGGGTGGCTTGGGGAGGCGGTCAGCCGCAGTTCGGGCATGATGAGATTTCCTGGATGTCGGAATTGCGTTTTATGGCTGGACGTTGCTTCGCAGAAAGCGAAGGCGGCGTAAGGCAAACATAAGCGCCATGGTCTCGAGCGGGCGGACCCTATCGTCGAGCAACCCCGGAAATCATGACGGTTAGTTGTGGCGGTCTCGATGGTGTATTTTCTCCGGTTCCGGGCGGATGTCAACCAACGAACGAAAGAAAACGTAGAAAATTATTTTCACGAATTTATTTAGTGAATTAATAACCCCGCATGGCCCGCCGCGAGCAGGAGCGGGTTGCCGTCAGCCGTGATCTGACCGATACACAAGCTTGCCGTTTCCGTATTCTGTGCTCTGAGAGTTCGATGAACATTCCCATACCCGACGCCACAATCGCGGCCGAGCCGCGCTATGATTTTCTCTCCGCCGAGCCGCGCTGGCAGCGCGAGTGGAATGCGCGCGGGTGCTTCCGGGTGGAAGACGTGCCGACCGACGGCAAGCCGAAATACTACGTGCTGGAGATGTTTCCCTATCCGAGTGGCAAGATCCACATGGGCCACGTCCGCAACTACACGCTCGGCGACGTGGTGGCCCGCTACAAGCGGGCGCGCGGCTATGCAGTGATGCACCCGATGGGATGGGACGCGTTCGGCCTGCCGGCAGAGAACGCAGCGCGCGAGCGCGGCATCCATCCGGCGAAATGGACATGGGACAATATTGCCAACATGCGCGCGGAATTGCAGCGCATGGGCTTGTCGCTCGACTGGAAACGCGAATTCGCCACCTGCGACCCAGCCTATTACGGCCATCAGCAGAAGCTGTTCGTTGATTTCATCCGCTCCGGCCTGGTGGAGCGGCGCGAAAGCTGGGTGAACTGGGACCCCTCCGAGGGCACCGTGCTCGCCAACGAGCAGGTGATCGACGGGCGCGGCTGGCGGTCGGGCGCACAGGTGGAGAAGAAGCTGCTGTCACAGTGGTTCTTCAAGATCACCGACTACGCGCAGGAACTGCTCACCGCACTCGATGGGCTCGACCGGTGGCCGGAGCGGGTGCGGCTGATGCAGGCCAACTGGATCGGCCGTAGCGAAGGCGCGCGGATCAACTTCGATCTGGCGACGCCGGTGGACGCGCCAGTGGACGCCATCCGCAAGGTCGAGGTTTATACGACACGGCCGGACACGCTGTATGGCATGTCGTTCCTGGCGATCGCGCCGGAGCACCCGCTGGCCGCCGCAGTCGCCGCGCGCGATGCCAAAGCGGCCGAGTTCATCGCGGAATGCCGGCGGATGGGCACCAGCGAGGCCATCATCGAGACGATGGAGAAGCGCGGCTACGATACCGGCGTGCGGGTCCAGCACCCGTTCCTGCCGGGCGTGACATTCCCCGTGTGGATCGCCAATTTCGTGCTGATGGAATACGGCACGGGGGCAATTTTCGGCTGCCCCGCGCATGACCAGCGCGACCTCGATTTCGCCCGCAAATACAACCTGGCGGTGCTGCCCGTAGTTCGGCCAGCCGGCCAGGAGGCCAGCGGTTTCGCAGTCGCCGCCAAGGCGTTCGACGGCACCGGCGTGATGATCAACTCAGGCTTCCTCGATGGGCTGGAGGCGCCGGTGGCGGCCAAAGCCGCGATCATCGCCGAGCTTGAACGGCGCGGCATCGGGCGCGGCGTGATCAATTGGCGACTGCGCGATTGGGGGGTCAGCAGGCAGCGCTACTGGGGCTGTCCAATCCCGGTGATCCATTGCGAGGCCTGCGGCGTGGTGCCGGTGCCCGACGCGGATTTGCCCGTGCTGCTGCCCGAGGACGTGACCTTCGATCGCCCCGGCAACCCGCTCGATCACCACCCGACCTGGAAGCACGTGGCCTGCCCATCCTGCGCGAAACCGGCGCGACGGGAGACCGATACGTGCGACTGCTTCGTCGACAGCTCCTGGTATTTCGCGCGGTTCTGCAGCCCCGGCGCCGATATCCCCGTCATCCGGGCCGCGGCAGCGCATTGGATGCCCGTCGATCAGTACATCGGTGGCATCGAGCACGCCATCCTGCATCTGCTGTATTCGCGGTTCTTCGCGCGGGCGATGGTGCGCACGGGCCATCTGGATATCGCCGAACCGTTCGCCGGGCTGTTCACGCAGGGAATGGTGACGCATGAGAGCTACCGCCTCGGCACCGAGGGCAACGGAGCGTGGCTCTACCCCGACGAGATCGAGAAGCGGCTCGACGGAACCACCGTGCATCGCGAAACCGGCGAGGCAGTGACAGTCGGCCGCGTCGAGGCGATGTCGAAATCCAAGCGCAACACCGTCGATCCCGGCGCCATCATCGCGCGCTTCGGCGCGGATACGGCTCGGTGGTTCATCCTGTCGGATAATCCGCCGGAGAGGGACATGGAGTGGACCGAGTCGGGTGCGGTCGGAGCGTATCGGTTCACACAGCGGCTGTATCGCCTGGCCGAGACTGTCGGAGCCGGGGACGAACCTGTTCCCGATACATTCTGTATAGCAGCCCGAACGCTGCGGCGCATCAGCCACCGGTCGATCCAGACGGTCACGGAAGCGTTGGACGGGTTCGCTTTCAACGTCGCCGTGGCGCGCATCTATGAGTTGTCGAACGCCATCGCGGACGCCGAACGCGCCGTGGCGACGGGTGACGATGTGGACGGTCTCGACTGGGCACGCCGTGAGGCGGTGTTGATCGCGGCCCGGCTGGTCTCACCGATGATGCCGCATCTGGCGGAGCAGATTTTTGTACTCCTGCAGCCGGGAACAACGACCTTGGTGGCCGAGCTGTCCTGGCCCGAAGCGGATGCGGCGCTGGCGGCGGCCGAGTTGGTGACAATCGCGGTCCAGGTGATGGGCAAGCTGCGAGCGACGATTTCAGTGGCACCCGGCCGCGATGAAGCGACAAATGTCGCGGCGGCGATGGCAATGCCCAATGTGGCGGCACTGCTGGAGGGCAAGCGGATCGTGAAGAAGGTGTACGTGCCCGACCGCATCGTGAACTTCGTGATCGCCGGCTAGCATGGCCCCGCCACGGACCTTGCCGCGCAGGGGCCTAGGATTCATGGCGGCGATGCTTGCGGCCGCACTGCTCACGGTGAGCGGCTGTGGATTGCGGCCGATCTATGCAACCCGGTCCGATGGAACGGCGGGACCGGCGGAAACCGGATTGGCCGAGATCAGCGTCGGCCTGCTGCCCGAGCGGTCCGGCCAATTGCTGCGCCAGGCGCTGCAGACGCGGTTCGAACGTGGCGGGGGCGGTATCGCGCGGCGCTACGATCTGACGATCAGCTACGTCGTCTCGGGTGAGGCGCTGAGCATCCAGCAACTGACCAGTGCGCCGACCCGCTTCCGACTGGTCGGGGTCGCGAGTTGGACGCTAACGGCGCAGGAGCCGCAGCGGCGCACGCTGGCGAGCGGAACGGCGCGTTCAACGGATGGTCTGAACCTGTTCGATCAACAGTTCTTCGCGCTGGATCTGGAGAGCGACGCGGTGCAGCGTCGGGTCACCGAAGCGGTTGCCGATCAGATCACACTGCAACTCGCCGCCTTCTTCGCCCGGCGCGCGACGGACAACTGAGGCATGAAGCTCGACGCCCGGCAGGTCGAGGGATTTCTGCGCGATCCCGGGGCAGCCAAGGTGGCGCTGTTGTTCGGCGACGATGTGGGCTTGATCCGCGAGCGCGCGCGCGCGCTGGTGCGGGCGGTGGCCGGGGCGTCGGATGATCCGTTTCGGGTCGTTGACCTCGAGCGCGACGGCATCGGCGCGGTTCCCAGCGAAATGGCGTCGGCATCGCTGACGGGAGGGCGGCGTGTAGTGCGAGTCCGCGACGTGACCGATGCGGCCGCGACGTTGGTTCAGCGCGTGCTGGACGACAAATCCGAAGGGTTCCTGGTCCTGGAAGCGCCGGGCCTCGCCGCGCGGGGCAAGCTTCGGGGAGTGGTCGAGAAGGCCGCGCGCGGTGCCACCATCGGCTGCTATCCGCTGGAGGGCCGCGCGCTCGAACAGGAAATTCGCATGGGATTGGCGGCCTCCCGTGTAACGGCAGACGCCGACGCGTTGGTCTGGCTGGCCGCGAACCTCGGAGTCGATCAGGCGGTGACGCATCGGGAGGTCGAGAAGCTTGCGCTGTATGTCGGTGACGGCAACCAGGTTGATCTGGTCGCGGCGCGGATATGCGTGGGCGATCTCGCCGGATTGTCACTCGATGACGCCTTGTTCGCCGCAACCAGCGGAGACGTGCCGGGGACGGACCGTGCGCTCGAACTGGCGGTCGCCGAAGGCACGGCTCCGGTCGGCGTCCTGCGCGCCACATTGCTGCATTTGCAAAGGCTGCAACGGGCACGCGCGGGAATGACGAGCGGCCAATCCGCGAGCGAGGCGGCCAAAGGGGTTCGCCCACCGATCTTCTTCCGTCGGGAGGGCGCGTTCGTGCAGGCGCTCACCCTATGGGGGGAAGCCGCGCTGGATCAGGCGTGCAGCCGTGTTTGGGAAGCCGAACGGAGTTGCAAACGTACCGGCGCGCCGGCGGAGACAATTTGCCGGAACGCGGTCATCGGCATCGCGCTGCGGGCCGCGGCGGCGCGACGGCGCTAAGCAGAGTCCGATCGGCTCCCCCACGGCAGTCCAAGGAAGGCAAGCGCGCATTCGGCGGCGTCGTGCGCAGCGCGCCTCCGGCGGCAAAGGGGCACGCCCCTTTGATCCCCCCGACTGCTTGCGCCGCAGGCAATGGACATCTCGGACCGCATTGCATCGCGCGAGAGTTTGGGCTTCGCCAGTGAATGCGGCGAGATCGCGGGTGCCTCACCCGAAAGCCGTCCGGCCGGCCGCGAGCAGTCGGGGGGATCAAAGGGGCGTGCCCCTTTGCCGCCGGAGGCGCGCTGCGCACGACGCCGCCGGAGGCGCGCTTCTGCCTTATGCCGTCTTGAGCGCAATCGCCTTCACGTCATCGCCGACGAAGCCGAGAAATCCCTCGAAATTGGCGGCGAATCGGCTGACCAGATTGCGTGCGGTAGTGTCGTAGGCGGCTTTGTCGGTCCAGGACTGGCGCGGGTCGAGCACGTCTGCGGGGATGTCGCTGACGGCTTCGGGGATCATCAGGCCGAAGAACGGGTCTTTGCGGAAGGTGACTTTGGCGAGCGAGCCGTCGAGGGCGGCGCGCAGGAGGGCGCGGGTGTGGCGGATCGACATGCGGGAGCCGACGCCGTAGGGGCCGCCGGTCCAGCCGGTGTTGATGAGCCAGCAATCGGCGCCGTGCTGGGCGATGAGGTCGGCGAGCATGCGGCCGTAGAGTTCCGGTGGGCGGGGCAGGAAGGGTGCGCCGAAACAGGCGCTGAAGGTGGCTTGCGGTTCGCTGCCGGCGTCTTTTTCGGTGCCGGCGACGATGGCGGTGTAGCCGGAGAGGAAGTGGTACATCGCCTGCGCCGGCGAGAGTTTGGCGATTGGCGGCAGTACCCCGAAGGCGTCGGCGGCGAGCATGACCACGTTTTTCGGCTGCCCGCCGCGGCCGGCGCGCACGCAGTTGGGGATGTAGTCGACCGGGTAGCAGGAGCGGGTGTTCTCGGTGAGGCTGGCATCGGCGAGGTTGAGCCGGCCGCGCGCGTCGGCGACGACGTTTTCGAGCACGGTGCCGAAGCGGTGTGAGGCGGCCCAGATCTCCGGTTCGGCGGTTTCGCTGAGGTTGATGACCTTGGCGTAGCAGCCGCCTTCGACGTTGAACACGCCGTCCGGCCCCCAGCCGTGCTCGTCATCGCCGATCAGCGGGCGCGTCGGGTCCGACGAGAGGGTGGTTTTGCCGGTGCCGGACAGGCCGAAGAACAGCGCGACGTCGCCGGAGGGGCCGACATTGGCGCTGCAATGCATCGGCAGCACGCCTTCGTCGGGGAGTTTCCAATTCATTACGGTAAAGATAGATTTCTTGATCTCGCCGGCATATTCGGTGCCGGCGATAACGATGCGGCGCGCGCCCAGCGAGAGCACGATGGCGGTGCTGCTGCGCACGCCGTCGATGTCGGGGTCGGCGTGGAAATGCGGCGCGTGCAGGATCACCCAGTCCGGCTCGAAGCCGGGCAGATCGGCTTCGACAGGGCGGATGAACATGTTGCGGGCGAACTGGGCGGACCAGGCCTGCGTGGTGACGAGGCGGACGCGGATGCGGCGGGTGGGGTCGGCGCCGGCGTAGAGGTCTTGGGTGAAGAGTTCCTGGCCCTGGAGATAGGCCTGGATGCGGGTGGAGAGGGTGGCGAATTTCTCCGGCGCGAGGCGTTTGTTGACCTTGCCCCACCAGACCTTGGCGGTGCTGTCCGGCTCATCGACGACGAACTTGTCCTGGGCGGAGCGGCCGGTATGGACGCCGGTGTTCACCATCAGCGCGCCATCGGCGGAGAGGGTGCCTTCGTGGCGGCGGATGGCGTGGGCGGTCAGCGCGGGCGCCGTCAGGTTTGCATGCACGGTGTGGCCGGCGCGGATGCCGGTGCCGCGCAGTGCGGAGTTCATCGTCATTGGCACGTTTCCTCAGTCTTTCTTGTCAGCGTGGGCTTTCTTGTCAGCGTGGGCTTGCTTGCAAGCGCGGGTGCCGCTCATAGCGGGCGGAGTGGTGTCAGGTCCAGCAGTACAAGAAATAGTTATGCGGCGCGGATGGCACGAATGAGGCGGACCAGTTCGGTGCGCACGCTCGCGGCGTCGGCGGCTGGGGCGGACCAGGCGATGCGGCGGGTGACCTCACCCTGTGCGAGATCGCAGCCATCGACATCGACGACGACCATCCGCCACGGGCCGGGCGTGCCGGCGAGCAGCGCCAGGGCGTCGGCGTGGTCGGCGTTGCAATGCGCGATGATCCCATCGGCGGCGGCGCCGACCGCGGCGACCGCCGGCGGGTCCGCCGCGAAGGCCGTCTGGCGAAGGCGGGTGGCGCGGGCGAAGCCGCCGACGAGGAGGCCGGCGCGCGGGGCGATGCGCCAGAGGCGGAAGTCCGCGAAATCGGCGTAGAGCGCGGCATAGGGATGCACGGCCAGCCAACGCGCCTTGAGGCTCCGGTCGGCGCTCGGTTCGGCGAGGCCGGTGATGGTCAGGCGCGGCGCCGTCTGCGGATTGGCGCTCTCGGCCGGCCCGCTGACCAGGATCGAGCAGCGCGGATCGGTGTTCAAATGCCGCGTGTGCTCCGACAGATCGGACAGCCACAGCAGCACCGAGCGGTCGGGCGCGGTCGCCGGCGTCACCAGCGAGGCGAAGGGCTGGCCGTCGATGACCGTCGCCAGCGTGCCGACGCGGGCGGCGCGGAGCAGGCCGATGGCCTGGAATTCCGGGATGGGCTGCTCTTTCGCCGCGTCTGCCATAATTCGTTCACCGTCCAACCGCGTTGTGCCACAATTGCGTGCCATATTCTGTTCCGCCGGCCCATAGGGGTCGCGCCAAATGGAGATGCTCCGATGAAGCAGACCATCGCCCTGGTGGACGACGACCGCAATATCCTCACGAGCGTGTCGATGACGCTCGAACAGGAGGGCTTCACCGTCCGTACCTACACGGACGGCGAAAGCGCGCTGCAGGGGATCACCGCGCGTCCGGTCGATCTCGCCGTGCTCGACATCAAGATGCCGCGGATGGACGGGATGGAACTGCTGCAACGGCTGCGCACCCGCTCCTCGCTGCCGGTGATCTTCCTGACCAGCAAGGACGAGGAGGTCGATGAACTCATGGGCCTGCGCCTCGGCGCTGACGACTACATCACCAAGCCGTTCAGCCAGCGCCTGCTGATCGAGCGCATCCGCGCGCTGCTGCGCCGCAATGAGACCAGCCGCGCCGAAGGCTCCGGCGCCACCCCATCCGGCGTCATGCTGCGCGGCGAGCTGGTGCTCGACGAGACCAAGCACCAGTGCCTGTGGAAGGGCACCGACATCCAGTTGACGGTGACGGAATTCCTGCTCGTCAAGGCGCTCGCCACCCGTCCGGGCATGGTGAAATCCCGCGACCAGCTGATCGACGCGGCCTATGGCGAGAACATCTACGTCGATGACCGCACCATCGACAGCCACATCAAGCGCGTCCGCAAGAAGTTCCGCACCGGCGACGACAGCTTCAACGCCATCGAGACGCTCTATGGCATCGGCTATCGCTACAAGGAGGCGTGATGCCCGACGCCGGCCTCCTTCCAGCACCTCCGGCGACGATGGCTCCGATGCTGCGGATGCGGCCGCGCTGGGTGGCGCCGATGCTGCAACGCATCCTGCTGGTCAACCTGCTGCCGCTCGCGTTGCTTTTGGCGGCACTGCTCTATCTCGACCAGTACCAGCAGGGCCTGCTGCGCGCCGAGGTGACGACGCTGCGGGAGTTGTCGCGCGTCTATGCCGGCGCGCTCGGCGAGGCCGCGGTGCGCGAGGAGGAGGGCAAGGCGCGGCTGGTGCCCGACCAGGCCCGCCCGCTGCTGCGCCGGCTCACCGAACCGACCCCGAACGCGCAGGCCCGCATCTACGCGCCGGACGGGCTGCTGATCGCCGACAGCCGGGTGCGCGAGGCGGCCGGCGGCGCGGTGGTGGCCGAGCCACTGCCGCCGCCCGTCGATCGCGGCGAGTTCGTCGGCACGATCGGGCGCATCTACGACCGCATCCTCGCCTGGCTGCCGCATATCAGCGCCGGGCCGCTGCTCGATACCGGGCCGCAGGCGGCGGGGTTGGACTGGCAGCCCGACGTCAAGGAGGAACTGCGGCTGACCGGGGTGGACGAGGGCCGCCAGATGCCGCCCTATATCCGCCGCACGCTCGACAACCGCCTGCTCGTCACCGTCGCCGAACCCGTGCTGCGCAACCGCATCTCGGTCGGCATCGTGCTGCTCACCCGCGAGGCGCGCGAGGTCGATGACAGCCTGCTCGCCGTGCGGCTGTCCATCCTCGGGCTGTTCACCCTGGCGCTCGGCCTCACGGTCGCACTGTCCTGGTATCTCGCGCGCACCATCGCCCGCCCGATCCTGCATCTGGCCGACGCCGCCGCGGGCATGCGCGAAGGCAGCGGGCGCGGCTTCGCGATGCCCGGCGGCCTGCTCGCACGCGGCGACGAGATCGGCCTGCTCGCCCACGCCCTTTCCGAATCCGCACGCGCATTATGGGCCCGCATGGACGCCATTGAACGTTTCGCCGTCGACGTGGCGCACGAAATCAAGAACCCGCTCTCCTCTATCCGCAGCGCCATCGAAACGCTGCGCCGCATCGAGGACGCGGATAAGCAGCGCCGCCTGCTTGCCATCATTGCCGAGGACGTCGGACGGCTCGACCGCCTGATCAGCGACATCTCCGACGCCTCGCGCATCGACGCCGAACTCTCGCGCGTCGCCACCGAAAAGGTCGACCTCAAGCCGATCCTGGAAACGCTCGCCGAGATCAACGAGTCGACCCGCGACGACGGCGAAGCCCACATGGTGCTCGATGCGCCCGACGCCCACCTCGAAGTCCAAGGCGTCGAAGGGCGCCTGGTGCAAGTGCTGCGCAACCTCATCGGCAACGCAAAATCATTCTCTCCACGCAACGGTTACATCACCCTGCGCGCGCGCGACGCCGGCGGTATGATCGAACTCGCTGTTGAGGATGAAGGGCCGGGCGTGCCGGAAGCGCGGCTCGAACACGTGTTCGAGCGTTTCTACTCCGAACGCCCGCAGGATGAACGCTTCGGCCAGCACTCGGGCCTCGGCCTGTCGATCAGCCGGCAAATCGTCGAGGCGCTGAAAGGCCGGATCGTGGCCGAAAATCGCCGCGACGCGGCCGGGACGGTCATCGGGGCGCGGTTTGTGGTGCGGCTGCCGAAGGCTTAGGCAAGCACGCCTCCGGCGGCGAAGGGGCACGCCCCTTCGATCCCCCGGACTTCTGGCGCCGCAGGCAATCGACATCGGGACTCGCACGAAACACCGAGATGTGGCTGGGCTTCTTTGGCTTCGCCGGCACGCTCGGCAGGATGATGCGCGCAACCGAGGCCATCTCTACAGCTGCAACAAATACTGGGGTTCCAAGGGCCCTCGGCCCTTGGCCGGCGGAGCCTTGATTGCCTGCCTACGCCTCCGACAGCACCCCAAGCCGTTGCAGCGTAGCCCGCCGCGCCGCCATGCCCGCCTGGACGACGGCAAGGCGGTCGGCGAGGATGTGCCGGGCCGGGATTGGGTCGGGCGGTGGCCGGCCGTCGCGGCGGGTGGCGTGCGTGGCGGCGGCGAGGATGCGATCGGGGTCGGGGCCGGGGGTCCCGGCGATGGCGTCGGCGATGACGAGGATTTCGGTGAGGTCGCCGGCGATGGCGGAGGCGATGGTGGGGGTGGCGAGCCATGGCAGGGTTTCGCCGGCTTCGTTGCGCGCGGCGATGGCGAGATTGAGGGCGCGGGCGGCGGCGGGTGAGGGCGCTGGTACGGCGGGGTGGGCGTAGCCGCCGTCGATCAGCAGGGCGATGGCGGGCAGCGCATCGTGCAGCGGGCTGGCGGCGAGGCCTGGTGTTGCGTGGGCGTCGCGCACGGAGAGCGGGCCGCGGTCGAGCATCGCGAGCAGCGGGCGGTAGATGTCTTCGCGGCCGGTGACGGGGCCGATCGAGGTTGTGAAGTTGATGGTTGGTTCGGGTGGGCGGCCGAGGCCGATGAGGCGGAAGCTGTCGAGCAGGGCGGCGTGTTCGCCCGGCAGCAGCGGTTCGCCTCCGCGGCGGAAGATGTCGCGCCGGAACACCTGCGCGCGGGCGAGGTCGCGCACGGCCTCGCGCAATTCGGGCACCGCGAGTTGGCCGATCATGTCGCGGATTCCGGCTGGCAGGGAGACGCTGTCCATGTTGTCGGCGAGGTTGGCGCTGCCGATGAAGCTGCACTTCGCCGTCGCCATGTCGGCGGCGACGTCGTTGGGCGTGAACAGCGTCCAGTCGCGGTTCAGGTATTCATGCGCGAAGTAGCGCGGGTTCAACTGGCCCATGGCGGCGAGGCGGGCCACGACGGCGGGGTTGTTCTGGAAATAGGCGGCGCCGCCGTCCTTGATGGTGTTGAGGAAGCCGACGATGCCGGGCACGGCCTGTTCGACCGGGCCGTTGGTGGCCGCCACGATGTCTCGCATCAGCGCGCGCAGTGGCAGCATGGCGGCGAGGCCGGCGAGTGTGTTGTAGCCGAGATAGGCCAGTCCGCCCGGCCGCAGGCGGCGGCGCATGAAGTCGATCACCTCAAGCTGGGCGTCGCGGGCGACCCAGCTATAGACACCGTGGGCGACCACGAAATCGAACGCCGGCAGGGCCGTGTCGGGGCGGGCGGCAAGCTCGGCGAACGAGGCTTCCTCGAAATGGATATTGGTCAGCCCGGCGGCGGCGGCGAGGCGGCGGGCGCTGTCGATATGGCCGGGATGGAAGTCGAAGCCCCAGAACTCGGCGTGCGGGAAGGCGCTGGCGAAGATGGTCAGGCCGAGCGCGTGCGCGCAGCCAAGCTCGGCGTAGCGGAATGGGCGATCGAGCGCGGGGGCGCGGTGGCCGAGCAGCAGGGCCGCTGTGGCGAGCCAGGCCGGCGACAATTCGCGGTTGAAGCCGGAGGCGTAGGTGACTTCGGTGATGTAGCCGTTGGTCCAGTCGGTCATGGCTTTGCCGCGATCCGCAGGGGTTGGCCGGCGAGACTGCGCACGCGGTCCATCGCCTGGCCGGCGAACAGAACGCCGCTGGCGCCGACATGCAGGCCCCCGGCGTCGAGGGCTTCAAGCGTCCAGGTGTTGCAGGTGTACAGGCCGGAATAGGTGGTGGCGGCGCCGTAGAACACATAGCCGGGGAAGGGGCCGTCACCGAGGCGATTGAGCGCGCCGGCGGGGGATTTCTCCAGCGTTTCCCAGACGAAGTCGGCGATGCGGTCCAACTCGGCCTGACTGACGCGCAGCGCGACCATCTCGTCGCGCGGCAGCACGACCGGGGGCGGGCCGGCCAGCGCCGTCGTCAGCACGGTGCCCGGCCCGGGCAGGATGGCGCGCAGCTGGTCGACGAAATCGGTGTTCTGCTTCTGGAAATACAGCCGCTCGCCGAAGCCGAACGCGAGGTATTCGGCCTGCGGGAAGATCGCGTGGAAGCGCGTGATCCCACCGGTCAGCGGGGCCGTGGGGATGGCGATTTCGGTGTGCCACTCCTTGGCGAGGATGTAGATGGTGGCGCTGGGCGCGCCGCTCGTGGAGTCCACCAGGGGGGTCGGCGTCGGCGGCGGCGGCGGCGCACAGGCGCTCAACAGGATCAGGAGCAGCAGACCCCGCATCAGGGCTCGGCCTTCCCCGGTAACGCGATGCCGGCGAGCGCCTGCCAGACGCGAATGACGAAGGCGTCGTCCTTCAGGCCCTGGCCATTGGCGGCGGCGGCGAGGAACAACTGATGCGCGGCCGCCGCCATCGGCAGCGGGAAGGTCAACGCGCGCGCCTGGTCGAGCACGATGCCGAGGTCCTTGACGAAGATGTTCACCGCGGAGAGCGGCGTGTCGTCGCCGGCGAGAATATGCGGCACCCGGTTCTGCCACATCCAGGAACTGCCGGCCGACGACGAGATCACGTCATACAGCGTCTGCGGATCGGCGCCGGCGCGGATGCCGAGCGCCAGCGCCTCCGCGGCCGTGGCGATGTGCACGCCGGCGAGCAACTGATTGACCATCTTCACCGTGCTGCCGACGCCGACCTCCTCGCCGAGGCGCCAGACCTTGCCGGCAATGGCATCGAGCACCGGGCCGGCTTTGACAAACCCGGCGGAGGGACCGGAGGCCATCACCGTCATGCTGCCGCCACGCGCCGCAGTGAACCCGCCCGAAACCGGCGTGTCGAGCATGATCAGCCCGGCGGCCGTGAGCTTCGCATCGAGCGCACGCGCGGCCTCCGGGGCGATGGTGACGCAGCACAGCACGACGGTGCCAGGCGCCAGATTGGCCGCGCAGCCCTCCGCGTCGAACAGCACGGCGTCGGCCTGGGCGGCGTTGACGACGAAAACCACCAGGGCATCGATGTCGCCCGGCAGTTCGGCGGGGCTGGCGACGGCGTGGCCACCGGCGGCGACAAGCTCGGCGCGCGCGGCCTCCTGCAGGTCGCAACCATGCACCTCATGGCCGGACCTGACGATGCTGATGGCGGTGCCCATGCCCATGGTGCCCAATCCGATGACGCCGATTTTCATGCGGGGGTCCTTTTCTCAGCCGTTCCGGAAACGCTCGACGGCGGCGACCAGCGCGCGCCTTGCGCCGGTTTCAAGGGCGGAATGCCCGGCATCGGGAATGATATGCAGCCGCGCCGCCGGCCAGGCGGCGGCGAGCGCCAGGGCGGAATGCGGCGGGCAGATCATGTCGTAGCGGCCCTGCACGATTTCGGCGGGAATATGCGCGATCCGGTCCATGTGCGCGAGCAGGCCGCCCGGCGGCAGGAACAGGCCATGGGTGAAATAATGCGCCTCCAGCCGCGCCAGACCGAGGGCGGCGCGGTCATGCGCGAAGGAAACCGCGGGCCCCGGCGTGGGGAGCAGCGTGCTGCACGAGCTTTCATAGAGCGACCACGCCCGCGCCGCCGGCAGATGAATGTCGGGGTCGGGATTGGTGAGGCGGGCAAGATAGCTGCCCAGCAAATTGCCGCGCTCGCCCGCCGGCAGATGCCCGACAAAGGCCGCATGAACCTCAGGAAAAACCTGCGCGATGCCATGCATGAACCACTCGATCTCGATCGGGCGGCCAAGGAAAATCCCGCGCAGCACGCAGGCGCTCACCCGCTCGGGATGCGCCTGCGCATAGGCCAGCGCCAGGGTGGAGCCCCACGAGCCGCCAAACAGAAGAAAGCGCGGCACGCCGAGATGGCGGCGCAAAATCTCGATATCGGCGACAAGGTCCGGCGTCGTGTTCGCGGTCAGGCCGCCAAGCGGACGCGATCGGCCCGCACCGCGCTGGTCGAAGATGATGACGCGCCAATGCGCCGGATCGAAAAATCGCCGATGCACCGTCCCCGCGCCGGCGCCCGGGCCGCCATGCAGGAACAACACCGGCATGCCACGCGGATTGCCGCACTGCTCCCAGTACATGCTGTGCCCATCACCGAGCGGCAGCATGCCAGTCTCGAACGGAGAAATATCGGGAAAGAGATCACCACGGGGCATGGTACGCAGCTTACACGGGGCGGCGGCGAGGCGAAACAGGGGGAAGCAAGGCTCCGGCGGAGCCTTGATTGCCTGCGACGCCTTCTCCCACCCGCTCTGCGCGTGTAGGCTGCCCGGATGGATCGTTTGTGGATCGGGCTTGGGGCGTTGATCGGCCTCGTGGCGGTGGCGATGGCGGCGATGGCGGCGCATATGTTCGATGCGACGGTGTTGGCGGCAGTGGGACGCGTGGGGGACATGCTCGGCTGGCATGCCCTGGCGCTGCTGGTCTGCGGGGTGTGGGCGGCCCGCGGCGGCCCGCTGGTGCATGCGGCGGCCGGGCTGTTCGTGATCGGGCTGCTGTTATTCGCCGGCAGTGTGTGCCTGGACGCGCTGGCCGGCATCCGGCTGCCGATGGTGGCGCCGGTCGGTGGCGCGTTGCTGATGCTCGGCTGGCTGGTTCTGGCGGTCTCGGCCTTTACCCGCCGACCATAATGGCGCCGCCGATGATCGCCGCGGCGTATCTGGCGCCGGAGGGGCTGGAAGCCGTTCTGGCCGAGGAGTTGGCGCGCGCCGGGGTGGCGGTGGATGCCTGGCACGGCCGGCTGGCGCTATCGCCCGATGCGCCGGTAG
This sequence comes from Rhodospirillales bacterium, assembly GCA_043744375.1. Lineage (GTDB taxonomy): Bacteria > Pseudomonadota > Alphaproteobacteria > Acetobacterales > Acetobacteraceae > CAIYPH01. The sequence continues at coordinate 17,069 of JAYTUU010000010.1, read as the reverse complement.
CGAGTGCCTGGGCGCTCGATGTCTGGACCGCGCCGCGGGAGATCGCGGTGGAATCGATCAAACGCGCGGCCAGCGAGTTGCGGGCGATCCAGCGCAACTGGTCGGCCTATGCGGTCGATCACCACCGGCGCATGGCGCTGATCACCGCCGCGCTGCCGCCGGTGAAAGCCCGTCCGCTGGTGTTTCCCGAGCCGGCGCCGACCGCTCCTCTCGGTGCCTGGACGCTGCTGGCGCCCGACCGGATGCTGGCGAGCGCGACCAAGACCAGCCCCTTCGTCAATGGCGAATGCCGCTTCGAGGAAGACCATATCGGGCCGCCCAGCCGGGCCTACCTGAAACTCTGGGAGGGGCTGACTCGCATCGGCGCCCTCCCGGCGCCCGGCGAAACCTGCATCGACCTCGGCGCCGCGCCGGGCGGCTGGACCTGGGTGATCGCGAAGCTTGGCGCGGCCGTCGTCGCGGTCGACAAGGCACCGCTCGCGCCGGCGGTGGCGGCGATGCTAGGCGTAAGCTGGCGGCAGGAGTCCGCGTTCGCGCTGGCGCCGGAGCCGGTGGACTGGCTGTTCAGCGACGTCATCGCCTATCCTGATCGGCTGCTGGCGCTCGTGACCCGATGGATCGACGCCAAGGCGGCGCGGCATATCGTCTGCACGGTCAAGCTCCAGGGCGCGACCGACCACGAAGCCGCCGCCGCCTTCGCGGCCATTCCCGGCGGCCGGCTGCTGCATCTGTTCCACAACAAGCACGAACTCACCTTCGTGTGGGCGCGCGACACTTGATCTCTATTGCGCGGCCGGCGCCCCGTACTGCGCATCATGCAGGCGCTTGTAGATGCCGCCCGTGGCCACCAGCTCGGCGTGGCGGCCCTGTTCGGCGAGACCGTCCTCGGTGACGACGACGATGCGGTCGGCCCCCTGGATCGTCGCGAGCCGGTGGGCGATCACGAGGGTGGTGCGGCCCTTCGAGAGTTCGGCGAGCGAGGCCTGGATGGCACGTTCGGTTTCGGTGTCCAGCGCCGACGTCGCCTCGTCGAGGATCAGGATGGGCGGGTTCTTGAGGAACATCCGGGCGATGGCGACGCGCTGCTTCTGGCCGCCGGACAGCTTCACGCCGCGCTCGCCGATCAGCGTATCGAGCCCGGCGGGCAGGCGCTCGATCATGTCGTCGAGCTGGGCACGGCGCACGGCGGCGTCGATGTCCGCGCTGTCGGCGCCGAGCCGCCCATAGGCGATGTTCTCGCGCAGCGTGCCGGAGAACAGAAACACGTCCTGCTGCACGATGCCGATCTGGGCGCGCAGGGAGGCCAGCGTCATGTCGCGAATGTCGATGCCGTCGATGGTGATGGCACCGCTCGTCACGTCGTAGAAGCGCGGCAGCAGCGAGCAGATGGTGGTCTTGCCGGCGCCGGACGGGCCGACGAAGGCGATGGTCTCGCCGGCATGAATGGTCAGCGAGATGTCGGTGAGCACCGGCGACGCGGCGCTATAGCCGAAGCCGACGTTGCGATAGACGATGTCGCCCTTCAGCGCGCCGGCAGCGCGGGCCGTGGGCCGGTCGGCGATGTCCGGCTGCGTATCGAGCAGGTCGATATAGCGGCGAAAACCGGCGATACCCTTCGGGTAGGTTTCCAACACGTTGGTGATCTTCTCGATCGGGCGAAAAAACACGCCGACGAGCAGCAGAAAGCCGACAAACCCGCCGTTGGACAACTGCCCCTGCAGAACGAAATAGCTGCCGGCGATCATCACGATGATCTGCGTCAGCCGCATGCTCAGATAGTTCAGCGACATGCTGGCGGCCATGATGCGATACGCATCGAGCTTGGTCTTGCGGTAGCGCGCATTGTCGGCGGCGAACAGCCTGCGCTCATGGTCCTCGTTGGCAAAGGCCTGCACGACGCGAATGCCGGTGACATTCTCGCTGATGCGCGCATTGAAGTCGCCAACGCGGGTGAACAAATTCTGCCAGTTCCGCGTCATCTGCCCGCCATAGCGCGTCGTCATCCAGGCGGTGACGGGAACGATCGCCGCGGTAATCAGCGCCAACTCGGTATTCACCACGAACATCAGCGCGAAGGCGCCGAGGAACGTCATCACCGCAATGAACAAATCCTCCGGCCCGTGATGCGCGACCTCGCCGACCTCCTCCAGATCCTTGGTGAGACGCCCGACCAGGTGGCCGCTCTTGTGGTCGTCGTAGAAGGTGAAAGAAAGCTTCTGCAAATGATCGAACGCCTTGCGGCGCAACTCGGTCTCGATGTTGATGCCCAACATATGGCCCCAATAGGTAACGATCACCATCAGGCCGGAATTCAACAAATAAATCGCCAGCAGCCCCGCGGAGGCCAGCACGATCATCGCCCAGTCCTGGCTCGGCAACAGCCGATCGACGAAAATCCGCACCGCCATCGGGAAACCGAGTTCGAGGAGCCCGGAGACGACCGCGCAGGAAAAGTCGACCACGAACAGGCCGCGATGCGGGCGGTAATAGGCGAAGAAACGTTTGAGCATGGGCGGATCATGGCACAACAGGCAGGGAATTAGAAATCAAGGCTCCGCCGGCCAAGGGCCGAGGGCCCTTGGAACCCCTGACTTCTTGCGCCGCAGGCAATCAACCTCGCACACCCGGATTTTATGGCTTCGCCAGCCCTCCAACCGCGATCAAGGGGGGCAACCGCGAGCAAGGATGGGGTTCAAAGGGCCCCCGGCCCTTTGCCACCGGAGGTTTGCTGTGCTGCGCTTAACGATCCAGCCAGTCGCGAACGGCGGCCTTCAGGAACGCGAAATCCTCGGCGCTGACATTGGGGTTCCCAGCCCGGTGACCCCAGACGCTCGGGATCGGGCGGAGTTCGCCATGGCGCAGATGCGGCAGTTCGGCCGCGTTATCGGCCGGCGGAAAGTAAAGGTCCGTGCGGCCGGGCAGCAGCAGCACGCGCGCCTTGATCGCACTGAGAGCGGCCACGAGGTCGCCGCCGTAGCGCGGATCGCGGCTGATGTCGCCGTGCGACCAGGTGACGAGTTGCGCGTAAAGATTGGCGGCGCGGCGGGCGAAATAGCGTTCCTCCCAATCGGTGCGCAGGAAGGTGTCGAGGTCGGGCGCCTTGAGCGCGGTCAGATGCAGGCCGGCGCGGTAGAAATCCTGGCTGAGCGCCCAGCCGGCGTAGATATGGGCGAACGCCTTCAGGGCGGCGCGTGGTTCGGCGGAGAACTGGCCATGGCCGAGATGTTCGGGTGCCGCTTCGAGGGTGCGCAGCAGGCTGGAGAGGAACACCTTGTTATGCACCGCGGTGCGCGCGCTGCCGCAAACGACGAAGGCGCGCTCCACCTGATCGGGCAATGCCGCGGCCCAGTGATAGGCCTGCTGCGCCCCCATCGAGAAGCCATAGACGGCGGCGAGGCGCTCTATGCCGAACTGCTCACGCAACAGCCGCGCCTGCGCCAACACGTTGTCCCGCGCGGTGACGACATGCGGATAATCGGGCGTTTCGGCCGCGCCGGACGACAATCCGTTCGAGAACATGTTGGGGATGACGATGAACCAGCGCGTCGGGTCGAGAATTCCGTCCGGCCCGATCAGCCACGCCATGTCCGGATGCTGGGCGGTATAGGAGCAGGGGTAGAGGATCACGTTGTCGCGCGCCGCGTTCAGCGTGCCATGCGTCTGCCAGACGATCCGTGCATCACGAATGGTGCCGCCGTGCTCGACCGCGAGGTCGCCGAGGGCAAAAATGCCACTCGTCTGATGCCAGGACATCACCTATTCGCCGATTTTCTTGCTGGCGGCGAGTTCGCCACGCAGCGCCTCGATTTCGGCGCGCAGTGTGGCGAGCTCATCTTCCGGGGTGGCGGCCGGCGTGCTCGGTGGGGTTGGGCGGTGCGCGGGGTCGTTGGGGTCGCCGGGGAGGAATGGCGTGAACAGGCTCATCGCGCGCTCCATCATCGCCATGTTCTGGCGCCCTGCATCGTCCATGCCGAACGGGAAGAAGCTGCCCATGGTCGTCTGCATTGCCGCGCGCATCTGCTCCTGCTGGCGGGAGAAGCTGGTCAGCGCCTGTTCGAGGTATTTCGGCACCATGTTCTGCATGGAGTCGCCGTAGAAGCCGATGAGCTGGCGCAGGAAGCTGGTGGGCAGCAAAGCGCGCCCCTTCGCCTCCTCCTCGACGATGATCTGCGTGAGCACGCCGCGTGTGATGTCCTCGCCGGTCTTGGCGTCGTAGACGACGAAATCGCGCCCGCCGCGGATCATCTCCGCGAGCGTGTCCAGCGTGATGTAGCTGGAGCTTTCGGTGTTGTAGAGCCGTCGGTTGGCGTATTTCTTGACCACAACGGGCGGTTTATCGCTCGCGGCGGCTTTTTCGGTCGGCGTCGTTTGCGACATGCGTGCCTCGCACGGGAATTGTGGCCTTTACCTAGCATGATGCGCCGCAACATCCAAAGATTCCCTCGCCCGAACCGGAGGCCCCGCCTATGGTCCGGCCGGGCAGGGGAGGAGCGGCCATGTCGAGCGGCACGCCGCCTGGAGATCCGGTGCCGGATGGCGAGGGGTTCGAGGCATTAGCGCGCGATTGGATGACGATTTGGCAGAGCGAATGGGCCGCCCTCGCGGTGGACCGGGAGGTGCGAGAGAGCATCCAGGCGCTGCTCGCGTTGTGGTCGCCCGCTAATGGCCGGATCGGTCCTCCAGGGGGAGGTGGGCCCGCTGCTGCGCCGTGGCCCCCGGCCGCTGCTGCTGCACTTGATGCGCGCGATGCTGAAGTCCGGAACCTCCCCGAGCGCGTCGCCGAACTCGAACGCCGCCTGGCCGGACTGGAGCGCCGCTGACCCAGCTCTGATCGCCGGCATCGCCGCCTATCGCCGCCACCCCGCGTGTCGCGACCTGCCCGACCCGCCGGTCGTCTGGCGCGAGGGCAGCAGCCAAATCCTCGACTACGCCCACGCCGATGCCACCGGCCCGATCGTGCTGTTCGTGCCCAGCCTGGTGAACCGCGCCTACGTGCTCGACCTCGCGCCCGGCCTTTCGATGATGCGCTTCCTGGCCGCGCACGGCGTCCGCGTCCGCCTGCTCGACTGGGGCTGGCCGGGCGAAATCGAGCGCGGCTTCACCCTCACCGACATCATCGCCGGCCGCCTGGAACGGGCGCTGGTCGCGATGGCCGAACCGGTCGTGCTCGCCGGCTATTGCATGGGCGGCCTGCTCGCCGTCGCCGTGGCGCAGCGGCGGCCAGACCTCGTGCAGGCCCTCGCGCTGCTGGCCACGCCATGGGATTTCCACGCCGCCGACGCGCCCGGCGCGACCGGCCTGGCCGCCATCCTGCCGATGCTGGAACCAGCCATGGCCCTCGGCGGCACCCTGCCGGTGGACCTGCTGCAAACCTTCTTCGCCCTGCTCGACCCCGACGGCATCGCCGCCAAATACCGCGCCTTCGGCCGGCTGGAGCAAGACAGCCCCGCCGCGCGCCGGTTTGTCGCCCTGGAGGACTGGCTGAACGACGGCATCCCGCTGGCCGCCCCGATCGCGCGCGACTGCATCACCGGCTGGTATGGCGCCAATACCCCCGCGCGCGGCCAGTGGCGCGTCGCCGGGCAAGCGGTCGATCCCGCCGCCTTGCGCCTGCCCAGCTTCGTCGCGGTCCCCGCGCGCGACCGCATCGTTCCACCCCAAAGCGCCCGCCCGCTCGCCGCCCTGATCCCCGGCGCCACGCTGCACGAACCCGGCGCCGGCCATGTCGGCATGGTCGCCGGAACGCGCGCCGAGGCCGCCCTCTGGCGCCCGCTGCTGGCCTGGTTGGCCGGGGATGCCGCATTGCGGTAGAGTGTCGCCCGGGACGCCAAAACAGTGTGATCGCGGGCCACCGCCCGCATGGGAGAAGCCAGTCATGGACGACATCGTTATCGTAGCCGCGGCACGCACGCCGGTCGGAAGCTTCGCCGGAGCCCTCGGCAGCGTCTCCGCCCACGTGCTCGGCGCCACCGCCATCAGTGCGGCGATCGCCCGCGCCGGCATCGAGGCGGGCGACGTCGACGAGGTGATCCTCGGCCAGGTGCTCACCGCCGCCCAGGGCCAGAACCCCGCCCGCCAGGCCGCCCGCATGGCCGGCATTCCCGACGGCAAGACGGCGTTCGGCATCAACCAGGTCTGCGGCTCCGGCCTGCGCGCGGTCGCTCTCGCGGCCCAGCAGATCCGCACCGGCGAAAGCGCCATCGTCATCGCCGGCGGCCAGGAAAGCATGAGCCAGTCCACCCACGCGGCCTACCTGCGCGCCGGCCAGAAAATGGGCGACATGGCCTTCATCGACACCATGATCAAGGATGGGTTGTGGGATGCCTTCCACGGCTACCACATGGGCACGACCGCCGAAAACGTCGCCAAGGCCTATCAGATCACCCGCGACGAGCAGGACGCCTTCGCCTTGGCCTCTCAGCAGAAAGCCTCCGCCGCGCAGAAAGCCGGCAAATTCGCCGACGAGATCGTCGCCGTCACCATCAAGGGCCGCAAAGGCGACGTGGTGGTCGATCAGGACGAATACATCCGCCACGACGCCACGCTGGAAACGATGACCAAGCTCCGTCCCGCCTTCAGCAAGGACGGCACCGTCACCGCCGGCAACGCCTCCGGGATCAACGACGGCGCCTGCGCGCTGGTGGTGATGTCCGCCGCCGAAGCCTCCCGCCGCGGCCTTACCCCGCTCGCCCGCATCGCCTCCTTCGCCACCGCCGGCGTCGACCCGTCGATGATGGGCACCGGCCCGATCCCGTCCAGCCGCAAGGCCCTCGCCCGCGCCGGCTGGAAGGCCGACGATCTCGACCTCATCGAGGCCAACGAAGCCTTCGCCGCCCAGGCCTGCGCAGTCAACAAGGACCTCGCCTGGGACACGGCGAAGGTCAACGTCAACGGCGGCGCCATCGCCATCGGCCACCCGATCGGCGCCTCGGGCGCGCGCGTGCTGATCACGCTGCTGCACGAGATGGGCAAGCGCGACGCCCACAAAGGCTTGGCCACGCTGTGCATCGGCGGCGGCATGGGTGTGGCGATGTGCGTGGAGCGGTAGGAAGCAAGGCCAGGGCTCTGCCGTCGCCGCGCAAGCGGCGCGTCGGAGGACACGGCGAGGCTTTGCCTCGCCTCCGCTAAGGGCAGCGGCCCTTAGAACCCCGGACATTTAAGTAACGGATTCCAAAGGCCCTGCCTTTGGTGGGGTCGAGGGGCAAAGCCCCCGCCCGCCTTGCTTCCTTCCAACGGAGCCACCCGCATGACCGACCTCATTTACGCCGACAGCGCCATCCGTTCGATCCTTCAGCGCACGAAAACCATCGCCATGGTCGGCGCGTCGTCGAACTGGAATCGCCCGAGTTACTTCGTGATGAAGTATCTCCGGAGCAAAGGCTATCGGGTGATCCCGGTGAACCCCGGCACCGCGGGTCAGGAGTTGCTCGGCGAGACGGTCTACAAATCGTTGCGCGATATTCCGGTGCCCGTCGACATGGTCGATGTGTTCCGTACCTCCGAGGCGGTCGGCTCGATCATGGACGACGCCATCGCCATCGGCGCCAAGGTGGTCTGGATGCAACTCGGAGTCCGCAACGACGCCGCAGCCGCCAGGGGCGAAGCCGCCGGCCTCGAAGTGGTCATGAACCGCTGCCCGAAGATCGAGTTCGGCCGCCTCGGTGGGGAGCTATCCTGGAGCGGGGTCAATTCCGGCATCATCCGCAACCGCGCCGCCGAAGCGCCGACCACCGCCGGAGATCGCACGCGCGCCACGCCGGCGGGCAATCGCAGCTACGGCATCGAGACCCTGGCCGTCCATGCCGGCGCCGCGCCAGACCCGGTCACCGGCGCACGCTCGACGCCGATCTACCAGACGACCTCCTACGTGTTCGAGGACGTCGATCACGCCGCCTCGCTCTTCAACCTGCATAATTTCGGCTACATCTATTCCCGCCTGACCAACCCGACCGTTTCGGTGTTGGAGGAGCGCATCGCGACCCTCGAAGGCGGCCGCGCGGCCGTCGCCGCGGCGTCCGGCCACGCCGCCCAGTTCCTCGCCTTCTTCACCCTGCTGGAACCCGGCGACACCTTCCTCGCCTCGCGCAACCTCTACGGCGGCTCGCTCACCCAATTCTCGCTCTCCTTCAAGAAGCTCGGCTGGCACTGCACCTTTGTTGATCCGACCGATCCCGAGAATTTCCGCCGGGCGATGACGCCGGGCATGAAGGCCATCTTCGTCGAGAGCCTGGCCAACCCCGGCGGCATCGTGGTCGATCTCCAGGCGATCGCCGACATCGCCCACGAGGCGGGCATCCCCCTGATCGTCGACAACACCCTGGCGACGCCCTATCTGTGCCGCCCGTTCGAATGGGGCGCCGATATCGTCATCCACTCGACAACGAAATTCCTCGCCGGCCACGGCAATTCACTCGGCGGCGTCGTGGTCGAGTCAGGCAAGTTCGACTGGGCGCGCAGCGGAAAATTCCCCTCGATGACCGAGCCGGAACCGGCCTATCACGGCCTTAAATTCTACGAGAATTTCGGCGATTTCGCCTTCACCACCAAGGCCCGCGCCGTCGCCCTGCGCGATTTCGGCCCCTCGATGGCCCCCATGAACGCCTTCCTGACGATCACCGGCATCGAGACCCTGCACGTCCGCATGGACCGCCACGTCGCCAACGCGCAGAAGGTCGCCGAGTTCCTGGCCGCCGACCCGCGCGTCGCCTGGGTGTCCTATGCCGGCCTGCCCGACAACCGCTTCAACGCGCTGGCGAAAAAATATTTGCCGAAAGGCGCCGGCGCCGTCTTCACCTTCGGCGTCAAGGGCGGCTATGCGGCCGGCACGCGCCTGGTCGAATCCGTCAAACTCTTCTCCCACCTCGCCAATGTCGGCGACACCCGCAGCCTGATCCTGCACCCCGCCTCGACCACCCATCGCCAGTTGACCGATGAACAGCGCGCCTCCGCCGGAGCGGGGGCGGACGTGGTGCGCCTGTCGATCGGCCTGGAAGCGGCGGCGGACCTGATTCGCGACCTCGACGAGGCCCTCGGCACCGCCTGAGGCCACCATGGAGGTTGCCACGCCGCCTGGAAACCGCCGCGCTACACCGCCGCGGCGGCTAAGCCACCACCGCGTCATGCAGCGCCGCCGCAAGACTGCCCCGCCGCGCCACGGCGATGCGCTCAAGCCCGAGCCATCGCGTCATCTCGCCGAGTTCATGCGCCAGCGCCTCCGCGGTCGGGCCGGGCATAGCGCCGTCCTCCAGGTTCGCCGCATGAACATGCAGCACCCCCGACGCACGATCGCCCTTGAGATCGACGCGCGCGGCAATGCGGTCGCCATGCAGGAACGGCAGCACGTAGTAGCCGTCGGTGCGCTTCTCCTTCGGCGTATAAAGCCCGATGCGGTAATGAAAATCGAGCAGCCGCAACGCCCGGTCACGCTCCCACAGCAGCGGGTCGAACGGCGACACCAGGGCGGCCGCCTCGACGCGGCGGGGGATGCGCGCCGCGTGCCAGAGGAACGCCGGCTGGTTCCAGCCCTCGACGGCAACCGGCAGCAATTCCCCGCTCTCGACCAGTTCCGCCACCCGCGGCCGCGCCTGCGGTTTCAGCCGCCAATAGGCCCGCAGATCCCCCTCGGTGGCGACCCCCATGGCCGAAGCGGCGATCCGCAGCAGCCCGCGCTGCGCTTCGTCCTCCGGCGGCACGGGGGCGGCGATGATGTCGGGATGCAGCACCCGTTCCGGCAGATCATAGACGCGTTCGAAGGCACCACGCCGCGTGGCCGTGGTCACCTGCCCCGTCCAGAACAGATACTCCATCGCCCGCTTGCCGTCGCTCCAGCCCCACCAGGCGCCGCGCGCCGCCCCGGCCTCGCTGATCTCGGCCGCCGCCAGCGCGCCACGCGCGCGGATTTCGGCGAGCACCGACGCGATGTAGTCCGGCCGTTCGGCGGCGAAGCGCGCCAACTCGCTATAGGTCCACTTGCCCTCGCTCGCCGCCCGCATCCGCCAGCGCAGCAACGGATAGGTGGCCACGGGGATCAGCGACGCCTCGTGCCCCCAGTATTCGAACAGCCCACGCCGCTTGTTGCGCCACGCGGTCGCTTCCAGCACGGAGGTGTCATAGGGGCCGAGGCGCGAGAAGGCCGGCATGTAATGCGCGCGGGTGAGCACGTTGACGGAGTCCATCTGGAACATGCCGAGGCGGCCGGCGAGGGCATGGATATGGCGCAATCCCGGCGCCGCTGGCCGGGCCACGCCGAAGCCCTGCGCCGCCAGACCAATCCGCCGTGCGGCATCGCGGCTCAGTCTTTCCGGTCGGCCCAGCTTTTCCGGTCGGCCCAGTCTTTCCGGTCGGCGTGACGGCGGTTGCATCGGCAGGTCCGTTCGTTACAGTCGCCCGACACCCTGCCCGTGATCCGGTATCCATGCCAGAGCCAGCGCCTCCGCCCGACCAAGATGACGCCGCCGCGCATGACCTGATCCGCGCCTTGCCGTGCTGGACCGGGCGGATCGACATCGCCCCCCTCACCGGCGGCATCACCAACCGCAACTTCCGCGTGCGAGATGGCGGGCGCGACGTCGTGGTCCGCCTCGGCGGCGATATCCCGGTGCACGGCGTGCTGCGCTTCAACGAACACGCGGCCAGCCGCGCGGCGGCGGCGGCCGGCGTGTCGCCCCCGGTGCGCCACGCCGCCCCGGGCGTCCTTGTCATCGACTTCATCGCCGGCCACAGCCTGCTGCCCGCCCAGGTCCGCGCCGACCAGGCGCGCTGCGTCGGCCTGGTGATGCGCGCCCATCGCGAGGTCGCCCGCCATCTCCGTGGCCCCGCGCTGGCGTTCAACGTCTTCCACATCCTCCGTGACTACGCCCACACGATCCGGTCCGGCGAAAGCCGCCACCACGCCGTCCTGCCCCGTCTTGCCGCGATCGCGGCGACGCTGGAGGCCGGCGCCGGCGCCAGCACCACGGTGTTCGGCCACAACGACCTGCTCGCCGCCAACATCATCGACGACGGCACCCGCCTCTGGCTGATCGACTGGGACTACGCCGGCTTCGGCACCCCCCTCTTCGATCTCGGCGGCCTCTCCGCCAATAACGGCTTCGATCCCGACGACGACGCCCGCATGCTCGAAGCCTATTTCGGCGCCAAGCCCGATGCCGGCCTGTGGCGCCGCTTCGCCGCCGTCGCCTGCGCCGCCCGGCTGCGCGAGGCCCTCTGGAGCATGGTCTCCGAACGCCACGCAACCCTCGATTTCGACTACGCCGCCTATTCCGACGCCAACCTCGCCGGCTTCGAGCACGCCTGGGACGCCTGCCAGAAGGACCACGGTGCATGACCGACCTGCCGCACTCCGCGAAGACGATCATCATCGGCGGCGGCATCATCGGCTGCTCCGTCGCCTACCACCTCGCCAAGCGCGGCGAGGAGGTGCTGCTGCTCGAACGCGACCGCTTCACCTCCGGCTCCACCTGGCATGCGGCTGGCCTCGTCGGCCAGTTGCGCACGTCGGCGAACATCACCCGCCTGCTCGGCTATTCCGTCGAACTCTACGGCAAGCTGGAGGCCGAGACCGGCTATGCCACCGGCTGGAAGCGCAACGGCGGCCTGCGCCTGGCCTGCAACGCCGATCGCTGGATCGAGGTGAAGCGTCAGGCCACGACCGCCCGCAGCTTCGGCCTGGACATGCACCTGCTGACCCCCGCCGAGGCCCTGGAATTATGGCCGTTGATGACCATCGACGACCTCGTCGGCGCCGCCTTCCTGCCAACCGACGGCCAGGCCAACCCCTCCGACATCACGCAGGCGTTGATCAAAGGCGCCCGAATGGCCGGCGCCGTGCTCGTCGAAGAAGCCGGCGTCGAGTCCATCCTGGTCGAGGCCGGTCGCATCAAAGGCGTGCGCGTCGGCGGCGTCGCGATCGCCTGCGAAAAGCTGGTGCTCTGCTGCGGCCTCTGGACGGCCGAACTCGCCCGCCGCGCCGGCGTCGCCGTCCCGCTCACCCCCGTGCATCACCAATACGTCGTCACCGACCGCATCCCGGGCGTCACCCCCGGCCTGCCGACCCTGCGCGACCCCGATCGCCTGACCTACTACAAGGAGGAAGTCGGCGGCCTCGTGATGGGCGGCTACGAGGCCAACCCGATCCCCTGGCGCGGCGCCCCCGCGCGCGAGCACGGCGCGTTCCGCCTGCTCGATGACGACTGGGCACATTTCGAGCCGATCATGGCGCTCGCCCAGGGCCGCGTGCCCGCGCTGGCGACGGCCGGGATCAAGCAGATGATCAACGGCCTGGAAAGCTTTACCCCCGACGGCAACTGGATCATCGGCGAGGCGCCGGAGGTGAAAAACCTGTTCGTCGGCGCCGGCTTCAACGCCTTCGGCATCGCCTCCGCCGGCGGCGCGGGGATGGCGCTGGCCGAATGGGTGGCCGACGGCGCGCCGCCCTACGACCTCTGGCCGGTCGATATCCGCCGCTTCGGCCCGCCGCACCGCGACCCCGGCTGGGTGCGCACCCGCACCCTCGAAGCCTACGCACGGCACTATACCATCGCCTGGCCGGCCGAAGAATTCACCAGCGCCCGCCCACTCCGCCGCTCGCCTTTGTATGACCGGCTGGCGGCCAACGGCGCCTGCTTCGGCGAGAAGATGGGCTTCGAGCGCCCGAACTGGTTCGCCGACACGGCTGCCGGCGAAACCCCGGTCGACCGCTATTCCTACACCCGCCCCGGCTGGTTCGACGCCGTCGCCCGCGAGCACACGGCCTGCCGCACCACCGCGGCCATCTTCGACCAGACCAGCTTCGCCAAGGCCCTGCTGGTCGGCCGCGACGCCGAGCGCGCCCTCTCCTGGATCGCCGCCAACGACGTCGCCCGCCCGGTCGGGCGCGTCATCTACACGCAGATGCTGAACCCGCACGGTGGCATCGAATGCGACCTCACGGTCACCCGGCTCGCCCCCGATCGCTATTACATCGTCACCGGCACCGGCTTCGGCACCCATGATTTCGACTGGATCGCCCGCTCCATCCCCGCCGATTGCGACGCCACCCTGATCGACGTCACCCCGTCCAACGCCGTGCTCGCCTTGATGGGCCCACGCAGCCGCGCCATCCTGGCCGCCCTCACGCCCGACGACCTCTCGCACGCAGCCTTCCCCTTCGCCACCGCGCGCCAGATCTCCCTGGCCGGCGCGCCGGTGCTCGCTTTACGCATCACCTATGTCGGCGAACTCGGCTGGGAACTGCACATCCCCGTCGAGTTCGCCGTCGCCGTCTACGACGCCATCCGCGCCGCCGGGCAGGCGCACGGCCTGGCCGATGCCGGCTACCGCACCATCGAGACGCTGCGTCTGGAAAAGGGTTTTCGCGCCTGGGGCTCCGATATCGGGCCGGACCACACGCCGCTGATGGCCGGCCTCGGCTGGGCGGTGAAGCTGCGCTCCCCGACACAATTCCAGGGCCGCGCCGCCCTCGAACGCGCCGCCACCGCGCCGCTGCCACGCCTGCTCGCCGGATTCACCGCCGCCGACCCGTCCGCCGTCCTGCTCGGCCGCGAGACGATCTTCCGCAACGACACCCCGGTGGGCTGGCTGACCAGCGGCGGCTACGGCCACAGCATCGGCAAGGCCATCGGCTACGGCTACGTCCGCCACCCCGACGGCGTCGACGCCGCCTACCTCGACGCCGGCCGCTATGCCCTGGAAATCGCCGGGGAACGGGTGCCAGCCCAGATCACGCGAAAACCGTTCTACGACCCCGACGGCAAAAAACTGCGCTGACGGTGCCGGGTGCAGGATTTGAACCCGCGACCTTCGGTTTACAAAACCGCTGCACTACCACTGTGCTAACCCGGCGACCGCAGCCGGCTTATACAGCGGTGCGCCGGGACACGAAAGACAGGGCAATCGGGTGACGGCTCAAGGCGCATCAAGGCTCCGCCGGCGTCGTGCGCAGCGCGCATTCGCGCGACGGGCCGAGGGCCCTTGGAACCCCCCGACTGCTTGCGGCTGGATCAGCATTCCCGCGTGCTCGGCATTTCGGCGCGTGTGCAATGGCGAAACGCGACGAGGATTCGTTGGCTTCGCCAGCGCCTCTGGCGAGAAGGTACCATCTCATCCGAAGGCCATCTCTCCAGCCGCGAGCAGTCGGGGGGATCAAAGGGGCGTGCCCCTTTGCCGCCGGAGGCGTCCTTGTTCACCCGATTGCCCTGACACGAAAGACGCCCGGGCTTGACGGCGCTTGCGTTTGGCCTGATTGCGACCATCGCCGACGGACGTTTATCCTTCCTTGGGAAGTCATGAGGGATTTTGGCGGCATGGCGAGGCTGACGCTGCGTGAGGGGAATGCGATCGCGTGACGACGGAGCAGACCAACCCCGCCGCGTCTGACGGTGCGCCGCGCGTCAGCCTGCTGATGGCCGCCTATAATGGCGCCGCCCTCATCCGCGAGAGCATCGACAGCCTGCTGGCGCAGAGCTTCACCGACTTCGAGCTGATCATCGTCGATGACGCCTCGACGGACGGCACCGCCGACATCGTCGCCGCCTACACCGATCCGCGAATACGCCTGCTGCGCAACCTCACGAATCGCGGCGTCGTCGGCGCGCGCAACCGCAGTTTCGCGGCGGCGAGGGGCCCATTCGTGGCCATCCTCGACCAGGACGACCTCAGCCGCCCCCGCCGCCTGGAAGCCCAGGTCGCGTATCTCGACGGGCACCCGAATTGCGTGCTGGTGGCCACCGACATCGAGGTCATGGAGGCCGGCCATCTGCGCGAAAGCCGCTATAGCGGGCTTGGAGCCACCGGCCCGGTCGTGCTGCGCTGGATGCTGCACATCACCAATCCGCTGATCCACTCCTCCGTGATGTTCCGCGCCGACGCGGTGCGCACCCTCGGCACCTATCTGCGGCAGGACTACGCACTGTGCGAGGACTATGATTTCTACCTGCGCATGCTGGCGCTCGGCGAGATCGCCATCCTGCCGGAACGGTTGACGGTGCTGCGCGAGCATGACGGCCGGGCGTCCAAGCGGCAGGAGGCCGCTTTGGCGGCCAACGCCGTCAAGCTGCTGTCGACCGACTATGCACCCTACCTCGGCGAAGCCGCGCCGGCGGCGGCGGAACTGATGGTGCGGCTGCTGGCGGCGAGCAGTCCGGTGCCCGATGGCGACACGCTGCTGCGGACCGGGCAGTTCCTCGACCGCCTGATGCAGGCGTTCCTGCAGGCGAGCAACGCCTCTCCGATCGAGCGCGCCGCGATCGAGCAATACACCGGCGCGCTGTGGTGGCGGATGGTCCGCGTCAGCGTCCGCTCCGGCCGCCTGCCGATGCTGTTTCGCCACCGCGGCCGCATCGATGCGGCACGCTATGCCAGGCCGTCCCTGCTGGACCGGATCGTCTGGGAACTGATCGGCACCGTCCGGCGACTGCGCCGCGATACCGGCTGAACAACCACGCCTCAGACTTTTCGGGGCGCCCCGACCAGCATGGCCTTGGCCGATTTCAGCAGCTCGAAAATGCCGATCGCCCGTGCCCAGCGGCGCGCCGCCGGCATCAACTCGTATTTAACGACGCGATCCCAGCGATAGCGGATGAACGCCAGCGGCGAGCGGCGGAAATAGTGCAGCCGGAACCGCCACAGCTGCGCCTGGGTGAACACCTTCGCATTGCCGCCGAGCTTGGCGACGAGCGGCGAGAAATTCGGATATAATTCCATGTTGAACAACTGCGTCTTCCTGAAATTGCCGATCAGCAGATCATCGAAATACCCCCACTCCACCGTGTCCAGCAGCGAGCGCCGAGGAACGATGAAGTTCACACCTCGATGTTTGGTGACGTCATCCGTGCCACCGGCGCGCAGCGGGAAATTCCGCGTCTCGCCGCCCACCGTAAAAGCAATGAAATCCTGCCACGGGCGCAGCGTCTGGAATTGCAGCGCAAACCGCTCGACGGCCGACCACTCCTGCGCCGACAACCTGTCCTCCCACCGGTCATCGCCGCAATCCGCACTCACCCGCGGCGCGATCTCCGGCGTCGTCCCCGGCGTATCGCTCACCGCCCCGGTCGTCAGATCGACATGGCTGAACGGGCCGACAATGCGAACACCCCGCGCCGTCCACAGCCGCTGGATATCCTCCCAGGTAACCCGGAACGCGTTCGCCCATTTCGAGTCGTCGCGCACATAGATGTGCTGCGACGAGGAACAGCAAAACGTGCCGATCCCAAGATGCTCGCACGTCTTGCCAACCGACCAGACAACGCCAGGCTTGCGCTCCTCGGGGTCCGCCACGATGCGGTTCATGTCCGCATTATAGGTGTTGATCATATCGGCATCATAAGCACACAGAGCGAGCATGTAACTCTTGGCATAGCCGCGCACGAGCGTACGGAAGAACGCATCCTCGCCGCAAAAGGGCGAATCGTTCTTGTCCAGCACAAGCACCCCGCCCGCCTCGATGGCCAGAATCGCATCCATGTTCTCGTTGCCGACACACAGCACGCGCAGCCCATCCTCCAGCGTCACCCACTGCTTGTCCGGCAACACCCGCACCGTGAAACCATCGGCCTTCAGCGTGCGCTCGATCTCGTTGTCGTACTGTTTAGGCACCAAAATCACTTGCGCCTTCGACAGCAACTGGACCGATTCCGGGTGGAAATGGTCGGGATGCCCATGCGAAAACCACACATAGCGCGACGCCACCGCATGGCCGATTTCCGCCGGCGTCAGCGGACGTTCCAACGCCCAACTGCCGAAATACGCGGTGCCCACAAGCCACGGGTCCGTCACCAGCGCCGGCGCACCATCCTTGAAAATCTGCACCATCGCGTTGCCGAGAGTCTGGAACGACCAGCCCATGCGTGATCTCCAAAATAACAAACTGGAACGTTTATAGTAGGCGCCAAATGGCCATGAAGACAAGCCGACGAAAGCAATCAAGGCTCCGCCGGCCAAGGGCCTGAGGCCCTTGGAACCCCACACCGTCTCGCCGGGTTCACAGGCGAAGCCAAATATTCCCCAGGACGCCGCTATATTTTACGGGAGCCGCGAGAGAAAATGGGGTTCCAAGGGCCTCAGGCCCTTGG
>JAYTUU010000009.1:0-39385 GCA_043744375.1 Rhodospirillales bacterium | reverse complement strand
TTGTTGATTTCTGAATCTATGGGCAACCATGATTCGGGAGGTCATGGATGTCGGGTGCATCGATCGAGGCGACGCTGGAGCTTTGGGCGTCGTCCCTGTGTGACGTCAAAGCGCGCATTCGATCGTTGTTCACGCAGGAGCGGGTAGCAACCTCGGCGAGCTTGTTTCTGGACGCCAAGAACGAATTGGGACTCGACCACAACGAGACCCGCTCCTGGCATGGATGGCATCGCCACGTCTCACTCGTGATGCTCGCCTTCGCAATAATGGCCGCCGCCTAGCCGAACCCCCTCCCGCACCAGCGGGAGGGGACGCGGCGATCAGGCGTCGATGCGCGCCGTCGCGGTGCCGCTGACAACTTCCTTGCCGTCCTGGTTGGTGGTGGAGATCGTCAGATCCACCACCCACTCGCCGTTCTCCTCGCGGATGGCGGCGACGGTCGCCTTGGAGTCGAGGCTGTCGCCCGGCCAGACCTGGTTGGTGAAGCGGACGCCGAATTTCTTCAGCCGGCCATCACCGACATAGTTGGTGAGCATCTTGCCGGTCAGCCCCATGGTCAGCATGCCGTGGGCGAACACACCGGGGTAGCCGGCGATTTCCTTGGTATAGAGATCGTCGGTATGCAGCGGGTTATAGTCGCCCGACGTGCCCGCGTACATGACGAGTTGGGTCCGCGAGAGGTTGTCGATCACCCGTTCGCTGTGGGTCGCGCCGACGGAGAGGGCGGATTTCTTGAGCGCCATGTGTGTTCTCCTCAGCCCTGGGCCACGGGGCGCTCGGTGCGCACACCGACGCTGCGGGCGGTGCAGACAAGCGCGCCGGACTGGTCGCGATATTCGGTGATGCGCTCCGAAAAGAGCAGCTTGCCCGCGCGCTTGCTTTCCTTTTCCCACGTATCGCCGGCGCTGGTCTCGACGGTGAGAACGTCACCGGGGCGCAGCGGGCGGTGGTATTCGAAATGCTGCTCGGCATGCAGCCCGCCCGAGGAGGCCGGCTTCTCGGTAAGCCCGGTCGCGGTCTTGCCGGAACCGAACCATTTCTGCCCGTGCTTGGGGCGCAGGAAATAGTCGGGGTCGAACTGCGCCACGGATTGCGGATAGGTAGGCGACGCGATGATGCCGCCGACCTCGGTCTTCTTGGCCGCCTCGGCGTCGTGATAGACGGGGTTCGGGTCGTCGACGGAACGCGCAAACATCATGATGTGCGACGCTTCGACGGGGAATGTGATTTTTGCCAACTTGGTCCTCCGATTCCAGGTGCCCGCCGGATCTTGTGCCCGGCGGTTCTACGCCCGGACAATAGCCGATCTGTCCGCCGCGACCACTCCCCCCGAGGCGGGACATTCCGAGATGCGTTTCGGGCATGGCGGGGTTGCAATATCCCGCGCAGTCCACCACGATGCACGGAAGCGGCCATCATGGAATCGGTGCTGCGCGACAATAAACACGACCGGCCCCGGTTCGCGGGCGTTCGGCATGCGGGGAGGATACGATGCGGCGGTGGACAAAACTGCTTAGCGCGACGGTAACGGCGGCGGCATTGCTGCTGGCGGCACCCGTTGCGCGGGCGCAGGACAAGGTCTTCAAGATCGGCGTGGTCTTCGACTACACCGGCCCGCTCGCCGGCGGTGGCTCGAACCTGAACGCGCTCGGCGTCAAGATCATGATCGACTACTTCGCCAAGAAGGGTCCGATCGAAGGCTACAGGATCGAGGCGATCTACGCCGACGCGCAAAGCAAGCCGGATGTCGCGATCAACGAAGCGACCCGCCTGCTTGAGCAGGAAAAAGTCGACGTGGTGATGGGATTCTTCTCGTCCGCGCAATGCGTCCCGGTGGCGGCCCGCGTCGAGCAGATGAAGAAATTCATGTGGATCACCACATGCATCTCCTCCGCGGTGCTTGACGGCAAGCACATGAAATATGTGTTCCGCCCGCAACCCAGCGGCCGCCAGTTCGGCGTCGCCTCGGCCGATTTCATCGCCGCCAACGCCAAAGAGAAATTCGGCAAGGACCCCAAGGATCTGCGCGTCGCCATCATCCATGAGGACGGCGCCTACGGCGTCGACGTGTCGAACGGCAACGTCGCCGGGGCGACGAAGAACGGCCTGAACATGGTGATGAAGGAAGGCTATTCAGCCACCGCCCCCGATCTCTCGGCGCTGGTGACCAAGCTGAAGCGCGCCCGTCCCGACGTGATCCTGCACACCGGCTACAACCCCGACATCACCCTGTTCCTGCGCCAGGCGCGCGAAGGCGGGCTGCGCTTCCAGGCGCTGATCGGCCACGGCGCCGGCTACGGCGTGCCCGACAAGCTGCGCGAGACCTTCGGCAAGGACTTCGACTACGTCTTCAACGTCGACCCGATCTCGATCTTCCTGACCAAGCAGGACCCGCTGTCGGCCGAACTGCGCACAATGATCAAGTATATCGGCGAGGAATACGAGAAGGCCGTCCCGGGGACAACATTGAAATCCGGCCATCCCGGCTTCGGCGCCAGCAACGCCTATGTGTTCTTCAACAACGTGCTGCCGCGCGCCATCAAGCAATATGGCGGCGTCGATGCCGAGGCCCTGCGCAAGGCCGCGCTCGACGTGGACATCCCCGACAACGGCACCATGCTGAGCTTCGGCGTGAAGTTCGAAGGCGAAGGGTCCGACATGGCCGGGCAGAACGCCCGTGCCTTCCCGGTGATCATCCAGTACGAGGGCGACAAGAGCTACGTCGTATGGCCGGCCTCGCAGGCGAGCAAGCCCGCGGTGCTGCCGTTGCCGGCGAGCTCGCCGTACGCGCTGCGTTGAGCCTGTCACTTCATGCTTGAAGTCACCGGGCTGACGAAGCGCTTCGGCGGCTTCACCGCGGTGAACTCGGTATCGTTCCGGGTCGGTCAGGGCGAGATCCTCGGCCTGATCGGCCCGAACGGCTCCGGCAAGAGCACCATCTTCAACATGCTCTCGGGCACGCTGGTGCCCAATGCCGGCTCGATCCGTTTCGACGGCACCGAGGTCGCCGGCATGGCGCCGCACCAGATCATCAACCGCGGCGTGGGGCGAACCTTCCAGATCCCCCGCCCCTTCCGCCGGCTGTCGTTGCGCGACAACGTGGTGCTCGCGGCATTTTACGGTGCTGGCGGCCGCTCGCGGGCGGAGGCATTGCTGGCCGCCGATCGGGCGCTCGACCTCGTCGGCTTGCCAGTCACCGAAGGCATGATGGTCGATGGCCTCGGTGCCGCCGGCCTTAAGAAACTCGAACTCGCCAAGGCCATCGCCACCGGCCCGAAGCTGCTGCTCGCCGATGAGAGCCTCGGCGGGTTGGACGAACATGAGATGGACCAGGCGGCGGACATGCTGAAGCGCATCCGCGCCGAACTGGGCATCACCATCATCTGGGTCGAACACATCATGGGCGTGCTGATGCGCGTGGTCGATCGCGTGATGGTGTTGGATCACGGCGAGAAGATCGCCGAGGGCCTGCCCGAGAATGTGGTCAAGGACAGCCGGGTGATCGAGGTCTATCTCGGCACCGACGCGGATGCGGCACATGCCGCGGCGTCCGCTGCTTCACGAACTTGATCGCGCGGCCGGGGTAATTGCATGCTTGAATTGAAATCAGTGAGCGCCGGCTATTCCGGCTTCCCGGCCCTGTTCGACGTCTCGCTCGACGTCCAGCCCGGCGAGGCCGTCGGCGTGATCGGCCCGAACGGCGCGGGCAAGACCACGCTGATGCGGGTGATCTCCGGCCTGATCCGCCCGACCAGCGGCAGCGTGAACTGGGACGGCAAGGACCTCGCGCAAACCGCGGCGCACCGCATCGTCGAGCAGGGCATCGCCCATGTGCCGGAGAACCGGCGGCTATTCGCGCGCATGAGCGTCGAGGATAATTTGCGCATGGGCGCGTTCATGCCGGCGGCGCGCGCGAAATTCCGCGAGCGGCTTGAATTCGTCTACGACCTCTTCCCGCGCATGCGCGAACGGCGCAACCAGTTGGCCGGCACGATGTCGGGCGGCGAGCAGCAGATGTGCGCGATCGGGCGGGCGCTGATGAGCGAGCCGCGCATTCTGCTGATGGATGAACCCTCGGCCGGGCTGGCACCGGTGATCGTGCAGCAGGTCTTTGATCTCGTCCGGCGCATTCGCGCGAGCGGGCTGACCGTGCTGATCGTGGAACAGAACGTCAAGCAGGTGCTGCAAGTCGTCGATCGCGCCTATCTGCTCGAAGCCGGCACCATCCGCCAGAGCGGGGCCGCGGCCGATCTGTTGCAGAGCGAGACGATCCGCAAAGCCTATCTCGGCGTCTAGGCAGGAAAATCATGGACTCCATTTTCGACATCTTCCTGCTCGAAGGCCTGATCAACGGCCTGTTGCTCGGCGGTGTGCTGGCGCTGCTCGCCCTAGGACTGAACCTGATCTTCGGCGTCATCGACGTGGTGTGGATATGCTACGCCGAACTCGTGATGTTCGGCATGTATGGTATGTATTACTTGCACACCGTGTTTGGCGTCCCGATCGTATTCGCGGGATTGCTGAGCATGACCGGCGTCGGCGCGATGGGCGTGCTGCTGCATATGGTCGTGATTTCGCCGTTGCTATCCGCGGCGCCGATCAACCAGTTGCTGGCGACCGGCGGCGTCCTGTTCTTCCTGCAGAGCCTGGCAACGGTGGTGTTCGGGGTGGAGTTCAAGAACCTCGGCCTGCGCCTGCCGGTGCTCGAAATCTCCGAAATCTTCGTCAGCTACGCCCGTCTGCTCGCCTTCGGTGCCGCCCTGGTCGGCATGGTCGTGGTCTACCTGTTCCTGACGCGCACCTATATCGGCACCGCCATTCGCGCGATTTCCCAGGATCGCCAGATCATGCCGCTGATGGGCGTCGACACGCGGCGGATCTACTTGATCACCTCCGCCGTCGGCGGCGCGCTGGCCGGATTGGCCGCCTGTCTGCTGGTGCTGCAGTACGACGTCCACCCGTTCGTCGGCCTGTCCTTCGGGCCGATCACCTTCATGATCTGCGTGCTCGGCGGCCTCGGCAACATGATCGGCGGCTTCATCGCGGCGTTCATCTTCGCCGAAATCATTTCTGTCGGCGGGCTCTATCTCGATCTTGAGTGGGGCTACGTGTTCGCGTTCGTCTTCTTCATCGTGATGATGTTCATACGGCCCGAAGGGCTGATCTCGAGGCGGTCATGAGCGGCACGATGAACCGCGGTATCGCCTGGGCCGTGGCGCTGGCCGTGCTGGCGGCCGTCCCCTTCGTCTATCACGGGCAGTATCCGCTCCATATCCTCTGCATGATCCTGATCTGGTCGTTCGCCTACACGTCCTGGTCGATCATGGGTCGGTTCGGGCTGGTCTCGCTCGGGCATGGTGGCTTCATGGGCGTCGGCGCCTACGTGACGGCGCTGCTGTGGAATCACTTCTCCCTCAGCCCCTGGCTGGGCATTCCCATCGCGCTGGTATGCGCCGCCGGGCTGGCACTGGCGGTCGGTGTGCCGTGTTTCCGCTTCCGCATCACCGGGCACTACTTCGCCCTCGTGACGCTTGCGCTGAGTTCGATCGTTCTGCAGGTCATCACCGCAACCCGCGACCACACCGGCGGCTCCCTCGGCTACACCCCGTCGCGCGTGCCCGGCGGCAGTTCGGTCTACGCGCTGCAATTCGTCCAGAAGGAGACCTGGTATCTGATCGCGCTTGCCGTCTGGGCTGCCGGGTTGCTGATCAAGCATCTCGTCGAGCGCAGCATGATGCGCCATGCGCTCGAGGCCATTTCCGAAGATGAGGACGCGGCCGCCGCCGCAGGCGTCAACGTGATGCGCGAGAAGCTGAAGATCACACTGCTCTCGGCGGTCATGACCGCCTTTGCCGGGGCGCTCTACTGCCAGTACCAGATGTTCATCTCCCCTGACACGGTCAGCGGAATTTCGGTTTCATTGCAGATGGTATTTGCCGCCGTCGTGGGCGGAATCTACGTCGGCCTCGGCCCAACCGTGGGCGCCCTGATCACCATTCTGCTGGCCGAAACCTTGCGGATTTCCTTTGGAACTGCGGCCGTCGGCTGGGATAATCTGGTCTATGGCGTGCTGCTCGTCGTCTTCATCATCTACCTCCCGAAGGGCATTCTCGGCCAGGCCCTCGCGCGCATCACTCAGGGGCGAACGGCCGGCCCGGCGTCGTAGGCGGCGATGGCGAACACGATAGGGCGGCATGGCGTTGTGGCGGGATGATGTTGGCGACGTCGGCGATGTAGGTTTCGAAGTCGGTTTTCACCTGCCCCGCGCTGACGATAACCGGAAAGGCCGGCCCATCTGATGTCGATGCCCGACGAGAGGACAAGGCGGTCATAGTCGAGCATCGCCCCGCCGCCTTGCGACAGCTGATTTGCGACAGCCAAAACGCCGCGATCCTCAGAAGCTGCGGGGCATGCCGAGCACGTGCTGGCCAACGAAGGACAGCACCAGGTTCGTCGAGATCGGGGCGATCTGATACAGCCGCGCCTCTCGCCATTTCCGTTCGATGTCGTATTCCTTGGCGTAGCTGAATCCTCCGAAAGTCTGCATCGCCGCCTCGGCCGCCTTCCAGGTGGCTTCGGAGGCGAGCATCTTGGCGATGTTGGCGTCCGCGCCGCACTCCTTGCCGTCCTGGAACAGGGCGGCGGCGCGGCGGCACACCATGTCCGCCGCTTCAAGCTCGGCCCAGGCGCGGGCGATCGGGAACTGGATCGCCTGGTTCTGGCCGATCGGGCGGCCGAACACCTGGCGGTCATTGGCATAGGCCGTCGCCTTCTTCACGAACCACTTGCCATCGCCGACGCATTCGGAGGCAACGAGAATGCGCTCGGCGTTCATGCCGTCGAGAATATAGCGAAAGCCGCGCCCTTCCTCGCCGATCAGGCACGAGGCGGGCACACGCAGATCGTCGAAGAACATCTCGGTGGTGTTGTGGTTGATCATCGCCTTGATCGGGCGGATTTCCAGCCCGTTGCCGCGCGCCGTCCGCAAATCGATCAGGAACACCGACAGCCCGTCGGACTTGCGCTTCACCCCGTCGAGCGGCGTCGTGCGGGCCAGCAGCAGCAGCAGATCGGAATGCAACGCGCGGCTGGTCCACACCTTCTGGCCGTTGATCACGTAGCTGTCGCCATCGCGCACGGCGCGGGTGCGCAGCGCCGTGGTGTCGGTGCCCGAGGTCGGTTCGGTGACGCCGAAGGCTTGCAGGCGGAGCGCGCCGGAGGCGATCTGCGGCAGGTATTCCTGCTTCTGCGCCGCGCTGCCATGCCGCAGCAGCGTGCCCATGATGTACATCTGCGCGTGGCCCTGGCTGGCCGTGCAGCCCGATGCGTTGATCTCCTCAAGAATGACCGCGGCCGCGCGCAGCGGCAGGCCGGTGCCGCCATATTCCTCGGGAATGAGGCTGGCGAGGAAGCCGGCCTCGGTCAGTTCATTGACGAAAACCGTCGGGTACGCCTCATGCTCTTCGAGATCGCGCCAGTACTGGCCCGGGTATTTGACGCAGATGCGGCGCACGGCCTCGCGCAGTTCGGGGAAATCCTCACCCACCGCGACCATCGTCAGACCATCATCCATGCGTGCCTCCTGCGTTGGCTTTTGCATCCCACCGCGCGACACTGCGGTCAATGACGCTTTCTCGGAGACACATATGACGACCGCGCGACCATTGGCTGGCATGAAGGTGCTGGAGATCGGCCACAGCATCGCCGCCCCCTATGCCGCGATGATCCTCGGCGAGATGGGGGCCGAGGTGATCAAGCTCGAGAACCCAGGCGCAGGCGACTATGCGCGCGGCTGGGGGCCACCGTTCACCGAGGGCACATCGACGATTTTCCAGACGATGAACCGCGCCAAGCGCAGCATCGCCGTCGATCTGAAGGACGCGCCGCAGCGCGATCGGGTACGCCGTCTGATCATCGAGGATGTCGATGTCATCTTGCACAATCTCAAACCCGGCGCGCTCGAAAAACTCGGGCTGGGGGCGGTGGGACTGCGCGCGGACAAGCCCTCGCTGATCTATTGCAACCTCGGGGCCTTCGGCGCCCGCGGCCCGCTGAAGGACCTGCCGGGCTATGATCCGCTGATGCAGGCGTTCGGCGGATTGATGTCGATGCTGGGAGAAGATCACCGCCCCCCCGTGCGGGTGTCCGTCTCGATCATGGACCTCGCCACCGGCATGTGGGCGGCCATCGGCATCATGGGGGCGCATATCGAGCGGTTGAAAACCGGGCAGGGCGGGGTGGTCGATGCCTCGTTGTTCGAAACGTCCTGCGCGTGGATGAGCATCCCCATCGCCGCCTTCCTCGCCTCCGGCGCGCTGCCCGCGCGGGCCGGCTCCGGGGTCGAGCAGATCGTGCCCTACCAGGCCTACGCGACGACGGACGGCTTCATCATGGTCGCGGCCGGCAACGACGGCCTGTTCCGCCGGCTTTGTCTGGCCCTCGGCCGCGCCGATCTGGCCGATGATCCGCGCTACCAGTTGAATGCCGGCAGGGTCGCGCATCGGGACGAATTGATCGGGCAGCTATCCCGGGAATTCGCCAAGAACGCCGTCGCCGACTGGGTCATTCGGCTCGACGCCGTCGGCGTGCCGAGTGGGCCGGTGCAGACGCTCGACCAGGTGGTGGCCCATCCGCAGACCATCGCCATGGGCATGCTGCAAACCAGCCCCGATGGCCGCGTGCGCACGATGGGCCTGCCGATCAGTTTCGATGGCGAACGCCCGCCCAGCCGCGGCACGGCACCGGCGCTGGGGGCCGATAACGCGATGCTGGACTGACTCTATGACGAATACTGCCATGGGAGCGCGCGATCGCCCATTTCAAGAAGCACCTGGCCTGAGGGATCAAGCGGGCAGCGCCACGCCGACACCGTCGCGGCGCGGATCGCCGGCCGCGTGCCAGCCGGCGCCATCGGCGATGATGCACTGGGTGCCGCCATCGAGGCGACGCACGGTGACAAAATGGCCGCGCGCGACGAGGCCGGCGGCGTGGTGCGCGAACGGCGGTTCCAACTCGGTCGTGCCGCTCCAGTTCATCGCATGCGCGGCGCCGACAATCGCCAGCGGGTCCCGCATGCCGCCGGCCAATCGCAGCAGCGCATTGGCGACGTAGCCGATGATGCGAAACCCGCCGCCGGCACCCAGCGCCGCCACCGGCCGGCCGGCCGCGTCCATGACGATCATGGGCGCGATCGAGGTGCGCGGCCGCTTGCCCGCTTCCATGGCATTGGCCGCACGCTTGCCGTGGCGCACCGGCATGAGGGCGAAATTGGTCAAGGCGTTGTTCAAATAGAACCCGTCGACGGCGATGCGCGCGCCGAAATTCTGATTGATCGTTGTGGTCATGGACACGACCTGGCCGCCGCCATCGGCGATCGAGACATGGCTGGTCATGCTCGCGCCAAGGCCATCGGTGTGGCCGGAGGGGATGCGGTTGTTGCGCATGCGCGGATCAACGAACCGGGCGCGCCGGGCGAGGTAGTCCCGCGACAGCAGATGGACGGTATCGAGCGGGGCGAAATCACCATCGGCATAATGCTCGCGGTCGGCGAAGGCGACACGGCCGGCCTCGGCGAGAATATGGATGTCATCCTCCGACAGCCTCGTCCCAATGCCGGCGAGGCCAAGCTGCCCGGCAATGCCGACCAACTGCCCGGCGGCGATCCCGCCATAGGCCGGCAGCGGCGCGGTCGCCACCTGCCAGGCGCCGAGTTGGAACAACGGTGCCGCGCGTTCAATGGCGCGATATCCGGCCATGTCGGCCGGTGTGATCGATCCGGCAAACGCGTCCGACTGCACGGCGCGGGATATCCGTTCCGCGATGCCACCAAGGTAGAACGCATCCGCCCCGCCGGCCGCGATCTCGGCCAGCGCGCGCGCCAAGGCGGGATTGCGCAGCATCGTCCCGGCCGGCAATGGGGCGTCGCCGCCGCCGCAGTACAGCGCCCGCGTAAACGCCTCATCGCGGAAACTCGGCGTCTCCAACAGGGTGCGCGCGACATAGGGCGCCAGCGGAAAGCCCTCGGCCGCGAGGCCGATCGCCGGCGCGAACAAGTCGCCCCAGGGGAGCCGCCCGAACCGCCGATGCGCCAGTTCGAGCGCCCTGAGCGCGCCGGGCACGCCGACGGTGCGCCCGCCATAGGCCGCGCGATCGGACGGCACAGTGCGCCCGTCGAAATCCGTCTCCAGCCGCTCCGGCACGCGGGCGGGCGCCATGGCAACGCCATCGAACGCACGCACGGCGCCGTCCGCATGCACCAGGATCATCGCGCCACCACCCATGCCCGAGGCATTCGGCTCGACAACGCTCAGCACCGCCTGCGCCGCCACCGCGGCATCCACCGCACTGCCGCCCACACCGAGCATGCGCAGGGCCGCCGCGGCCGCCTGCGGATTGGCCGCCGCCACCACCGCGCGGCCGGAGGCGCTGGACGGCGCGCTCAACCCCCGGGCACGCCCGCCTGGGACAGCGCCGCCGCCTGCCGCGCCGCCATCGTGTCGGCGTCGAAATCCGCGATCAATTCGCCGAACAGTTTCGACCAGTTCAACTCCGCCTTCAGCCGAAGAAACACACTGCCCAGCCCGATCGCGCTGCGGTCCATCAGCACGAATTCGCGCGGCGGACGCACGCCGCCCGTGCGCCGCAGCCCGGCATGCACGCGCTCGGCCACCGCGCGGCCGAACTGCGGATCGTCATTCTCGGTGATCCGCCGCACCCGGTCCTCGATCAGCGGTTCGTAGAGGAAGCGCGCCCATTCGCCGAGCACCTCCATCTTCTCGTCGGACAGATCGGTGAACCCCCAACCCTCATAGGCGTGGCGCGCCTTGGCGGCATCGTTGTCGCGCACAGCCTCGTAGAGATCGATCACCCCGCGCACGAACTTGGCGGGAAACACCCGTATCGCGCCGAAATCGAGCAGGTTGACGGTGCCGTCCGCGCGTACCTGATAATTGCCCAGATGCGGGTCGCCATGGATGACCCCGTAGCGATAGAACGGCACATACCACGCCTTGAACAGTGCCACGGCGATGGCATTGCGCTCCTCCTGCGGCGGGTCCTCTTCCAGCCGGCGCATCAGCGGCCGGCCATCCAGCCACGTCATTGTCAGCAGCCGGGCCGTCGAGAATTCCGCCACCGGTTCGGGGATATGCACCTCCGGCACGTCGGCGAGCATGTTGCGATAGAGGCGCATCTGCGCGGCCTCGCGGAAATAGTCGAGTTCCTCGCGCAGGCGTTCGGCGAGTTCCAGATAGATCTCGTCATGCTGGATCGCGCCGTCCATCCGGTGATACACGGCCATCGCCAGCTTCAACTGCTTGAGATCCGCCTCGACCGTGCTGGTCATGTCCGGATATTGCAGCTTGCACGCCACTTCGCGCCCGTCCGGCAAGGTCGCGCGATGGACCTGCCCAAGGCTCGCCGCCGCCGCCGCCTCATGGCCGAAGGCGGCGAACTTCGCCTCCCACCCCGCGCCCAACTCGCCCGCCATGCGCCGGCGCACGAAGGCCCAGCCCATCGCCGGCGCGTTGGCCTGCAACTGCGCCAACTCCGCCGCGTATTCCGCCGGCAGCGCGTCCGGCACGGTGGAGAGAAACTGCGCCACCTTCATCAGCGGGCCTTTCAACCCGCCGAGGATCACCTTGAGGTCTTCGGCATGATCAGCGCGGTTGGTCTTGATGCCGAACGCCCGCTCACCGACCAGCCGCGCCGCGATCCCGCCAACGGCGCCGGAGGTCCGCGCCATCCGCCGCAATTCGCCGAACAGGGACGCGCGGTCATCACTCATCCGGCCTGCTCCAATTCGTCGATGAAGCCGGAGATGACATCGAGCCCTTTGCGCCAGAACGCCGGGTCGGACGCATCGAGGCCGAACGGCGCCAGCAACTCCTTGTGCCGCTTGGTGCCGCCGGCCCTGAGCATGTCGAGATACTTCGCCTGAAAACCAGGGTGCCCGCTTTGGAACACCGCATACAGCGCGTTCACCAGGCAATCCCCGAACGCATAGGCATAGACATAGAACGGCGTGTGAATGAAATGCGGCACATACGACCAGAACACCCGATATTCCGGCGTGAACTCGAAGGCCGGGCCGAGGCTCTCGGTCTGCACCTGCATCCAGATCTCGCCGATCCGCTCGGCGGTCACCTCGCCGCTGCGGCGCTCGTCATGCAGCAGCGCCTCGAAGCGGTAGAACGCGATCTGGCGGACGACGGTGTTCAGCATGTCCTCCACCTTGCCGGCCAGCATGATCCGCCGCCGCGCCGGGTCGCGCTCGCCGTCGAGCAGGGCGCGAAAAGTCAGCATCTCGCCGAACACGCTCGCCGTCTCCGCCAACGTCAGCGGTGTGCCGGCCATCAGATAGCCCTGCCCGGCCGCCAGCACCTGATGCACGCCGTGGCCCAGCTCATGCGCCAGCGTCATCACATCGCGCGTGCGGCCGTGATAGTTCACCAGCAGATAGGGATGGGCGCTGGGCACCGTCGGATGGGCGAAGGCGCCGCCCGCCTTGCCCGGCCTGAGCGCCGCGTCGATCCACGGGCGCTCGAAGAACCGTCCGCCGATTTCCGCCAATTCCGGCGCGAACGCCCCATACGCGTCGAGCACGCGGCGCTGCGCCTCCGGCCAGGAAATCGCGCCATCGAGGTCGCCGGGGAGCGGCGCGTTGCGGTCCCAGTGCTGCAATTTCTCCAGCCCCAGCCATTTCGCCTTGAGCGTGTAATAGCGATGCGACAACCGCGGAAAATCGGCGGTTACCGCGGATACCAGCGCGTCAACCACCTCATCCTCGACCATGTTGGCGCGGTTGCGATAGCTCGCGGGGCGATCATAGTGGCGCCAGGAATCGACGATCTCCTTGTCCTTGGCGAGCGTGTTCGTCACCAGCGAGAACAGCCGGATGTTGCGCCCGAAAATCTCCCCGATCGCCCGCCCGGCGGCCTCGCGCACCGACCGGTCCTTGTCCGAAAGCTTGTTCAGCGCCGCACTCACCGTCAGTTCCTCGGCCCCGATGCTGACCCGCAGCCCGGCGATCGTCTCGTCGAACAGGCGGGACCAGGCGGAGGCGCCGGTGACCTCCTTTTCGTGCAGCAGCTTCTCCAGCGTGTCCTCCAGCTGGTGCGGGCGAAACACCCGCAGATCGCGCAGCCAAGGCCGGTAGCGCGCCAGAGCGGGGTCGGCCAGCTTGGCTTCCAGCGCGGCTTCATCCAGCCGGTTCATCTCCAGGGTGAAGAAGATCAGGTGGCTCGAAATCGCCGTCACGCGCTCGCTCATCGACTGGTAGAATTTGCCGACCTCGGGATCGTTCGAATCACCGCTGAACAGCAGCTGCGCGTAGGACATCACGCGGCCCAGCACTTCCTCGATCCGCTCGAACCCGGCGATCGCCTGCGCCAGGGCGGCGCCGGTCATACCCGCGAGCTTGCCGGCATGGGCGGCGGCAAAGGCCTGCGCGTCGCGCTCGGCGGTATCGAGGGCGGCGGCGAGTTCGGGGCTGTCCGGGGCGGGAAACAGGTCGCCGAGATCCCAGGTCGGGAGGGCAGCGGCGGCGGCGTCGGTCATGCGGGGCGTCCTGTGATGCTGGCGATATCAGCAGATGTAGGTTATGGGGCTGGAAGGTCAAACCGCGCGGGGCAAACACCGCGACGTAACATGGGAGCAGCAACGTGGACGCCTATCCGGAATGGCAGAATTTGGCCACCATGATGTTCGATCGTGCCCGCCAATGGCCGGACCAGCCGATGCTGCGCGACTTCCGCGATGGCGCCTGGCAGGGGGTCACCTGGGGGCGTTTCGCGATCATGGCCGCCTCCGCCGCGCGTCATCTGCGGGCGGCCGGCGTGAGTGCCGGCGACCGCGTGGTCATCGTCTCCGAGAACCGTTCGGAATACCCGATCCTGGAGACCGCGCTGATGGCAATCCGCGCGGTGCCGGTGCCGACCTACACGACCAACACGGTGGACGATCACGCTCATATCCTGCGGGACTGTGGCGCCCGCGTCGCCGTCGTCTCCACTGCGGCACTCGCCTTGAAGGTCGCCGCCGCCGGCAAGCTGGACCTGCTCATCACGATGGAGCCGTTCGAGGCCACCGGCGTTGCCACCGCGCTGTGGTCGAGCCTGATCGGCGATACCGATGGACCAGAGGATATTGCAGCGGATGCGGCGATGATCCCGCCGACCGCGCTGGCCTGCCTGATCTACACCTCCGGCACCGGCGGCGCGCCCAAGGGCGTGATGCTGCCGCATCGCGCCATCCTGTCGAACTGCCGTGGCGCCTATATCCTCACGCTGCCGCTGAAGCTGCATCGTGAGACCTATCTCTCCTTCCTGCCGCTGTCGCACAGCTACGAACACACGGCCGGCCAGTTCTTCTTTCTCTCCATCGGCACCGAGGTGGTCTACGCCCGTGGCGTGGAGAATCTCGCCGCCGACATGCTGACGGTGCGGCCGACGCTGCTCACCATGGTGCCGCGCGTGCTGGAGGTGATCCGCGGCCGCATCCTGGCCGGCATCGCGCGCGGGCCGGGCTGGAAGCGCTGGCTGTTCAACAACGCCGTGCGCATCGGCAGCGCCCGCTCCGAGCACCAGCCGCTCGCCATGCGCGACCGCCTGCTCGATCCGCTGCTCGACCGCCTCGTCCGTGCCAAGGTGCGTGCCCGCTTCGGCGGCCGGCTGGTGGCGGCAGTCAGCGGCGGTGCCCGGCTCGACCCGGAAGTCGGCCGCTTCTACATCGCCCTGGGCATCCTGCTCATCCAGGGCTACGGCCAGACCGAGGCCGGCCCGGTGGTGTCCGCCAATCCGCCGGAGGATGTGCGGATCGACAGCGTCGGCACACCGCTGGTCGGTGTCGAGGTGCACATCGCGGAGGATGGCGAAATCCTGCTGCGCGGCGATCTCGTCATGGACGGCTATTGGGGCCGCCCGGAGGACACGGCACAGACCATCCGCGACGGCTGGCTGCACACCGGCGATATCGGCACGCTGGACGCCGACAACTATCTACGCATCACCGATCGCAAGAAGGACATGATCGTGCTCTCCAGCGGCGACAACATCTCGCCGGCGCGCATCGAGGGCATGCTGATCGCCGAGCCCGCCATCGCCCAGGCGATCCTGGTCGGCGAGGGCAAGGCCGGGCTGACGGCGCTGCTGGTCCCCGAGGAGGGCTATGACGAGGCGGGGGTGAGCCAGGCCGTGAACGACGTCAACAAGCGCCTCTCCGTCATCGAACGCATCCGCCGCCACGCCGTGGTGCCGCCGTTCACCATCGAGAACGGCCAGATGACGGCGACCCAGAAGATCAAACGCCACATGGTCCGCGAGGCTCACGCGGCAGTTCTGGAAAAGCTCGGGGCTTAGCCGCCCTTGGCCACCGCCGTCCGTTCCGCCCGTTCGGCGGCGGCCTGCGCGGCGGCGGCATGATCGTCGGCGTCGGTCGGGACCTGTCTGGCCTTGGCCGTGTTGCTGGAGCCGCGCTTGCCGCCCTTGAGCAACGAATTGGCAGCCATCGAAGCCGCCTCTGCCGCCTCGGACGCCCGCTTGGCGGCAATTTGGGCCGCCGCACTCGCGAGACGGGCACTCGCTCCATCGCTCGCCGCTTCGGCCATCAATGCCGCCGCAAGTGCCTTGTCACGCTCGTGCCTAGCCTCAGCCACCGTCTCCCGCAACGCTTCCCTGACACTGTCCAGACGCCTGACCAACAGGCGCTCGTCAGCCTCATCATTACGTATGCGCATCCGGATTGTATTACCCGGGCCGAACACGGTCCACCAATAGGAGAACGCGACGCCCACCACAATCGTGGCCCAGATCGCCACATACCCCCAGCTGAACTGCATGATTTCTGCGCTGTACCTGGAGAAAATCTGCGGCGGGTCCATCCCGGGCCTCCGCTACCTACATCCCGAGCGCACGCCGATACACGTCCAGCAGCGTCTCCTGCTCCTCGACATCCGCCGGCTCCTGCTTGCGGATGCGGATGAGTTGGCGGATCACCTTGACGTCGAACCCGGCCGATTTTGCCTCGGAGTAGATGTCCTTGATATCGCTGGACAGCGCCTTGCGCTCCTCCTCCAGCCGCTCGATCCGCTCGATCAGGCTGCGCAGCCGGTCAACGGAGATGTTGCCCCATTGGGCGGATTCTTCGGTCTTTTCCGCGCTGTCAGACGGGGCCATCGGCTGTTTCCTCGGTCAGTGTGGGGCGGCGGACTTAGATGCTGGCGCCGTCAATGTCCAGGGTGGGACTTCGACAGCGCCGCCTTCTGCTCCGCCGTCGCCTCCTTCTGGTACTTCGCCTGCCACTCCTTGTAGGGCATGCCGTAGACGATCTCCCGCGCGTCGGGGTCCGCGATGGTCACCCCCTGCGTCGTGGCTTCCTCGCGATACCAGCGGCTCAAACAGTTGCGACAGAAACCGGCCAAATTCATCAGGTCGATATTCTGCACGTCCGAACGCTCGCGCAGATGTTCGACGAGACGGCGGAACGCGGCGGCCTCCAGTTCCAACCGGGTCTGGGCATCGAGTTCGGGTGCGGCCATGACATTTCTCCTGTCGCTCGCCCAAACATGGCGCCTCCCGGCGCATTTCGCCATACTCGGTAAATCTTTTTCGCCGACACCGGGACGATGGGGCCGAGAACATGGACTGGGACGACACCAGCGCACGCCACGCACTCCGCGCCGTGTTCGACGCCGCGGTCGCCGCGTCCGACCCGCTGGTGATGCTCGCGCGCCATCTGCCCGTGAAGCCGCAGGGCCGCTGCATCGTCGTCGGCGCCGGCAAGTCCGCCGCCGTCATGGCCGCCGCCCTCGAAGCCGCCTGGCCCGACGTCACCCTCTCCGGCCTCGTCGTCACCCGCTACGGCCATGCGGTGCCCACCCGGCACATCGAGGTGATGCAGTCCTCGCACCCCGTGCCGGACGCCAACAGCGAGATCGCGGCGCGACGCATTCTCGCCACCGTCCAGGGCCTCGGGCCGGATGATCTCGTGCTTGCACTGATCTCGGGTGGCGGCTCGGCGCTGATGGCCCTGCCCGCCCCTGGCCTGGCGCTCGCCGACAAACAGGCGATCAACCGCGCGCTGCTCGCCTCGGGCGCGACGATCACCGAGATGAACTGCGTGCGCAAGCACCTCTCGGCCATCAAAGGCGGCCGCCTCGCCGCCGCCGCCGCGCCCGCCCGCATGATCACGCTGGCGATCTCCGACGTGCCGGGCGACGATCCCGCCGTCATCGCCTCCGGCCCCACCGTCGCGGACGCCACCACCTACGCCGACGCGCGCGCCCTGATCGCCCGCTACGGCATCACCCCCAGCCCCGCCGCCGCCGCCCGCCTCGCCGCCGGTGCCGATGAGACCCCCAAGCCCGGCGCCCTGCCGCACAGCGAATTCCGCATGATCGCCACGCCCGCCCTGGCGCTGGCCGCCTGCGCGGACGCGGCACGTGCGCTCGGCCTTACCCCGCTCATCCTCGGCGACGCCATCGAGGGCGAAAGCCGCGAGGCCGGCATCGTCATGGCCGGCATCGCGCGCTCGATCGCCACCCACGGCCAACCGCTCCGCGCCCCCGCCTTGCTGCTCTCCGGAGGCGAAACCACCGTCACCATCGGCGCGACCAAGCCGGGCAAAGGCGGCCGCAACACCGAATTCCTCCTCGCCACCGCCATCGCCCTCGCCGGTGCTGCCAACATCTGGGCCATCGCCGGCGACACCGACGGCATCGACGGAACTGAGGACGCCGCCGGCGCCATCATCACGCCGACCACAATCGCCCGCGCCCGCGCCGCCGGCCTCGATCCGCGCGCCGTTCTCGCCGCCCATGACAGCTACTCACTATTCGACCGGATCGGCGATCTCATCCGCACCGGCCCCACCCTCACCAACGTCAACGACATCCGCGCCATCCTCGTCGCGTAAGGAATACCCATGTCCGCCCGGATAAAAATCCGCCGCCGCCGCCGCACGAAAATCATCGCCACCCTCGGCCCGGCCAGTTCGAATCCCGACATGCTCGCCCGCCTGTTCCAGGCCGGCGCCGACGTGTTCCGCCTCAACTTCTCGCACGGCACCCACGACGACCACGCCGCCCTGTTCGCGATGATCCGCGACATGGAGAAAAAATTCGATCGCCCCATCGGCATCCTCGCCGACGTGCAGGGCCCGAAACTCCGCGTCGGCCGCTTCCAGGCCGGGCGGATCCAACTGCAAACCGGTCAGGCCTTTCGGCTCGACCTCAGCCCGATGCCGGGCGACGTCCGCCGCGTGCAACTGCCACATCCCGAGATCATCGCCGCCGCCGGCATCGGCACCAACCTGCTGCTCGACGACGGCAAGCTGCGTCTGCGCGTGACCCGTGTGCGCGACGACCACCTGGAAACCGAGGTCACCGTCGGCGGCCCACTCTCCGACCGCAAGGGCGTCAACGTGCCCGACATGGTGCTGCCCATCCCCGCACTGACCGTGAAGGACCGCGCCGACCTCGCCTTCGCTCTTGAACACGGCGCTGACTATATCGGCCTGTCCTTCGTTCAGCGCGTCGAGGACGTCGCCGAGGCGCGCGACATCGCCGCCGGGCGCGCCTGGATCATGACCAAGCTCGAAAAGCCCCAGGCGCTCGAAAACCTCGACGCGATCATCAAACTCTCCGACTGCGTGATGGTCGCCCGCGGCGATCTCGGCGTCGAACTGCCGCCCGAGGAAGTCCCGCTGGCACAGAAGCGGATCGTCCGCATCGCCCGCGCCCTCGGCCGCCCCGTCGTCGTCGCCACGCAGATGCTGGAAAGCATGATCACCGCCCCCGCCCCCACCCGCGCCGAAGCCTCCGACGTCGCCACCGCCGTGTTCGACGGCGCCGACGCGGTGATGCTCTCGGCCGAAACCGCCGCCGGGCAATACCCGCTCGAAGCCGTCAACATCATGGACCGCATCATCGCCCGGGTGGAACAGGACGACGATTGGCGCCGCATCATTGACGCCTCGCGCGCCGAGCCTGACGCCTCCACCGCCGATGCCATCGCCGCCGCCGCCCGCCAGATCGCCCACACCATCGGCGCCTCCGCGATCTGCGCCTTCACCGCCTCCGGCTCCACCGCCCTGCGCGCCGCCCGTGAACGCCCGGAAGCGCCGATCCTCAGCCTCACGCCGAGCACCACCACCGCCCGCCGCCTGGCCCTCGTCTGGGGCGTCCACGCCGTCGTCGCACCCGAAGTGCACTCGATGAGCGAAACCGTCTCGCGCGCTACCCGCACCGCACTCTCGGAAGGCCTCAGCCCCCACAACACCGAGATCATCGTCATCGCCGGCGTGCCGTTCGGTCAGCCCGGGACTACAAACGCACTGCGCGTCGCGACCGTGAAGTGAGGCAATCAAGGCTCCGCCGGCAAAGGGCCGCAGGCCCATTCCCGGCAACCGGATAGCGCGGTTCGATCAGCGCCTGGAGCCGGTCCCACGGAACCACGCGATCCATCTCAGCAAGGAACACCTCCCGGCGCGTGATCTTCCGCTGCTTTCGGAACCCGTCATACTCGGCAAAACTGCGCTGCATCCCAACAATCCTCCGGAATGCAGCGGTTCATACTCAGACCAGCGTCGTAGAGGGCCTATTCAGAGTTTCCATAAGGACTCCGTCCGATGGCCACACCGAGCGAACTGCGCCAGGGCTGGCCGGCGATTGCTGCCTGCTTCGCCACCGCCGTCTTCGGCTGGGGCTTCGGGCTGTACGGGCAATCCGTCCTCGTCGCCGGATTGCAGGCATCCCGCGGATGGTCGGCTTTCCTGGTCTCATCGGCGAGCAGCTTCTACTACCTCGCCGGTGCCATCCTGATCGCCTTCACCCCGCGCGCCATCGCCCGCTTCGGTCCGCGCCGTATCATCCTCGCCGGCGCCATCGCCCTCGGCCTCGGCGCCACGCTGACGGCCAATGCCACAGCCCCCTGGCAGATGTTCGCCGGGAGCCTGCTGATGGCGCTCGGCTGGGGCTGGACCAGTACGAGCGCGATCGCCGCCACTCTTGCTTTGTGGTTCGACACCAAACGCGGCCTCGCCATCAGCCTGGCCCTGAACGGCGCCAGCGCCAGCGGTTTCACCGCGGCTCCCCTATTGGTCTTCATGCAACAGGCGATCGGCCTGGACCGCGCCGTGCCGGTCGTCGCCATTGCGATGTTCCTGCTGCTCGCCCCCCTGCTGATCTGGGGCACCAGCCGCCCCTGGCGCGACGGCGCCCGCCCCGGCACACCCAGCCCGGCGACCAGGGCCAGCCTGCGCGACCCCCGCATCTGGCGCGTCGCCGGCCCCTTCGCCCTCGCTTTGATGGCGCAGGTCGCCATGCTCGTGCACCTCGTCGCCCTGCTCCTCCCGCGCATCGGCACGGCCGGCGCGGGCATGGGTGTCGCGCTGGTCAGCCTGATGGCAATGGCCGGCCGCCTCGGCGTTGGCGCGGTCATCGACCGACTCGACCTGCGCCGCGTCGCCGCCATCAGCCTGCTCACCCAAGCCGCATCGCTGGCCCTGATGCTCACCTTGCCCGGCGCCGCCTGGGCACAATACGCCGGCTGCATTGGCTTCGGCCTGTCCGTCGGCAACATCATCACCCTGCCGAGCCTGCTGATCCAGCGCGAATTCCCACCCGCCGCCTTCGGCGCCGCTGTCGGGCTGAGCACCGCCATCGGCCAGTTCGCCTACGCCTTCGCGCCGGGCCTCGCCGGCCTCGTGCACGACCTCGCCGGCGGCTACGGTCCCGTGCTCGCACTGTGCATGGCGCTACAACTTGGCGCCGTGGCACTGGTCTTGCGCGGCCAATTGCCGTTGAATACGCCGACGTGACCGAGGAGGCCCCAATGCGGCAAGAACTGGCCGAAACGCAGGAACAAGGCTGGCGCCGCATCGCCCAGCCCGGCACATGGCTGACCGCGGAGGAGCGCGTCGCCATCGCCGCCGAAACCCGCCATGCCCTGACCTGCCCGCTCTGCGCCGCCCGAAAATCCTCCCTCGCACCGATGACCATCAACGGCGAACACACCGCGCTCGGCCGCCTCGCCTCCGCCGACGTCGAGGCGATCCACCGCATCCGCACCGACAGCGGCCGCCTCGGCGAGGCCTGGTTCCGCCGTGTCAGCGCGGAGGGCGACGCCCGCTACATCGAACTCGTCAGCGTCGTCGTCGCCACCGTCGCCATCGACACGTTCCACCACGCCGCCGGCCTGGCCCCGCGCCCCCTGCCCGCCTCCGCGCCCGGCCAACCCTCCCGCCATCGTCCGGCTGGCGCCATGCCCGGCCCCGGCTGGACCGCCTCGCTCCGCCCCGAAGATGTCACGCCCGCCGAGCCCGACCTGTTCCGCGAACACCCCGGCCCCCGCGAACGCCGCGGCGCCAACATCCACCTTGCCCTCAGCCTCGTCCCTCACAGCACGATCCATTGGTGGGATCTGTTCGAGCCGATGTACATGTCCGGCCCGCAGATGCGCGATTTCGACCACGAGTTCCGCGCCATCACCCACGCCCAACTCGAAATGCTCGCCGCCCGCGTGGCCGCGCTGAACCAGTGCGAATACTGAACCGTCAGTCACCTCGACCTGCTCCGTGCGAGCGGCCAACATGACCATCGGGAATTTTCACTCGCCGGCGTGATGGACGGCAGCGGCGCCACCGGCGTGCCGCACGCCGCCATCCTGCTCGCCTTCGCCGACGCCGCGCTCTCCTTCGACCCCGTTCGCATGGACCCGGCCCGCGCCGCCATCGTCACCACCCTCGGCGAGGAAGCGATGCTCGACGCCGCCGCCGTCGTTGCCGGCTTCAACGGCATCACCCGCATCGCCGACGCCACCGGCATCCCGCTCGAAGACAAGAAGGCCGAGGAAACCGCCGCCTGGCGCGCCAGCCTCGGCATCAACGATTTCCGCAAGGCCAAATCATGATCGATGCCGACGCATGACAGACCAGGGTATCGCCATGATCCGCCGCCTATTGAAACGCCAGGTCGCCCCGTCACCGAGGGCCGCGACCCTGTCGGCGTGAGCTTCGACCCCGCGACCCCAGCCGTCACCTTCGAGGCCGGAAATTATATCCGCGACGCCTGACCCTCAATACAATGCCGGTGCCTGCAAATCAAAATATACCCAGTACGGCCAGTTCTGCGGAAAACTATAGAGCGGCTGCAAATAGCGCGTATGGCGCTCCGGAATTGTATTGGTAATCCGGAATCGCATTGCGCCGGGTTCCCGCACCAGCCGTGTCTCCAGCGCCGTGTCGGGCGCGATCGAGAACGGCCGGCGGCAACACGCCTCGTCCTGCGCGAGCACGACCGGACCGCAGACCAGCGCTGCCCGCGCCGGATGCTGCCGATCCACCGGTGCCAGACGCAATTGCATCGGGATTCGCAATCCAACCACATCCCCGTCCGCCCATTCGCGCTCCAGCACCGCCCAATGCCCGGGAACCGCAGCGACCTCGATCGATGCACCATTCACCGTCCACATCATCGTCGTCGCCCAACCGGGCACCCGCACGTTCAACGCGAACCGCGCCGGCGCCTCCATCGCGAAGGAGAGCAGCGTCGTTTCTTCCTCGGGATATTCAGTCCGCTGCGTCACCCGCACTGTTTGCTCGCCAAGCGCCCACGACACCTCGGACGACACGAACAAATTGACGTGCAGCGCCCCGGGCGCATGAAAATAGATCAGGTTATGATACTCGGCCATATCCGTGAGATACGATCCCGCGCAGCACGGCCACTCCTGCCAGTAACGCTGCCGTGTTCCGCCGGCGATACTATAGTTCCCATAGTAATACGCCTGTCCGTCCGGCAACGGCGGCAACGCGCCGCCAATCGTGTTGATCAGCAACCGCTCGATCCAGTCGCCGTAGCGCGCCTCGCCAGTGAATTCCATCAGATACCGTGAAAGCTTGAACCCCGCCCATGCCCCGCACGGCTCCTCCGCGTGAAACGAGCACACATCCAACGATCGCCCGAGACTGCCATCCGCCGGCATCAACCGCTCGTCCGGTCCGAACCCGCCGGTCGCATAGCACTGCGTCGCCTGGAGAAAATCATAGCCATGCACGCAGATGTCGAGAAACCTTCGCTCCTCCGTCACCTCGTACGCTTTCGCCGCCGAACTGAACGAATTCACGTGGCTGTAGGCATGCGCGGAATGCACCAATTCCGGCGCGGGCCCCGCCACAAACCGATCCCAGAACGCGTCATAGTGCCAAACTGCCGCAAACTCCCGGTAGAAGGAGTTGCCAGTCACCTGCCAGGCGCGATACAGATTCTCCGACAACGTGTACCATTCTGACGTATCCCCTGGCCCCGCCCCCCAGAAATCATGCCCGTCCGCCGGTTGCCGCGTCCGATCAAAACTCGCCGCCGCCCAGCGCACGGTCCGTTCTAGCACGGCCAATGCGTCCGGCTCATTGGCATAGACATGCAGATCGAGCAGCCCGCCAAGCAGCTTCTCCCAATCGTACAGCCGCATCTTCGCATTCCCGTCCGCCGGCAAAGTCTCGCGCCAGCCGGCAAACAAAGCCCGCGCCTTGGCGATAAGCGCCACATCCCCCGTGGCCCGCCCAAGCCGCGCCAGCCCACCCATGATCTGCCCGAAAATCACCGAGGAATTGGCGCCGCACCACCCCTTCAAATCCTCGCCGGGCGCGTCGATTCCCGCCGCACGGCGAAACCCTTTCAACAAGCTATCGTTGCTGATCCCGCCATAGAGCGCCGCCGCATGCTCCACCTGCGCGTGGTAGCGCCCGGGCAGCAAGCGCACTCCGGCATGGTCGAACGCCCGCAGCATGGCGCTACTTCGCCCGCGGATCGAGTGCATCGCGCAGCCCGTCCCCCACAAGATTGAAGCTCAGCACTGCCAGAAATATCGCCGCCCCCGGAAACACCGCGAGCCACGGCGCTTGTGTCAGGAACCGCTGCGCCGAATTCAGCATGCTCCCCCATGACGGCGACGGCGGCTGCTGGCCAAGCCCGAGAAAGGACAACGATGCCTCGGCAATGATCGCCGACGCCACCGCGAGCGTCGCCTGCACCATCACCGGCGGCACGATGTTCGGCAGAATATGCCGGACCGCCACCCGCCATGCGGGGTTGCCCAGGGCGCGCGCCGCCTCGACATATTCGTTCGTCGCCGCATCCATCGTCGATCCGCGAGAAATCCGCACGAAGACAGGCGCCGCCGTCACGCCAATGGCGATCATCGCGTTCTGCAAACTCGGCCCCAGAAAAGCCGCGAGCGCGATTGCCAGAATGAGAAAAGGGCAAGCCAGCATCGCATCCACCACGCGGCTGATGAGCGTATCCGTCCAGCCGCCGGCGAACCCCGCCAACAGCCCCACAGGCACACCAATCCCAGCCGCGATGGTCACCGAAATGACCCCTGCCGACATGCTCGCCCGCGCCCCGTAGATGATGCGGCTCAGCACATCCCGCCCGTTCTCGTCAGTGCCCATCCAGTGCGCCCAGCTCGGCGCCTTGCGGATCATCGTCCAACTCGTCTTGATCGGATCAAAGGGTGCCACAAACGGCGCGAACACCGCGACGATGATGAACACGACAACAATAAACAGCGCCACCACCGCCGCCGGCCGCCGACAAAATCGCAGCCAGGCCAGCCGCCCCGGGCTCAGCGAGACGACGGCGACAGCGACAGGCGGCTTCACAGTCGCGGGCAGGGTTGTCGCACTCATGCGTTGCGCAGCCTCGGGTTGATCAGGACGTAGAGCATATCGGCGAGAAGATTGAGCATCACATAGGCCGTCGCAGTCACCAGCACGACGCCCTGAACCACCGGATAGTCGCGATTGAACACAGCGTCCACGATCAGCTTGCCGAAACCGGGCACCGAAAATACCTGCTCCGTCAGCACCGCGCCCGAGAACAGCGTGCCAAGCTCAAGCGCGCCCAGCGTCACTACGGGAACGAGCGCGTTGCGCAGCGCGTGCCGCAGCACCACTGTCCACTCCCGCAACCCCTTGGCCCGCGCCGTGCGCACATAATCCTGTTCCAACGCCGTCAGCATGGCGCTGCGAGTATGCCTCATCAGCACCGCCGAGATCGCGTTGCCCAGCACGAAAGCCGGCATGATTGTCGTCGCCAGCGACTGCCGCCAATCCTCGCTCAACGGCACGTAGCCGGAGGGCGGCAACCAGCCGAGATGTACGGACACCAGCAGGATGAGCATGATGCCGAGCCAGAAATTCGGCGTCGACAAGCCTGCCAACCCAACGCCATTGGCAAAGTAATCCCAGAAGCCATTCTTCTTCACCGCCGAAAGAATGCCCATGGGGATGCCGATGCACACCGAGATGACGAAAGCCATCGATCCCAGCTGCAACGTCACCGGTAGTTTCTGCGCGATCAGATGCGTGATCGGCTGACGAATGCGCCATGAGAAGCCGAGGTCGCCGCTGAGAACGTTGCCAATCCAATGAAAATACTGGATCGGCAGGGACCGGTCGAGCCACAGTTCCGCGCGGATCTGTTCGAGCACTTGCGGGTCGCGCTCCTCGCCGGCCAGCACCAGCGCCGGGTCTCCGGGCATCAACTGCTGGAGACAGAAGACGTAGATGCTGACAAGCAGAAGCGTCGGGATCACCTGCAAGATGCGCGTGCCCAGATGACCCCTCATGGCCGTGCGCTCCGTGGCCCCGACATCACTTCATGCCCACTCAGCACGCGATCATTTCGCAAGCGTCATCCCCTGCAGCCGGATGATCCCGTCCGCCACCGGCGAATGACCATCGAGCTTCGCCGACATGCCAACAATGGATTTGAGGATGTAGAGATACATCAGCGCCATGTCCTGCTGCTGCAACGCCGCCACTTTGCCATAGAGCGCGGCCCGCGCGGGCACCGAGGTTTCCGCCCGTGCCCCGTCGAGCAATGCGTCCATCACAGGATTGCTGTATTTCGCGACGTTCAGCGGCGCACCGGTATGGGCGAAATTCCACAAATTGCCATCGGCGTCCGCCCGCCCCGACCAGCCGATCAGATGGGCCTGGAAGTCGCCGCGGTCGTCCGCATCAAGCGAGGCGGCGAACTCCATCGCGCGGACCTTCACATCGAACCCCGCCTCGGCGGCCATCGCCTGGATGACCTCGCCGGTCTGCACTTGGTCGCCGCTGTTCGTCAACGTCAGATCGATGGTGTATGGCAACTTCACCCCAGCCTCGGCCAGCAGCTTCTTCGCCATCGCCACATCGCGGCCCGGCGCGGGAATGCCCGGCGCGTAAAACGGACTAGCCGGCGGGATAGCCTGCGCGGAGGGCGTGAACATTCCCGCATAGACCACCTGCACCAGCGCCGCCCGGTCGATCGACAGCGCGAAAGCGCGGCGAATGCGCGCATCCTGGCCCAGCGGCGTCTGCGCCTTCGCCCCGTTGCCGACATTGAAGGTAATGCCCTGATAGCCAAGACCGTCGAACACGGCCAGCTTCAGTTTCGGATCCTTCTTGATTGCATCGACATCCGTCGGCTGTATGCGCTCTGCGAGGTCGAGCGCGCCGGCCTGTAGATTGGCCAGCCGCACCGACGGGTCTACGACCGTGCGATACACCACACGCCCGAACTTGATCGCCGGTGCGTTCCAGTATTCAGCGAAACGATCGAGCACGATCCGATCCTGCGCGACCCGTTCGACAAACTTGAACGGCCCCGCGCACACCGGACGCTGTGAGAAATCCTTGCCCGCCGCCTCCGCCGCTTTCGACGAAACGATCATGCCCGCGCGGTCGGTCAACTGCGCCAGGAACGGCGAGGTCGGCGTCTTCAGCACGATGCGTAATGTCAGGGGATCGACGATCTCGGCCCGATCCATGGTCGCGATCTCGCCGCGCCGCGCGCTACCCTGCGTCGTCAGATGCCGTTCAAGACTATACTTGACTGCGGCCGCATCGAGGTCGGTGCCGTCATGGAATTTCACACTTGGCCGCAGCTTGAACACCAGCGTGGTGCTGTCCACCCACTCGTACGAGCTGGCGAGCTGCGGCACGATGTTCAGCTTGGCATCAATGTCCACCAGTTTGTCGCATAGCCCGGCGAACACGATGCGGCCGACGAAAGTTCGCGCGATCGTCGGGTCAAGCGCGTCCGCGTCATCGGCGAGGCCAATGCGCAGGGTCGGCAGGTCCTGCGCCCGCACCGCCAACGGACTTGCCACCAGTGTTGCGGCGACGGCGGCTATCATGGTGCGGCGCATGGTCGGGTGCCCTTTGGGGTCTGGTGGAAATCTGCTGGGGTGGCGGAAGAGTGGTCTTGCCGAACCGATGTTGCAAGCGGCGGGCCAGTCAGCCCGTACGGGACGCATCCGCCCTGGCGATCGCGGCATCGATGGCAGCGCGGTCATAGATGCCGGCCGGCGAATCCCGGCCTGCCAGGAAACCGCGGAACACCGCGAAGCGCTCACGGCTGACGGCGAGAAGCCGGCGCATTTCCGCCAACGG
This sequence comes from Rhodospirillales bacterium, assembly GCA_043744375.1. Lineage (GTDB taxonomy): Bacteria > Pseudomonadota > Alphaproteobacteria > Acetobacterales > Acetobacteraceae > CAIYPH01. The sequence continues at coordinate 11,947 of JAYTUU010000009.1, read as the reverse complement.
ATCGGGATGGTCGTCGGTACGGATATCGAGGTCCGGATAGGGATCGCGTGTGCAGATCTTCAACGCCGCCGACTGCTTGCCGCGCTTGTCGCCACCCGCCGCCTCCCCGGCTTCAAGCGCCGTGAGCAGGCGCTCAGCCATGCTCCCGGTGCTCGCAGACCAGGCGGCAAGCGTGTGTGCGACCACATCTGGCCCCGCCAGCATATTCCCCGCGACCGAGACATCGTGCCCCGCGACATGCCCCGCCCAGGTCACGCACCCCGCGCCGGTATGCTGCGCCTGGCGACCCTGTGCATCGAGAATGTGCATTTGCCGATGATCGCGCCCGTCATCTGCGGCCAGCAAAGCGGCCGCGACATGAACCGGCGGTTCGCCGGCGCGCAATCTGGGCATGCCGTGGATCGCATACATCGGGTTGATCAGCGCCTGGGTCGCCAGCGCGCCAACGCCCCCTTCCACGTGAATACAGATCGCCCCGACGGCGAAGAAACGGGTGGCCACAGCGGCACCAAGCGCGCCGGTTGCGGGATCGCGAACGAGGATGGACCATGTCATACGCAAATCTGACCCGGTTCATGCGCCGGCGACAAGACCCGAGTTGAAAAACATGCAGCCCGCCGCCGCCATCACGACCGATATCGTCCTGCTCGGGGCCGGGCACGCGCATCTCGAGGTGCTCCGGCAGGTCGCGATGCGGCCGATCCCCGGCGTTCGGCTGACGCTGATCGCGCGGGAGGCCAACACCCCCTATTCCGGCATGCTGCCCGGGCTGATCCGCGGCGAATACACGTTCGACGACGCCCATATCGACTGCGTCCGCCTCGCCGCCGCGGCCAGCGCGCGGCTTGTTCTGGCCGCCGCCAACGGGTTGGACTTGTCGGCGCGACAAGTGCTGTTCGGCGAACACCCGCCAGTGTCCTACGATTTCCTGAGCATCAATGTCGGCGGGGAGCCGGCCACGCTCGATGGCGGAGGGGTGGCGGTGAAGCCGATCGGACGGTTCCTGGATCGGCTCGCGGCACTCGAGCAGCGGCTGCGCGCGGAGGATCGCGTGATCGTGATCGGTGGGGGTGCTGGCGGGGCGGAACTCGCCATCGCGCTGTCCGTGCGGCTGCGTGGGCGAGCGCGGATCGCACTTGTGAGCAAGAATCCGGAGTTGCTTGCGCGCGCGCCGCACCGCGTGCGTCGATCAGTGCTGGAGGCCCTAACCGGTTACAAGGTCGAACTCCACTGCGGTTCGACGGCAACAGAGTTCTCCGGCGGCAAGCTGCAATTATCTAATGGTTCCAAGTTGGACGCAGCAGAGGTGCTCTGGGCCACCGGTGTTGCCGGACCTGCGTTCCTGGCCGCATCGGGGCTGGCCTGCGACGAGAGCGGCAGCGTGCTGGTGGATCGGACCCTCCGCAGTGTCAGTCACCCCGCGGTGTTCGCCGCCGGAGACTGCGCGGCGTTGCACGGAAGCCCGCGGCCGAAAGCCGGAGTTTGGTCCGTGCGCGCCGGCACGGTTCTCAGCGGAAATCTGCGCCGTATCGTGGCGAAAGAGCCTTCGGCGGTGTGGCGACCACAGCGGACGGCGCTGGCGATCCTCGGACTCGGCGACGGTCGCGCCGTCGCGTGGCGCGGGCCCTGGGCGGCGTCGGGGCGCGCTGTCGCCTGGTGGAAAGACCGCATCGATCGGCGGTGGATGGCGATGTACCAGGCGTTGCAGCCGATGCCGATGGCGGATGACGACGCCCGCTGCGGCGGTTGTGGCGCCAAGATCGGGCCGGAGGCGCTGGCGGCGGCGCTCGCGGGGGTCGTGCCGGCGGCACGAGCCGACATACCGATCGGCATGGCGGCGTCGGACGATGCTGCCGTGACGTTGCCGCCGACAGGCATGGCGGTGGTGCAGAGTGTTGATTTTTTTCGTTCTTTTCTCGATGACCCGTATCTGTTCGGGCAGGTCGCCGCAGCACATGCCCTGTCGGACCTGTATGCGATGGGCGCCACGCCATGGACGGCGATGGCCGTGGCGACGGTTCCGTTCATGCACGGGCGGAAGATGCAGGACGACCTGGCAGCGATGATGGCCGGGGCAAGCGCGATCCTGCAGGCGGACGGATGCGCCCTGGTCGGCGGGCATAGCGGCGAGGGCGCCGAACTCGGGCTGGGGTTCTCGGTCACCGGCCTCGCCAATCCCGCGTCGATATGGCGGAAATCCGGGCTTCGTGCCGGGGACGCGCTCGTGCTGACGAAGCCATTGGGCACCGGGATCGTGCTGGCAGCAGCGATGCGCGGCGCGGCGCGGGCGGAGTGGCTGCAGGCAACCGTGGCAAGCATGATCGGGAGCAATGGGTTGGCCGCAACTCTTCTGCGTTCCCATGGGGTTACGGCCTGCACCGACGTCACCGGCTTCGGTCTTGGCGGACATCTTGGGGAGATGCTGCGAGCCTCCGGTGTCGCGGCCGACATCACCGCAGGATTGCCCGCGTTGCCTGGCGTGCTTCTCTTGATCGCGCAGGGCTTTGCTTCGACTCTGGCCCCGGCCAATCTGGCGGCGCTCGACGTCTCCACCGATAAGGGACTGGAATTGCTGGCTGATCCACAAACCTCGGGCGGCCTGCTTGCGGGCGTCCGGGATGGCGGTGCATGTGTGGCGGCACTGCGTGCGGCGGGGATCGAGGCGACGGTCATCGGGCGGGTTATCGCCGGCCCAGGCGGTAGAATATTGCTGTGAATCAAAGGGATCGGATCATGAATACCTATCGCATCGCCTCCATTCCCGCCGACGGCATCGGCCCGGAAGTGATCTCCGCCGGGCTGGAAGTGCTGGACGCGTTGGCCACGCGCGACGGCGGGTTCAAACTCGAGGTGGACAACTACGATTGGGGGTCGGCCTATTTCCGCAAACACGGGGTGTTCATGCCCGCGGGGTCGCTGGAGACGCTCAAGAAGGCCGATGCGATCTATTTCGGCGCGGTCGGCGCAGAGGATATCCCCGACCATATCTCGCTCTGGGGCCTGCGCCTTACGATCTGCCAAGGCTTTGATCAATATGCGAATATTCGCCCTACGCGGGTCCTGCCCGGCGTCACCTCGCCGCTGCGGGGCGTCGGTCCCGGCGATCTCGACTGGTTGATCGTGCGAGAGAATTCCGAGGGCGAATATGCCGGCCATGGCGGGCGCGCGCATCGCGGCTTGCCGGAGGAAGTGGCAACGGAGGTGGCGATCTTCACCCGCGTCGGCGTCGAGCGGATCATGCGCTTCGCCTTCGATTGCGCACGAAAAAGAGCGCGCAAGCATCTGACCGTCGTGACAAAATCAAACGCCCAGAGGTTCGGCATGGTGATGTGGGACGAGATCGCGCTGGAGGTTTCCGCCGACTATCCCGACATCACCTGGGACAAGGAACTGGTGGACGCCATGACCATGCGCATGGTGCGCAAGCCCCGGACCATCGACACCGTCGTCGCGACAAACCTGCACGCCGACATCCTGTCCGACCTCGCGGCGGCGCTGGCGGGGAGCCTTGGCGTGGCACCGACTGGGAATGTGGACCCGCAGCGGCGCTTTCCCTCGATGTTCGAGCCGATCCATGGCTCGGCGTTCGACATCACCGGCAAGGGGATCGCGAACCCCGTGGCAAGTTTCTGGACGGCATCGCTGATGTTGGAACATCTCGGCGAGAGCAGAGCAGCGGAGGCGTTGATGGTGGCGGTGGAGCAGGTCTGTGCGGCCGGAATTCTGACGCCCGATCTGGACGGGAAGGCGACGACGAAAGAGGTCACGCGCGCGGTTGTCGAAGCGATCCGGGGAACAAATATCGCGTGAATAGAACGACTATGCGATATCCCTCACTCCAGAGCCGCCCCAAAAAGCCTACCGGGCCTGCGCGTCCCACCACGGGCAGACCCCGGTCAGGGTCGCATAGTTGCCCGCAGTCACCTGAACCGGCGCACGCTGACCGGCGTCAGCTGCCTGCTGGCGATACGCATGGCGGGCGGCGCGGCCGGCCGGGTCTGCGTGGAGTTGATCATGACCCCAGAGGCTGGGGCCGTGGTGCATTTCGGTGGCTTGCCAGGTCGCGGGATCGACCTCCCGGCCGCCCCAGCCATATTCGAACCGCACGCCGCCGGGCGCTTCGACGTAGAACGACGTCATGAAATCATTGGTATGGCGCCCCAGCGTGGCAGTGATCCGGTCCGGGTCGGCGCGATCATAGCCCTGGCCGACGTCGTCCAGGGAGTACAGCTCGACCATGATATGATGCAGCGCGTTCCGCGGCGCCTCGATGAGCGCGAGGCTGTGATGGCGGGAATTGACGTGCAAAAAGAACGCCTTGAGGGGGGCAAGCACGTAGTCGGAAAGGCCAAAACCAAGCGTTTCGCGATAGAATGGCAGCACATCCTCAATGCGCGGCACCATCAGAACGGCGTGACCCATGCCCTGCACGCCGGTCTTGAAGCCCGAAAGCGTGCGGCCGGGCCGAAACGGCGTGGCAGCGAGTTGGGCGCCGTGGAACGCTTCGAGGCGATTGCCGGCAGGATCGGCGAATGAAATCAACGCGGTGACGCAGCGTTGGTCAGCGCGCGCGGCGCTCTCGCGGGTGACCGCGTGGCCATGGCCTTCAAGATGGGCGGCCAAGCCATCAAGCGCCCCGGCGTCGGCGACTTCCCAGCCGAAATAGCGATCGCCGTCCGGCAAAGCGCGATCGAGGATCAGGCGCTGCTTGCGGTCATCCATGCGGAACGCGCGGCTGGCGTTGCCTCGTTCGACCATCTGCATGCCCAGCAGGCCGGTGGCGAAGTCCGACCAGGCGCCAAGGTCGCTCGCGCCGAGACCAACATAGCCGAGGGATTGGATGTGCATGTCGGGCCGTTCTCCACACCGGGGCGCGGCAGGTTAGGGCGGACGACCGACGGCGCGCAACTCACCGCGGGCGGCTGCGGTTTCAGGCCGGCGGGGGAAACCCGCCACGGTATTCACGGATCAACACCCGGTCCGAGATCGGGTTGGCACGTCGGCGGCCGAAGAAGTAGTTGCCGCCGGCGGCGTCGATATGGGGTGGCGCGCTAAGCCAGCGATCGAGCTTGCGTAGGACGGGCAGGCACAGCAGGCCCGCGGCGCCGAATATCTGGCGCCCGAGGCGGCCGGCGGGAATGGATTGCAGGAACGAGGATAACACCCAGGCGGCGACCGTTCCGACGCCGAGCGCCGGACCGGCGGCAAGTGTGTCAAACCGGCGAAACAGCCGGCGGTGGCCGAGCGGCGTGTATCGCGTGAAATCGTAGGCGCCCATGTGAACTGGTTGCAGGAATGGCGTGATCGCGTAAACGAAGCCGTCCGATCGGAGGACGCGGCAGAACTCCTCCACGCAGCGCGGCGGGTCGGCGACGTGTTCGAGGACGGCGATGGCGATTATCATGTCGAAGGAGCACACCGGGAACGGCAGGTCATGCGCGTCAGCGATGACATCAACACCGGGGCCGAGAGCAACGTCGACGCAGGCGACGCGGTCGCTCTCGTTGCCATGCCGGCGATCGGCCGAGCCGACGACGAGGATACGGGGGCTGGGAAAGGTCTGCCTGACCACAGCGATGGCTTCGGCGTCACTGATATAGCGCATGCTCGATGGGCTGTCGGCAAGCCGACGAAACAGGCGCTGGACACGCTGCTTGAGCGTTTTCCGCGTTGTGGTTCCGCTTTCCGGAGCCCAGTCACGTCCATAGCTCGCGCCCTCGTAGCCGCCCTTGCCGAGGTAGTCGGATATGGCGAAAACCGAGTTCGCATCGTTGATCAGTATTGGTACACCGTTGACGAGCGGGAAGACCGTGCCGCACTGGGTGCAGCGCAGCCCAGACGCTTCGTTGGCCAGCGGTTGCTTGTCGCGCGGGCAGACCAGCGTGGGGCGGAACGACGCGGGTGACAGGGCGGGGCGCGGATCGGGATCTGGCGGGGCCATCGGCGGATCTCCTGCAAGCAGCGACCAGGATAGCCCGTTCAGCGCCAGCGCAGGAAGGTACGTTCTGCAATTGTGATGAGCCAGGCGACGGCGAGGCCGAGGGCGGAGAGCACGGCGATGCCGGCCATCAGCGCGTCGATATCATACAGGTTCCCGGCCTGCAGAACGAAGGCCCCGATACCGCGTTCCGCGCCGATCATTTCTGCGGCAACAAGCAGAATGATCGCAGTGGCCGCTGTGATGCGGAACGACGCGAGAAGCGCCGGCAGGGCGCCAGGCAGGATGATTTTTGTCACGATCGCGCCCCAGGACAGGTTGAAAGACTGCGCCATGCGAATGAGGCCGCGGGGGATCGCGTCAACCGCCGCGGTGGTGGCGATGACCGTCGGGAAGAAGACGCCGAACCCAACGGTGAAGAGTTTGGACCCCTCCCCTATCCCGAACCAGATGATGAACAGAGGGACGAGGGCGATTTTCGGCACCGGAAACAAGGCGCTGACGATGGCCAGACCCGGGCTACGCGCCATGGTGAACAGCGCGATGGCGAGGCCCGTCGCGAGGCCAACGACGGTGCCGGCAAGCCATCCCCAGGCGAGCCGGAAGAGCGAGGCGACGATATGGCGCGCGAGTTCACCGGAGATCAGGAGGGCCGAGAGGGTCTGGGCGATACTGCCGGGGGTGGAGAGGAATGTCGTGTTGATGAGCGCCAGGCGAGCGGCGATTTCCCAGCCGGCAAGGACGGCGATCAGGGTGATGGCGCCGGCCAGCGCGCTTGCCTTCGGCGCGAAACCACGAGCGCGATAAGGGATCGGGCTCTCAACCATCGGTAAGTTCACGCTCGGCGGCGACGGCGTCTTCGCGGATGAGCAACCAGAGATGTGCAGGGTCGGTCTGCGCGGGGAGGATCACGCGGATTTTTCCAGGGCGTCGGGAGAGGACGACGATCTGATCGCCGAGCCGGGTGGCTTCAGCGAGGTTGTGGGTGACGTAGACGATCGTGGCGCCGGTGCGGGCGATAACGGAGGAAAACTCCTCCAGCAGGAGGTCGCGCGCCTGCGCGTCGAGGGCGGAGAGCGGTTCGTCCATCAGCAGAACGGCTGGGCGGACCGCCAGCGCCCGGGCAATGCCAACACGTTGGCGCATGCCGCCGGAGAGTTGCCTCGGCCAGGCCCGCGCGAAGTCGGACAGCCCCGTGAGGGCGAGAACTTCTTCTAACCGGGAGTTTCGATCATTTCTTGAAAGTTTCGTGTTTTCCAGAACCAGAGAGATATTACCCGCAACCGTGCGCCACGGCAGCAGCGCAAAATCCTGGAACACGTAGGTGAGTGGGTTCAGGCAGTCCGGCCCGATGGTGCCGTCCTGTGTGACCGCGCCGGATGTGGGTGCGATGAGGCCACCGATGATGCCGAGGAGCGTAGACTTGCCGCAGCCAGAGGGGCCGACAAGAATTGTTACTTTACCGGCGGGAATGTCGAGGCTGATGTCATCGAGCGCGCGGAGTTTGCCATAATCATGGGTGATATGGCGCAAATGCAGCGCGAGGCCGGTCATCGCGTCGGGAGGAACGACGTGTCGATGATGTCAGTGGCCTCGATCGGGCCTTTGACCATGCCCTGCTCCTGGAACCAGGCCAGCTGGGATTTGACGTCGGCGACATCGAGCGCCCCGCCCTCATCGTACCAGCCGATACCCGCCTTGATCTTGGCGGTTGCGGCAGGATCACCCGAAAACACGTATTTCTGGATCGCGGCAATGGCAGCGTCAGTGCCGGTGGGCGGTGTGGTGAGGAAGGCCGCGCGGTAGTCCGCAACCCCCGCCTGGTAGGCGCGCGCGAAACGCCCAATGGCGTCGGGGTTCTTGGCAAGGAACGGGCTGGCGGAGAACAGCGCGGTGATCTGGTAGGGCACGTGGTCACCGACCCAGCCGATGATGTGCACGTCGCCGCTGGCCGCCGCCGGCTTGGCCTGGGAGGCGATGGCCATCGTCGCGTCGACCTGCCCGGTACGGACGGCCGCAAGCATGTTGGCGATGTCCTGCAGGGGCCGCAGGGTGATCGACTTCAGGTCGAATCCCCGCCGTGCCGCCAGCTGGCCGATCATGTAATGGAACGAGCTGCCGTACTGTGTAATAGCAAAGCTGTGCCCCGCAAGTGTCTCGATCGAGGTCAGGCCGGCCGAGTAGGCCTGCTTGCTGACGACGATGGCCGTCAGCTCGATGCCCTTCTGCTCGTGCAACGCGCCCCCGATCACCTTCAGCGCCCCCTTGCCTGCCAGGGAGAAAAAGCCGCCGGTCAGCGCGGTCACGCCGAGGTCGATATCCCCCGCGACGGCAGCGGCGGCAATCGGCTGGGCGGCCTGGAAGAAGGTAAAGGCGACATCCACGCCCTCGGCGGCAAATTTCCCCGCCTCCTGGGCGAGATAGAACGGCGCTGGGGAGAGGGTTTTCAGCAGGCCAAGGCGGATCGGCACGCCGGCGCGGGCGCGAACAGCCGGGAGGCTCGCGAGGCCAGCGAGAAGGCTGCGGCGGCGAAGGTTCATGGCGGCGTTCCCCTGGTCTGTCGCGCTGCTTAGAGCAATAGTGCAGGATAGAGAAAACCGGGGAGGGATTCGACATGGATCATCAGGCAATGGCGGCGGAGTTGCTGCGTCAGCACGCGGCGCGGGAGGCATCGCGGCCGTTTTCGGAGTTGCCGCGCGCGGATATGGCCGGCGCCTACGCCGTGCAGCGCGCATTCGTACAACTGCTGCGCGCACAGTCCGGCGCCGCGCCGGTCGGTTACAAGATCGGGCTGACGTCCAAGCGCATGCAGGCAATGTGCGGCATCGATCATCCGATCGGCGGCGTGGTGCTGGCGCATCGGGTGCATGCATCCGGCGCCGTGCTGCGCGCCGCCGATTTCGGGCGGGTCGGGCTGGAGTTCGAGATCGGGGTGAAGCTCGGGCGCGATCTGCCAGCATCCTCCGGCCCGTTCACCCTGGAGACGGTGACGTCTGCGGTGGCGGCGGTGTGCGCGGCAGTCGAGGTCGTCGATGACCGGCGGGCCGACTACAAGGCGCTGGAGGTGGCGTCCCTGGTTGCAGATAATTCATGGAGCGCCGGGATCGTGCTTGGCGAGTGGCGCACATCGTGGCCGGACCTTGAAGCCGTGCGCGGGGTGGTGACGCTCGGCGGCGCGGAGGTCGATGCCGGGCATGGGCGGGACGTGCTGGGCCACCCGTTCGCGCCGCTGGTGTGGCTGGCCGAGCAGTTGGCGATCGAGGGCGTGGGCCTGAAGGCGGGCGATATCGTGTTGACCGGCAGCCTGGTGACGACGCGGTTTCCGGCCGTCACCGAGGCGTATGCGTTCACCGTCGAGGGCTTGGGGCAGGTGGCGGTGACGATCCAGGTTTAAGCGGCGGGGCGCTTCAGGCGGTCGGCATATTCCTTGCGGAACTTGCCGACTTTCGGCGCAATCACGGCGCGGCAGTAACCGCTCCAGGGCGTGCGGTTGAAGTAGTCGTCGTGCTCGGCTTCGGCCGGCCAGAACTTGGTCAGTGGCTCAAATTCTGTCACCAAAGGCGCGCCCCACATGCCGGACGCCGTCACCTCGGCCATGAGTGCGTGGGCGGTGGCGGCCTGCGCGTCGTCGTGGGTGAGGATGATCGAGCGGTATTGCGGGCCGACGTCGTTGCCCTGGCGGTCCTGCGTCGTCGGGTCGTGGATGGTGAAGAAGACGCGCAGCAGGTCGTCATAGGCGATGGTGGCGGGGTCGTAGGCGATCTGCACAACCTCGGCATGGCCGGTCATCTTGCCGCAGACGGCTTCGTAGGTGGGGTTTTCCATGTGACCGGCGGCGTAACCGGATTTCACCGCGATGACGCCGGCAAGGTCGAGATATACCGCTTCGAGGCACCAGAAGCAGCCGCCGCCGAGGGTCGCCAGTTTGGTGTCGGCCATGATCGTCGTCCTCCCTTGATCAGCGAAGCATGTGGCGGCGAAGCGGAGGCTTGTCCAGTGGGCGCACTAATTTCCGTCTTTGCGCAGCACCGCGGCAACCGCATGGGGCTGACCGACCATGAATATGTCGGCGACCATGGCGAGCGGCGCGCCATCGATATGCGATTGTCCGGCGCGCAGAAGTGCGTCGAAATGCACGTAGATGTCGGCGTATTCGGTGCGCGGAGAGGCGATCACCTCCACGTCGTCGACGACCAGGCGCCCACCGGAGGCGAGCAGGTCGATGCGCTGGCCATCGCGCAGAACGATACGGATTTCACGCAGATCGGGCGCCGTCCAGCCCCAGTCGAAGCTGCCCGTCATCGCCGCGTCGGTGCCGTCGGAGAAGCGCACCTCGGCCGCGATCGGCACGGCAGCGTCGGCGGGAATACGCAGGTCGGCGCTGACAACGAAGGGCAGCGGGTGGAGGACGCGGCTGAGGATGGAGAGCCCGTTGATCCCGGCGTCGAACACGCCGAAACCGCCGGCGTGCCAGATCCAGTCCTGCTTGGGGTGGTATTTGTGGACGTCCTCTTTCCAGTCGATGTGCAGAGACGCGATGGCGCGGCCAGCCAGGAGTCCGGCCGCGCGTTCGACCGCTCGGTTATACTGCGAGTGCCAGGCGGCATGGACCAGGCGACCGTGGCGGGCGGCCACGCGGACGAGGTGATCGAGCGCGCCATTGGTAGCCGCCGGCGGCTTTTCCAGCATGACGTGGCGGCCAGCCGCGAGCACGTCGGCAGCGACCGCAAGGCGCGCGCGCGGCGGCGTGCAGATGATGACGGCGGTCATGTCCGGATGGGCGGCCAGCATCGCGCGGTGGTCGCGATAGACGGGGATGCCGTCGAGGCTGCCTTCGAGGCTGGCGGCGGCAATCAGCGCGAAGTCCGCATTCCCCGCGATCGCCGGCAGGTGGCTCTTGACCGCGATGGCGCCGAGCCCAACCAGTCCGATCCGATGCGCCATCGCCGCCTCCCGTGTTTACAAGCCCGTGTTTACAAGCCCCTGTTTACAAGCAGTGTCGCCGCCGCGATGGTCGCGGTCCAGCCCGTTGCGGAGATGCCCAGCCATGCCCCATGTCGAGACCGCCATCCAGCCGCATGCCGCGGGCAACGTTGCCGTGGTGACGCTGTGCAATGCCGCCAAGCTGAACATTCTCAACTCGCCGCTCACCGCCGAGTTGACGGCCGCGATCGTGGCGGCGGGGGCGGACTCGAACCTGCGCGCGCTCGTGCTCCGTGGCGACGGCGCGCGGGCGTTCATCGGCGGCGCGGACATCCGCGAGATGGCGGCGCTGACCCCGTGGACGGGTCGCGCGTTCATTCTGGCGCTGCACGGCTTGTGTGCGGCGATCCGCGCCTGTCCGGTCCCGGTGATCGCGCGCCTCGAAGGGTTCACGCTTGGCGCGGGGCTGGAGGTGGCGGCGGCCTGCGACATGCGCGTGGCGGCCGAGGGGTCACGGTTCGGCATGCCGGAGACCAGGATCGGCATTCCCAGCGTGATCGAGGCGGCGCTGCTGCCGCAATTGATCGGCTGGGGGCGGACCCGGCGCATCCTGTTCACCGGCGAGATTTTCGACGCCGCAACCGCCGACAAATGGGGTTTCCTGGAAGAACTGGTGCCGGCTGAGGACCTGGACGCCGCCATCGGGCGGATCGTCGCAGACATCCTCGCCTGCGGTCCACGGGCGATCCGATTGCAGAAGACGCTGATCAACGCCTGGGAGGAACTCACGCCGTCGTCGGCGATCGCAGCCGGCGTCGATTGCTTCGAGGAAAGCTGGCGCACCGACGAACCAGCAAAACTGATGGCCGCCTTCCTGGCCGGAAAGAAGAACGGATAAGAGTTTTTTGGTTCTTTTTTGCAAAAAAGAACGCGCTTCCGCTATCGCCGCACCCCACCCGAAAGGAACCCGCCGTCCACCGCGAGGACGCGGACCGTTGCCTAAACGGGTTCTGTCCTGATCTTCGTTCATGACGACATCGAGGCGCCAATGCAGGCGGTTCTCGATACTCCAATGCTGGCGGACGA
>JAYTUU010000008.1:0-12123 GCA_043744375.1 Rhodospirillales bacterium | reverse complement strand
GGTTTGAGCCGGGCCAGAAAACGATCTGGGTGCGAGTAAAAGCATTTGATCCGGGGGATCAAATGACTTGCGAGTGGTTTTCCCGGCGAATGGAACCGTCGGCTGAAGCGGATGTATGCGGACCTCAGCATGCAAGCCGACCTTTTGAAGGAAGCTCTTGGAAAAAAGTAACTGGGCCATCTCAACGCCGCGAGATGGCCCTGAATGCAGTGGCACGACGCGGGACGAGCATTGCCCTCGCTTGCCGGACCTTCGGGGTCAGCGAAACCTGCTATCGCTATGGCCCGAAGCTGAAAGCCGAGAACGACGAGATCGCCGCTCTGCTGGTCGGGCTGACCGATGCCCGCAAGACTTGGGGGTTTGGCCTTTGTTTCCTGCATTTGCGCAACGTGAAGGGCCATCCGTGGAACCACAAGCGCGTCTATCGCATCTACTGCGAGCTGGAGCTGAACCTTCGTATCAAGCCCCGCAAACGGCTGAAACGAGACAAACCCGACGCCCTGGCGGTGCCGGAAGCGCCGAACATGACCTGGTCCATGGATTTCATGGCAGACCGGCTTGGTGATGGCCGCCAGTTCCGGCTGTTGAACGTGCTGGACGACTTCAACCGCGAAGGACTGGGCATCGAGGTGGACTTCTCGCTGCCCGCCGAGCGGGTGATCCGCAGCCTCGACCGCATCATCGAGTGGCGGGGCCGGCCTGGTGCCATCAGGGTTGATAACGGGCCGGAATACATCAGCGAGAAGCTGAAGGAGTGGGCCGGCAAACGGAACATCCTCCTGCAGCATATCCAACCCGGCCAGCCCCAGCAGAACGCCTACATCGAACGCTACAACCGCACGGTCAGGCACGAGTGGCTGGACCAAAACATCATTGAAACCATCGAGGAGGCACAGGACTGCGCCACACAATGGCTGTGGACTTACAACAATGATCGCCCGAACATGGGCATCGGCGGCATCACACCCGCCCAGAAACTGAACATGGCCCAGTGAAGTCTACGAACGCACCCCGTTAAAAATGGGGGGATTACCGCACGACCATGCCCAGCTGTTTCACAGAAGAGGACTTGGGACATAACCTACACTCTCAGGCATCGAGCCATGCGACCCGAGGCTGGAAAGCGCGGCTCAGGTATGACCGTGCGGCACGCAGCTATCGACTGGCCACAGCGGGGACCGAAGGCGCAGCCACTGGGAAGACGCCGCAGGTCGGGCGGGCTGCCTGGAATCGCCTGGATGTCCTGTCCGCGGTGTTCACCATGCACGGTCGAAGCAAGCAGACCCTGGGTATAGGGATGTTTGGGATCGGCCAACACTTCAGCGACCGGTCCTTCCTCGACAATCCGACCCGCATACATGACCGCGATTCGATCTGCGATCTCGGCTGCCACACCCAGGTCATGTGTGACGAAAATCGTCGCCATTCCCATATCCTGTTGCAATCGGCGCAACAGGATCAGCACCTGGATTTGAACCGTGGCATCCAGCGCCGTGGTGGGCTCATCCGCCAACAACAGTCGCGGCTCACAGGACAGCGCCATGGCGATCATGGCACGCTGGCGCAGTCCGCCGGAGAGTTCGTGCGGATAGGCGTCCAGCCGGCGCTCGGGCGAGGGGATTTTTACAAGTTCGAACAGTTCCAGCGCACGGGCGCGGGCATGGGCCTTGCTGCCGCCCTTGTGGCGGATGATGGTCTCGCTGATCTGCTGGTTGATGGTGTAGACCGGGTCCAGCGCGGTCATCGGCTCCTGGAAGATCATGGAGGCTAGGCCGCCACGATAGGCCCCCAGCGTCTTGCGATCCATCGCCAGCACGTCGCGCCCATCCACCGTTAGTCCGCCGGTGATCTGCGCCCGGCCCGGCGGCAACAGGCGCATCAGCGCGCGCAGCGTGACACTCTTGCCTGAGCCGGACTCGCCCAGGATGCACAGCGTTTCACCCGCCCGCACGCTGAAGCTGACGCCGTTCACCGCGTGCACGGTCGCTTCGCGGGTGACGAATTTTACCGTCAGGTCGTCGACTGTAACCAGCGGTGCCGGTCCGATCATGAAGCCGTCCATCATGCGCTCCCCCCGACGCCGGCGCGGGTATGACCGGACTCCGGATTGTGGATATGGCAGGCTGCGACATGCGATTCCCGATCCAGCCAGGCGCCAAGTTCAGGGACCTTCGCCGCGCACACCGCCTCGGACATCGGACAGCGGGTGCGGAAGCGGCAGCCCGATGGCGGGTCGATCGGACTCGGCGGATCGCCGACCAGCGGCGGCTCCTCGATGCGCCTGGCCGGGTCCATCGACGGCCGCGAACCCAGCAACGCGCTGGTATACGGGTGCAGCGGGCGGGCGAAAATCTCCTCGACCGGGCCCAGCTCCACGACATGGCCGAGATACATCACCAGCACGCGGTCGCTGATGTACTGCACCACGTTGAGGTCGTGGCTGATGAACACATAGGTCAGGTTGAAGCTGCGCTTGAGCTGGCGCAACAGGTTCAGCACCTGGGCCTCGATCGATTTGTCCAGCGCCGAGACCGCCTCGTCCAGGATCACCATGCGCGGATTGATCGCCAGCGCGCGGGCGATGTTCACCCGCTGCTTCTGCCCGCCCGACAATTCATGCGGATAGCGCGGACCGAACAGGGAAGGGTTGAGTCCGACCTTGACCAGGATGTCGCGCGCAATCTCGCGTGCGGCGGTCTGGTTCTTGCCTTGCACGAAGGGGCCGAATGCCACCGAATCCTGGATCGGCATGCGCGGGTTGAGCGACGAGTGGCTGTCCTGGAACACCATCTGGACCTGGCGCCGCAACGCCTGCACGGTGATGCCATCCGGCGCGCCCACTGTATCGCCGTCGAAGATCAGCTCGCCGGCATCAGGCGCAATCAGGTGCAGCAGCAGCCGCGCCAGCGTCGACTTGCCGCAGCCGGACTCGCCCACCACGCCCAGCGTCTCGCCCTTGAACAGGGTGAAGGACACGCCATCCACCGCCCGCACCGCCGCGCGCCGATTGCCCAGCGGCCCGGCATTGGCGGCCTTCACCTGGAAATGCTTGCGCAGGTCGCGCGCGATCAGCAGCGGCTGGGCGGCGCCGCCGCGGTCGCGGACATCCAACGCATCGGGCTCGGCCTGGGTCAATTCGGCGCGCTCCATCACATCCTCACATCCATGGCAGCCCGGATCCCGTCGCTGACCAGATTGAAACAGATCGAGGTGATGAAGATCGCGATCCCCGGCGCGGCACAGATGATCGGGTTCACATAGATCGACTGGCGCAGCGTGCTCAGCATCAGCCCCCAATCCGGCTCCGGCGGCTTCACGCCCAGGCCGAGGAAGGACAGCCCGGACGCCAGCAGGATCGACACGCTGACCAGGCTGGACGTATAGATGAAGACAGGGCCGAGGACATTGCCCAGCACGTGATGCCGGATGATGGTGAACATGCCCGCTCCGGAGGCTCGTGCCGCCTCGATGAAGTCCAGGTTGCGCACCTGCGCCGTCGCCGTCTCCGCCACCCGGCAGATCGCCGGCGTGAACACCAGCGACAGTGCGATCATCCCGTTCACAATGCCGCCGCCCATCGCTCCGCTGATCGCCACCGCCAGCAGCACGGAGGGGAAGGCATAGAACACGTCCATCGTGCGCATGATCGCGGTGTTCACCGTCTTGCCGCCGAAGCCCGCGATCACCCCCAGCGTGCCGCCGACCATCGTGGCGATCGCCACCGGCACCAGCCCCATGAGCAGCGAGATGCGTCCGCCATAGATCAGGCGGGACAGCATGTCGCGGCCCAGCTCGTCGGTGCCCAGCATGTGCCCGCGCCAGCCGAACGGCTTGAGCCGTCCGATCACGCTCTCCTTGTAAGGGTTCATCGGCGCGATCCACGGCGCGAAGACCGCCGTCAGGATGATCGCCAGCACGATGGCGCCGAACACCAGCGTGACCGGGTCGTGGCGCAGCCGATAGCCTACTGATTGCCAATAGCTGCGCACCTGCGTGGCGGGCAGCGCCTCGGCCTCCCAGTTGGAGACGGTGGGCGCGGAAATTGTGGCCTGTGACATGCGGGTGCTCCCTCAGGCGCGGCGGATGCGCGGATCGATGATCGACTGCAACAGGTCGACCAGCAGGTTGCTGGCCACGAACACCATCGCCAGCAACAGGATCGAGCCGCCCATCAGGTAGCCGAACTGCAACCCCATCACGGCGAGCACGCCAGGCAGCGAGTTCTTCAGCACGTGGCGGATCACTGCGAACTCCGACAATCCCTTGGCTCGCAGCGTGATGATGAAGTCCTGGCCGCGGATCTCGGCCACCGCGGCGCGCGTGGTGCGCGCCAGGATGCCCACCGGTACCATCGCCAGGGTGAACACCGGCAGCACCAGGTAGCGCAGGTCGTCCAGGTTGAAGACGCTGAAACTGGCCGAACCTGAGGGTCCCATGCCGGTGGCCGGCAGCACCATCAGTTCGACGGCGAAGACGATCACCAGCACGATGCCGAGCCAGTAGTTCGGCAGGCTCACCCCCATCACCGCCGTGCCGGTCACCACGCGATCGATCGCCCGCCCGGGGAAGCACCCGGCCACCGCACCCATGGTGTACCCGATCAAGAAGGCCAGCGGGATGGCGTAGAGGATGCGCCTTGCGATGTAGCCAAGCATGGTCAGGATTCCTCGCTCAGCGCGCCACGGTGATCGGGGTCATGTCCTGGAACCAGTTCTGCGCCTGCACGAAACCCTGGACCTTGGGCGACAGCGCACGCGGATTGAGGTCGTGCACCACGAAGATCATCAGCGCCTGGTCGTTCTCCACCTCATGCAGCTTGGTCAGCAGGCCCAGCCGTTTGGTCGCGTCGAACTCGTTGAAGATCTGGCCGACCAGCGCCTCGGTCTCTTCGCTGTAGAAATGGCCCCAGTTCGCGCCGGCCGGCGACCAGTACGCCTTGCCCACCGGCTTCATGATGGCCACCACCGGATCCATAATGGCGCGCGAGCCGTTCACCCCATGCACCCCGGGGAACTTCTCCACCCCGCCACGGAAGATCGCCAACATGGCGTTCCAGTCCATGACCTGGAAGTTTACC
This sequence comes from Rhodospirillales bacterium, assembly GCA_043744375.1. Taxonomy (GTDB): domain Bacteria; phylum Pseudomonadota; class Alphaproteobacteria; order Acetobacterales; family Acetobacteraceae; genus CAIYPH01. Next base: position 7,046 of record JAYTUU010000008.1, on the reverse strand, counting down.
TTGAACCCCGCCGCCTCCAACTGCGTCTTCAGCAACTCGTTCATCGGCAACGGCTGCATCTGGCCGGAGCCTGAGGTCGAGATCGCCAAGGTGATGTTGCACGGCAGGCAGCCCGCCTTCTTCAACAGCGCGTTGGCCTTTTGGGTATTGAATTCATAACGGTATGGCTTGCCGTAATAGGGCGAGCTCGGCGGCATCTGGGCGTATTGCTCGGTGGCCAACCCACCAAGGAGCTCGACGAAATCCGCCCGCTTCAGCGCATAGTTGGCGGCCTTGCGCACGCGCACATCGGTGAACGGACCGGTCTTGAAGTTCAGCGTGAACGGCCAGTTGTGCGGATAGGTGTTGGTGACGATCTTCATGCCGGCCGACTTCAGCCGCGGAATGCTGTCCGGCGGCGCGAACTAACCACCGCCGTCAATACCATACTCGCCGGATACGACGCGCTGAACACCGCCTCCTCGCTGATCACGGCGCCCACCTTCGAGGGCGCGACCAGCGCCATGTCATCTGCCGCCCGAGGGGGGGAAGACGGCCGATTTGGCGAGATCAGTGATTGGGCGGTGTTTTGCGGGTGATTTTGTTGTTAAATCGTAACATTATGGTCGCAGGACGGCGCCCGGGGTTCAGCGGCGATTTCGCGGCGGGAGGAGGCGCATGGGGCGGCCTTCGAGGTTGGTGTAGTGCAGGGAGGCGATGATTTCGGCGCGAGTGGGGCGGCGGGCGCGGGGTTTTCGTTCGCGGGGTTTGCGGGGGGTGGGTTTTCGGGAGGGGGGTGGCGGAAGGGCGATAGGGGCGATGCCGAGCATGCGCGCGAGGGGGCGGAGGATGCGGGCGGCGCGGGCGGGTTCGCGGACCAGGAGGGCTTGGGTTTCGGGTTGGTTGAGGAGGTGTTCGAGTTGGCTGGCGAAGCCGCGGATTTCCCAGCCGAGGGTTCTGCCGAGCCAGTCTTTTTTGGCGGGGAGAGCGGGGCGCGCGGGAGGGCGGGCGGCGCGTTCGCGCGGGGGGCGCTGGCGGGGCGCGCGGAGGGTGCCGGCCTCGATGGCATCGAGCAGGGCCGCGAGGCGGCGGGCGGCGCGGTTGAGATAGTTGCAGAGGGGAAAATGAAGGGCGCCGAAGATGTGGGCGCGGGTGCCGAGGAGGATGGCGATGGAGGCGAAAATCGTGCGCAGATGGCCGCCACGGGTTGGCGCGTCGGGGAGGGCGCGGAAGGTTGGCGACCATGGGGCCAGAAAGGGGGAGGACATGACGAGGAATTTAGTCATATGACGGGGCGCGTCAAGGTATTTTTTCTTTTGGGGGTGGAGTTTTGGGGCGGGGCGAAGCGCTGGATTGCTTCGCGAGGGCTCGCAATGACGGGAGTGGGGGGAGTGGGGTGGAGGGAGTGGGGGTGAGGTCAGAGGTCCAGTTCAAACCGCCTGGCGCCGCCGCCTATATCTGCCCCTGAGGAGCTGCCGACCAGGGCTGCCGGCGGCCACATCACGGGGGCGTGTTGCGTGCGGCAAACCAGCGCTCTGGCCCCGATGCGCTACCTGTCATACAGACGCATCAACGCGGGTAAGATCGGCTGGGTCATGAAACCCGTACACGACAGGAGATCCTTCATGAGCACCTTGCGCCGCGTCGAGAGCTTCACCTTCCGCTGCCCGATCGCCACGCCCGTACGCACGTCCTTCGGCATCATGACCGATCGCGTCGGCGTGTTCGTCCGTGCCGAGGATGAGGACGGCGCCCATGGCTGGGGCGAGATCTGGTCGAATTTCCCCAGCGCCAGTGCCGAGCACCGCGCTTTGTTGCTGGACACCATCATCGCCCCGCGCGCCCTCGGCCGTGCCATCGACGACCCCGTTGCACTCTGGGCCGAAATCGACCGCGACCTGCACATCCTGCGCATCCAGAGCGGTGACGCCGGGGCGCTCTCCGCCGCTGCGGCGGGCCTCGACCTCGCGCTGCACGATCTGCGCGCCCGCAAGCTGGGCATGCCCCTCTGGCGCGCCCTCGGCGGGAATAGTGGCGCCACGGTTCCCGTCTATGCCAGCGGCCTCAATCCCGGACCCATTGCCCATGACCTCGTGCTCGCCGCCCGCGCCGCCGGCCATCACGCCTTCAAGATCAAGATCGGTTTCGGCCGCGATCATGACCTGGAGACACTGCGCCCCATCGCCGCCGGCCTCGGCGCGGGCGAGCGCATGATGGTGGACGTCAACCAAGGCCATGCAACCCCGCAAGCCTGCGACATGGCCACCGCCCTGCGCGCATTCCCGCTCACCTGGATCGAGGAACCGCTTGCCGCCGATCGGCCTGCGCATGAATGGGCGCAGGTCGCCGCCAGCGCTGGCTGCGCGCTCGCGGGCGGTGAAAACATCCGCGGCGCCGGCGATTTCCAGCGCGCCATCGACGCCGGCCATTTCGGCATCATCCAGCCCGACGTTGCCAAATGGGGCGGCCTCTCCGGCTGCCTCCCGGTCGCCCGCGCGGCCCTCGCAAGCGGGCGCAGCCTGTGCCCGCATTTCCTCGGCGGCGCCGTCGGGCTGATGCACTCTTTGCACCTCCTCGCCGCCGTGCGGGGGCCCGGCATGCTCGAAGTCGATTTCAACCGCAACCCCATCCGCGAAGCGCTCCTCGGTGCCGCCTTCCAGGTCGCTGACGGCGCCGTCGCCCTCCCGACCACGCCCGGGCTGGGCTTCGAGCCCGACCTCGCCGCCCTGGTTGATCATCGCACCCTGCACACCGAGCGCGCATGCAGTACGGCCTGATCCAGGCGCGCCGCCCCGAGACGGACCCGATCGAAGACCTCGTCTTCCTCCTCCTCGGCGCCTTCGCGATCTTCACCCTCACCTACGACATCGCCCTGCTGGTGCCGCTCTCGCTGCGCAGCGTCACCGTCATCGCGGCCGGTGCCTGCCTGCTACCCCTGCTCGCCGTCATGCTTCCCGCCTGGCGCTTCACACGCGGCCTCGGCAGCCATATCGCGGCACACCTGCTCGACCCCGCCGCCTGGTTCCTCATCGCCATGAGCCTGCTCGCCGGCACGATCGCGCTGCTGAGCAACCGTTTCGATGCCGATGACAGCTTCTACCTCGCCCGCGCCGTGCTGGACTGGGAGAATTTTCGTGCGCCGATCGCCCCCGTCTACCCGTTCGCGCTGACCGACGGCACCGGCGGCCGCTTCCCCAGCCTGCCGTCCTGGGAACATCTCTGGGCCGCCGCGGCGGCATTGACCGGCCGCCACCCGCTCGATCTCTACCACCGCGCGGCCCCCTTCCTCGGTGGTGCCCTCGTTCCGTTCGCCTGGTACTGCGCGCTCGCCCGCATCAGCCACACCCGTCGCGCCGCTTTGGCCGGCGTCGCCGCGATCCTCATCCTGATGCTGCTCGACGGCACCACCCATCGCGGCATCGCCTATTTTGGCCTGCTGCGGATCTGGCAGGGCAAGGTTGTGCTGATCGCCGTCCTCACCCCGCTCGCGCTGGCAGCCACGCTCGACGTGATGCGCCACGGCCGCGCCGCCGACTGGGCACGCCTGTTCGTCCTCGGCATTGCCGGCATCGGCCTGTCCACCACGGCGGCCTTCTATCTGCCGATCCTCGTGGGCCTGGCCGGCGCCACGTTCTGGCTGGTCTATCTGCCGCCGACCCGAATCTGGCAGCCTCCGCTGGCGGCGCTGGCCGTCTTCGCCTACCCGGCGCTCTGCGTGCTGCCCTTCTACCGCGCCCTCGTCGGCCCCGAGGCGATCTTTGCCAGCACCATCGCCACCGACCTGCGTGAAGTCCTGCTCGTCGTCTACGGCACTCCGCTGGCCCCCACGGTCATCGCGATCGGCATCGCCGCCGCCTGCCTGGTGATCGCGCGCCGCACCCGCCTGCTCGGCTGGTTCACCCTGTGGAGCGCGTTGATCGCTCTCCCCCTCGCATGGCCGCCCAGCGCCGACTTCATCGTCCGCCACCTCACCTCCGCCGACACCCTCTGGCGCCTCGCCTATGCCGGCCCCGCCGTGCTCGCCATCGGTGCCGGCATCGGCGCCCTCGCCGCCACCCGCTATATGCGCCTGCTGAGCACCCTGGCCTTGCTGGCCGCCGCCGCCGGCACCGCCGCCCTGGCCTGGCGCCAGCAACCGCCATCGCCCTTCGCCGGCACCGACGTCGCCTTCCCCTCGACCACGCTGAAGGCCCCCGCCACGGCGCTGGCCACCGCCCGCATCCTGCTCGCCGCCCTGCCACCGGGCACGATGTTCGCGCCGCGCGACCTCTCGGTCATCCTGCCCATGCTCTCCGCTCGCCAGCGCCTGACCAATTTCCGTCAGTTCGACGCCGCCCCCCAACTCATCATCGACGGCCGCGCCCCGCTCGGCGAAGACCTCACCCGCGCCCACGACTACATCAGCGGCCTGCCCACCACCGCGGCGGCGCCCGCCTCCCTCGCCCGCATCGCCGCCCTCGGCCTGGACGCCATCGTGCTCTCCGCCGCCATGCCCGACCCGACCCGCGCCGAAGCCATTCTTGCCGCCGCCGGCTACCGCGAAATGACCCTCGCTATCCCCCATCGCGTCTTCATCCGCGCCCCCGGCTGATCCGCGTTCAAGGCCGCCCTGCACCACCAACGCTTGACCCGCCGAGGCGAGCGCTGACCCTGCATTGCCGCCGCAGCGTCGCCTCCACCCGCGCGATGAACCTCAAACCCGGTCTCGCGCTGACGGCGACGACCGAGCGCTCATGGATGGCGATCACCGGATCGGTGAAGTCGATCGAGTCGAGATCAAGGGCCTCGCGCATGTCCGCATCGTCAGCGAGGGTGGCAGTGTCCGCCTCCGGTGCGATGGTCGCGATCAGGTCACAGATCAGGGTCCGCGCAGCGCGATGGCCCAGCCCGGATGGATGCCGGTGCCTGGGGTGAAGACGCCGTTCCCATAGGTGCCGTTGAGGCGTGGCTCGGCCCGCAACGCCAGGGCCGCCGCCTTCAGCAGCAGCACGGCTGGCAACAGGCGGCGGGCCGGCGGTTCGGCGGCGTTATGGGCTTCAAGCCAGGCGATGGCGCGGGACAGATCGATCGTTTCTGCCAAGTAGTAATGTGGGATGTCGCGCTTGGATCGGCTCATGGCGGCGGCGATGGCCTTGCGCATTTCCGCCGGATCGAAGCCGGCGCGCCGGGCCGGGGGGGCGCGTCCGAGATCGGCGAGGGTGACGGCGTCGCGGCGCGCGATGGCGGCCTGGATGCCCGGCAGCGGCAGGCCCATCGAGCCGGGCTTGACGTCGCAGGCGGCGAAGTTGGCGATCATGATGCCGCCGGTTTCGGTCTGCCACCGAGTGCCAGGACGCTCAGACCGTTGACCTGACCGACCGCACTGCCGACAGTGTCGATCAACGCGATGTCGCGCAGCATCATCTCCCGGCTGCCCTCGCGCAGCCGGGAGGCCCGCCGGATTTTCTGGGCGAGCGCGTGATCGACATCCTCGCGCAACGTGACACTGCGGCCCCGCGTGGACGCCCAGTGGCCGGCTTCGGCCAGCAGGTCGTGCAGCGGTTCGATCTGCAACGTCAGTTTCTCGGCATCGGCGGCGAGCCGGGCGGCGTGCTCGATCACGCGGGCCACGGCGCCGCGGTCGAGCGGCAGCATGCCATCCTGGGCGGCGGTGGTGCCGAGCGTCCTGTCCGTTCAGATCTCGACCAGTCGGTTCGGAAGCTCGTCGCGCTCCAGCGCGCCAGGCGGGAAATGCAGCGCCAGGACTGCCCCGCATTGCTCGATAGCCGCCACGAACCCATCCGCAGGCCGGCCCGCCTTGATCGCCGAGACCAACGCATCGACGGCGCAGTCCCACACCTTACTATCGACCTGCTGATGAATAGCCGTGTCGGCCACGATCTCGGCATAGCGCTCGGCGACGGAGGCGAAGATCAGCACGCCGGTGCGCTGCGCCGTCCGATCCAGCCCCTGCGCGAAGAATTGCCGCATCGCTTCGGCATGGGCGCGCTCCTGGCTCGCCCGGCGCGGCACGATGTGTAACCGCAACGCGGGGCGGGACAGCACGATGGCCATGAAGAGAAAGGACGCGAGTTGCACCAGGTAGACGGTCGGCGCATCCAACCGGGTCAGCCACATCGTCGGCAGCGGCGCGAATAGTGCCACCGCTGCCGCCCAAACCAACGGCACATGGCGGTAGTCGTCCGACTGCCGCGCGATGACGCAGAATATCTCGCCCGCCGTCCGCGCCTCGGCCGCACGGATGGCCGCGGATATGCGCGCTTTATCGGATGCCGAAATCATCGCCTCTCCTCACCAGCGCCCCTCCTCACCAGCGCCCCTCCTCACCATCGCCCGGAACTGCCACCGCCGCCGAACGATCCCCCGCCGCCGGACCAGGAGGAATTCCCGTTGGAACGCCCTCCCCGCCCGCGCCCGGAGATCGCCATCCAGAACAATATCTCCAGGATGACGCGGCAGACGGCGCCTCCGCTGGTGGCGCAGAAGACCAACAGGGCGACACCAGCGAGCGCCAGCAGGATCGCTGGCCAGACCGGGAATTCGCCCGCCGGAAATCCCGCCGAGGCGCCTGAACGGGGCGGCCCCAACCCGGCCGGCGCCGCCCCGGTGAGTAGCCGGATGATATCGGCCACGCCGCTCTTGATCCCGCCCGGGAAATCACCTGCCCTGAAGCGCGGCAGGATGGTGCGCTCGATGATCACCCTGGTGGCCGCGTCGGTCAGCGTCCCTTCCAGGCCATACCCGACCTCGATCCGCACGCGCCGCTCCTCCGAGGCGACAATGAGCAACACGCCATTATCCTTGCCCTTCTGCCCGATCCCCCAGTGCCGCCCCAACTGATATCCGTAGTCCTCGATTGTGGTGCCCTGCAGCGACTTGAGTGTGACCACGGCGAACTGATCCGTCGTCCGGGCTTCCAGCCCGGCCAGCGCCGCGTCCAGGATCGCACGTTTGCGCATCGCCGCGGCGTCTAGTGCTTCGTGTCGTTCATAGTGACGTGTTCACTGGCCGGACAATGCCCATGGGTGAGCGCAGACGGCGGCGACGCCATCCCGTCATTTTGAGTG
>JAYTUU010000007.1:0-12137 GCA_043744375.1 Rhodospirillales bacterium | reverse complement strand
CACCGCCGAAGCCGCCGGGGCTGGCGGTGCTGCCGGGGGCGCTGGCGCCGGCGCCGCCGCTGCCGATTGTGGTCGGGATTCCATGCGGGTTGGGGAGGAGGCCGCCGCCCTGGCCGTCGGTGTAGATGCCGGCGGGGGCAGTGCCGGGGGTGCCGTGCCCGCCCATGCCGCCGCCGCCGCCGCTGGCGTTGTTGCCGAAGGAGAGGGTGTAGCTGGCGCCGTTGCCGCCGGTGGCGCGGTTGTTGAGGAAGCGGGTGGCAATGAGGGTGGCCGTGGTGCCTGGCGCGAGGAAGAGGCCGCCGCCGAGGCCGCCGCCGCCGCCGCCGCCGGACGCGTAGGAGCCGAGGGCGGCGCCGCCGTTGCCGCCCGATGTGGCGGTGTTGGCGAAGGTGAGATCCGCCAGGTTCAGCGTGCCGCTGGCGAGGATGAGGCCGCGCTGGAGGCCGCCGCCGTCAATGGTGTGGCCGTTGCCGATGACGGTGAGACTGCCGCCGGCGAGGGTGATGGGGGTGAGGGGGGCGGAGAGGGTGAAGCTGGCGGAGAGGGTGAGGGTGGTGGTCGTGGCGGTGCCGGCGAAAGCGAGGAGGGCGGCGTTGAGTTCGGCCTCGGTGGTGATGGGCATGGGTCAGGGGGGGAGGGAGGCGATGAGGCGGCGGATGACGGCGAGGTCGTTGCGCCATTCGGCGTTGGTCGGGTCGAGGGCGGTGAGGCGTTCGTGGATTCCCCTGGCGGCGGTGAAGGCGATGCGGGCGCCTACGAAGTCGCCCTGGGCGCGCTGGATGTCGCCGACCTTCGTGTGGCTGACGGAGAGGTCGCGCTGCCATTGGGTGTTGGCGGGATCGGCGGCGGCGAGGGTTTTGGCGATGTCGATGGCGGCGGTGAAGGCGGCGAGGGCGGCTTGGAGGTTGCCCTGGGCGCGCTGGATGTCGCCGATGTTGCTGTGGCTGATGGCGAGGTCGCGCTGCCATTCGGTGTTGGCGGGATCGGCGGCGGCGAGGGTTTTGCGGATGCCGATGGCGGCGGTGTAGGCGGCGAGGGCGGCTTGGAGGTTGCCCTGGGCGTGCTGGATGTCGCCGATCTTGTCGTGGCTGACGGAGAGGTCGCGTTCGTTGCCGGAGCGTTGGGCGGCGGCGCGGGCGGAGTCGAAGGCGGAGCGGGCGGCTTGGAGGGTGCCGGTGGTGGTGAGGAGGTCGCCGAGATCGATCCAGGACCAGAAATCATCGGGGTCGATGCCTTTGTCGCGGGCGATGACGGGTTTGCCGGGGCCTTTGAAGAGGAGGGTGGTGGCGACTTTGAGGAGTTTGCCGGTGGCGTTGGCGAGGAGGGCGGTGAGGAGGGCGGTGAGGCTCATCGGGGTGCTCCTCGGTTGGCGGAGTGGCATGGTTGCCGGTGCGGAGAGGGATGGCAAGGGGAAACGTAACGGGTTTCCGAAGGCCCTCGTCCCAGGGTGGGTCCTCCGACGCGCCGCTTGCGCGGCGACGGCAAAGCCTTGGCCTTTCTTATGTTAGCGCATATGCGGGTGTCGGACGTATAGTTGATACCGTCGCCGCCCAGGGCAATCGGGTGAGCACTGCCTTTCCCTTCACCCGATGGCCCTGCCCTTGAAACGGCGTGCTTGACCTTGGCGGGGGCGCGCCTGTATCGCAGGGGCAAGGTTTCCAACAAACGGGGGATGCGATGCGCAAGATCGGGCGGCGGGCGGTATTGGCCGGGGGCGTGGCGAGTGGCGTGGGCGCGCTGGCGATGCCGGCGATTTCCTATGGGCAGACCGGGGTGATCAAGATCGGGGTGCCGACGATCCAGTCTGGCCGGGTGGCGTTGTTGGGGGCGTCCTCGGTGGGCGGTCTCAGGACGATTTTCGACAAGTTCAATGCGGCCGGCGGGATCAACGGGCGCAAGGTCGAACTGGTGGTGCGCGACAGCAAGGGGGCGCCGCAGGAGGCGGCCAAGGTGACGCGCGATCTGATCAACAACGATGGCTGCGTGATCATCATTGATGCGGAAGCGTCCTCGGCGTCGTTTGCCGTGCAGGAGGTGATCCGCGAGATGGGGGTGCTGTGTATTCATAGCAATTCCGAAACGTCGTCGTTGACGGCGGACCCGAAGCTGCATGTGGCGACCGCGTTCCGCACGGCGCGGCAGGGCATTCATGACGCGATCGGCGGCGGCGAGTATGCGGCGCGGATTGCCAAGGCGAAGGGGTTGAAGCGGTGGCTGACCTGCTCGCCCGACTATGCGTATGGCCGCGACAATACCGCGCAGTTCATGGAATATGCGACGCATTTCGAGCCGTCGATCAAGGTGGTTGAGGAAGCCTGGCCGAAATTGTTCCAGCCGGACTACACCGAGGTGGTGACGAAAGTGCTGAACGCCAATGTGGACGCCGTGTATTCGGCGCTGTGGGGCGGCGACCTGGTGGCGTTTATTGATCAGGCGAACTTGTATGGTCTGTTCGACAAGTTGACGAGCTTCATGGTCAATCTCGGGGATTACGGGATTGTCGATCAGGTCAAGCAGTTTCCGCAGGGCGTGTATTCGGGCGGGCGCTATAACCGGACCATTCCGCCGACGCCGGAGAACGAGGCGTGGTATCAGACGTATATGGCGCTGAACAAGCACAAGCCGACCAACTGGTCGTGGGAGAATGCGGTCGCCGCCGAGTATGTGGTGGAGGCGCTGAAGGAGACCGGCGGGGATACCAGCGGCAAGAAGCTTGCAGCGGCGATCAAGGGGCGGACGATCAAGAGCATTTTCGGCACCAAGGGGACGCTGACGATGCGGGCCGAGGATCATACGCTGGTGGACTACTATATCGGCTTCGGGTTGTCGGCGCCGAAGGAGCCGTTCATCACCGGGTTCGTGGCGGCGGATTGGGGGCCGATCAACGAGCTTGAGAAGCAGTGGAAGAAGAAGTCCGGGTATGTTTGATCGCGTTACGACCTTTGGGTTGGTGAGGGCGTAGATGGATCCGGAAGCTCTGATGCGCTGCCTCGGCGGCGCATCGTGCATTGTGACGCAGATGACCAGCGGGCTGATCATCGGCATGTTGTTGTTCCTGATCGCATCAGGGGTGACGCTGATTTTCGGCGTGCTGAACATCACCAATTTCGCGCATGGCTCGCTGTATATGGCGGGCGCGTATATTGCGTGGTCGATCTATCAGGTGACGGGGAACTACTTCGTTGCCGTGGTGGGGGCGGCGCTGGCGACGGCGATTCTGGGGGTGTTGTTCGAGCGGTTCCTGATGAGCAGGGTGTATGGTTCGAACGTGCTGATGCAGTTGCTGGTGTGCTATGCGGTTGTGCTGATCGGCGATGATCTGGTGAAGATCGTGTGGGGACCTTCATCGTTGTCGATGGGCATGCCCGAGGAGTTCCGCGTGCGGCCGTGGCGGATATTCGGCGGCGTGGTGCCGCCGTTTTATCTGTTCTTGATCGCAACGTCGGCGGCGATCGGGCTCGGGCTGTGGGCAGTGATCGCGCGCACGCAGTTCGGCAAGATCGTGCGCGCGGCGGCGGTGAATGCGCCGATGGTGTCGGCGCTGGGGATACCGGTGAACCGGTATTTTGCGCTCGTGTTCGGGCTGGGCGCGATGCTGGCGGGGGCGGCCGGGGCGCTGGCGGCGCCGGTGCGGTCGCTGTCGCCGGGGATGGGGTTTTCGATTTTGATCGAGAGCTTCGTCGTCACCGTGATCGGCGGCATGGGCTCGATCGGGGGCGCGCTGGTGGCGGCGCTGCTGATGGGGCTGACGCGGTCTTTCGGTTCGATCGGGTTTCCGTTGTTCGTTGACGGGGTGATGTTCCTGATCATGGCGCTGGTGCTGATCATCCGGCCCGAGGGGTTGTTCGGGAGGAAGGGGCGATGAGAGATGCCCTGATCGCGGCTGGCGGTTTGCTGGCGCTGGCGGTTCTGCCGGCGCTCGGGCTGACGCCGTCGCTGCGGGATTTCCTGATGTTCGGCATGGCCTATGCGCTGCTGTCGGTGTCGTTGAACTTGCTGATCGGGACGACGGGGCTGGTGTCGTTCGGGCATGCGATGTTCTTCGCGTTGGGGGCCTACGCGTTCGGGTTGGCGATGCAGTCAGGCCAATTTTCCATTCCGGTGGCGTTTGTGTTTGCCCTGGCGTTCACCGCGGTGGCCGCCGTGGTGATCGGGGCGATCTGTGTGCGGTTGACGGAGACGTATTTCGCGTTCCTGACGCTGGCGATCCAGATGCTGATCTATAACCTGATCCTCGGCTGGGTACCGCTGACGGGTGGGGACCAGGGGTTGATGGGCGGCATTCCGCGGCCGGTGTTTCTTGGCATTGACCTGACGGACCGGACCCAGTTGTACTGGTTCTGCTCGGTGTGTTTCGTGGGCAGCCTGGTGGTGTTGCGCCAGGTGACCGTGTCGCCGTTCGGGGCGACGCTGCGGATGATCCGCGACAATGCCGAGCGGGCGGCGTTCCTGGGCATTGACGTGTTCCGCGCCAAACTGGTGGCGTTCGTGATTTCTGCCGTGGTGGCCGGCGTCGGTGGGATATTGCTGACGTTGTTCGTTTCTGGGGCGTATCCTAATTTCGGGTTCTGGACGACCTCGGGCGAGGCGATCTTCATGATCCTGATGGGCGGGTCGCGGGTGTTCCTCGGGCCGGTGCTGGGCACCATTCTGTTGCGGGTTCTGAACGATGTCACGGTGGTGTATACCGAACATACCGAGCTTGTGCTCGGGCTGGTGATCCTGCTGTTCGTGTTCGGCTTCCGCAAGGGCCTTCTTGATATTGTCGCGGAACGGCTTGAGGGCCGGCGGCAGGCCGCCTTGCGGACGGAGAGCTGAGATGTTGCAGCTTGTGGGCTTGAAGAAGTCGTTCGGCGGGGTGGCGGCGACGCGCGATGTGACGCTGGATTTCCCGACGGGGTCGCTGACCGCGGTGATCGGGCCGAACGGGGCGGGCAAGACCACGCTGTTCAATCTGATCACCGGGCGGCTGGTGCCGGATGCCGGGAAAATCCTGCTCGATGGCGCCGATATCGCCGGGCTTTCGCCGCGCGCGATCGTGCACAAAGGTGTCGGGCGGGCGTTCCAGGTGGCGAGTTTGTTTCCCTCGTTTACCGTGCGCGAAGTGCTGGGCGCGGCCGTGCAGGCGCATCAGGGGCGGTCGATGCGGCTGTTCGGGCGGTTTCCGGAGGCGGCGATCGGCGCGCAGACGGAGCGGGTGCTGGCGCTGTTGCAGCTTGAACGGGCGGCCGACGTGCTGAGCGCGAACCTCAGCCATGGCGACCAGAAGCTGCTGGATATCGGGCTCGCGCTGGCGCTGGAGCCGAAGGTGTTGCTGCTCGACGAACCCACCGCCGGGATGGGGCCGGAGGAGCGCTGGCAGATGATCGAGACGGTGCAGCGGCTCTGGCGGCTCGGCGGGCTGACGCTGGTGTTCATCGAGCATGACATGGATATCGTGTTTTCTGTTGCGCAGACGATCCGGGTGCTGTCGTATGGCGCGGTGCTCGCGGAAGGGGATGCGGCGGCGATCCGCGCCAATCCGGCGGTGATCGAAGCGTATCTCGGCAAGTCCGCCGAACGCCACGCGGCGGCGGCGGCGGCATGAGCGCGCTGCTGGAAGTCGCCGGGATCGACGTGTTCTATGGCGCCAGCCGCATTCTGTTCGGCGTGAGCTTCGAGGTGCTGGAAGGGCAGTCGCTCGCGCTGCTCGGGCGCAACGGGGCAGGCAAATCGACGACGATGAAGGCGATCATCGGGCTGGCACCACCGGCGAAAGGTTCGGTGCGCGTGCATGGGGTGGAAATGCGCGGGCGCTCGGCCGATGCGATCGCGCGGGCCGGGATCGGCTATGTGCCGGAGGACCGCCAGGTGTTCCCGGAGCACTCGATCGAGGACAATCTGCTGATCGGCGCCAAGGCCGGGCGCGGCGGGCGGCGGGACTGGACGCTGGAGCGGGTGTGGGGAATATTTCCTATTCTCGCGGGCATGCGCGGGCGGATGGCCGGGCGGCTTTCGGGCGGCGAGCAGCAGATGCTCACCATCGCGCGGACGCTGATGGGGAACCCCGATCTGCTGCTGCTCGATGAACCCTCGGAAGGACTCGCGCCGGTGATCGTCGAACGGATCGGCGAACTCGTTGGAGAGTTGCGACGGATGGGAGTGACGCTGATCGTGGCCGAACAGAACCTGCATTTCTGCCTCGATATCGCGACGCATGCGGTCGTCATCGATAAGGGGCACGTGGTCTGGCAAGGGGCGATCGAGGCGCTGATGGCGGATGAGGACGTGAAGCGGAAGTATCTGGCGGTTTGAAGAGGCAGGGAAGCCTCCGGCGGCAAAGGGCCTGAGGCCCTTTGAACCCCATTCCTGCTCGCGGCTGTGGCGATAGCCTTCGGGCGTGTCCAACGATCTCGCTGGGGTGAGTGGCGAAGCCATTTAATGGCCTGCTTCGCCACCGCAATGACGGACATGGGAGGGGTTGCGAAGCAAGTCTGGATTGCTTCGCAAGGGCTCGCAATGACGGGAATGGGAGGGGTTGGTCGGTGGGGCAAGAGGTCGGGGGGATCAAAGGGGCGTGCCCCTTTGCCGCCGGAGGCGCGCTTGCCTGACTTCTACTTGTAATATCGGATGCTTGAGTGCTTATCCGCCCGATTTTCTTGCCAGTAGGTAGGTGTTGCCAGGATTGTTTCTATGGTGATGACAGTGGCGGGGAGGGCGATGGTGGCGTGGCCGGTGGTCCAGCGGTGGGTGGGTTCCGGGGGGTGCCAGCCGGTGGTGAGGCTGGGGTGGTTGAGGGGGATGTTGTGGCCGTCGGCGGTGATGCTGGTGATGGCGAGGCCGAGGCGGCGGTGGTCGGTGGAGGTTGGGTTGATGTGAGCGGGGGTGAAGCTGCGGCTGGTGATGGTGGTTCGGGTGGGGGTGGTGGTGACGGTGGTGGCGGGGTTGTCGGTGAGGTGGTGGCCGAGGGATTGGGCCTGGGCGAGCAGGCTGTGGCGGATGAGGGTGATGGTGTCGCCGGTGGTGGCGAGGGGGGCGCAGGATTTGGCTTCCCAGATCTTGAGCGCGAAATCGGGGTGGAGTTGGGTGGTGCTGGCGGCGTTGGCGAAGGCGCTGCGGTTGCCGGTGTCGAGGTAGCTCTCCGCGGGGAGGTTTTCGGCGAGGATGATGTCGTGGTGGGCGAGTTCGAGGTGGAAGTAGGTGATGTGGGGTGGCGCTTCCTGGATGATGGTGGCGCCGTTCAGCAGGTAGCGGATGGGGACGAGGACGGCTTCGGCGTGGATGGCGTGATCGGGGGAGAGGATCAGGTCGCGCGCCGGGAGGTTGGGGCCGAAGGCGTGGGCGCGGACGCGGACGGGGTTGATGTCGTGCGGGCGCGGGTGGTGGCGCAGGTCGATGTGGCGGTGGCCGATCCAGGTGATCGGCACGAGGGCGCCTGAGAGGGTGCGGACGCGGTCGCCGGGTTGGAGGGTTTCGATCGGGCGTTGGCCGGTGGCGGTTTCGATGCGGGTGCCCTGGGCGTAGCAGGCGCTGATGGCGACGCCCCGGGTGGTGACGCTGAGGCCGATGCCGGTGGTGGAGAAGACGAAATCGTCGATCGAGTAGTGGCTGGTGTCGTTGCGTTCGAGGATGAAGTGGGCGTCGAGCTTGGGGGTGGCGCCGGAGATGATGTCGAGCGTGTTGCCGGTGAGGACGGCGTGGGCGTTGGTTTTGCTGGCGGTGGGGAAGAAGATGCGTTGGCCGTCGTTGAAGTTGCGCAGGGTTGCGGTCTGGCCGAGCGTGTCCAGGCGCAGGACGGCGCCGTCGCCGGTGAAGCGGAGGATGCCGAGGTTGTTCTTGTTGGCGGCGGTGACGAATTCGATGGTGCCGCCGGCCATGGCGATGGTGCCGCCGTTGGTGAAGATGCCGGCGTTGAGCGTGAGGGAGGCGTTGGCGCCGATGCGCAGGATGCCGGTGGGGCCGAGTTCGAGGGTGCCTTGGCTGGCGGCGAAGGTGACGCTGTAGGGGCTGACGCTGTCGGCCAGGTTGAGCAGGCCGTCGAGACGGATCTTGGCGCCGAGGCTGGGGAAGTTGAGCATGGCGGCGTCGGTGATTTCGACGGTGCTGGCGGCGGCGAAGGTGATGGTGGCGCTGGAGGAGGCTTCATAGACCGAGGCGCCGGGGCCGAGGAGGATGGTGGTGTTGTCGAAATAGGTAATGCCGCCGAAGCCGAAGAAGCCCTGGACGTCGAGCGTGCCGCCGCCGTCGATGGTGCCGGTGGCGGTGTTGTATTCGCCGCTGGGGGTGATGAGGGTGCCCGCGAGATGGACGCCGTTGAGCGTGTTGCCGGTGAAGAGGGTGGTGGGGTCGGCGAGCAGGGTGCCGCCGGCGATGGTGGCGTTGGCGAAGACGAGGTTGGGGAGGAGGGCGGTGTTGATGGTGGCGCCGGTGTTGTCGAGATGGCCGCCATAGGTCATGGCGCCGGCGAAGGCGAAGGCGGGGGCGCCGGCGAAGGCGGGGGCGGCGAGGATGGCGAGCAGGGTGGCGGTGGGGAGGTCGGCGAGCAACGCGAGGGTGCTGGTGGCGGTGCTGGTGAGCTGCGGCGCGCCGGGGAAGGTGATCGCGGCGACGATGATGGCGGTGCCGAGGATGTTCAGCGGGCCCGCGGCCGAGATGTCGCCGCCGAAGGTGCCGGCGGTGACGTTGACGATGCCAGCGGCGGTGATGGTGAGGGCGCCGTTGAGGACGGCGGGGTTGTTGGCGTTGGCGTCGGCGAGGGCGGGGCCGAGCTGGAGGGTGCCGCCGGTGCGCACGGTGATCGGGGTGGAGAACACGGTGCCGGGGGCGAGGATGACGATCGGATGGCCGGTGGCGCCGGGGGTGTCGTCACCGATGGTGAGGCTTTGGCCGGTGATGTTCGCGGTCAGCGTGAGGGTGCCGGACTCGCGGATGAACAGCGCGTCCTCGAAGGTGGGGATGACGAGGTCGTTGACGGTTGCGAAGGCCAGCGTGCCGAAGGGCACGAAGCCGGCGAGCGTCAGGCTATACTCAAGGTTGGCCACGGATGGGTTGCGCTCCCTCAGGACTATGAAAGTCGGCGTTGGTGGGGGGGTGCGTCAAGCGTCGCGTGTGTCAATCGCGGCTTATCACGCGATATTTTGGCAAATCTTATGCAATCGACTGCGGGGGTATGATTTTTGGATGGCCGGCGTGATCCCCCCCGCTTGCGCGGGAGGGATTGCGCTCATGCGGCGAGGGCGGCGCGGATGAGCGCAATGCCTTCGCCGTGCCAGCGCTGGATGGCCTTGTGGTCGGCGCCGAGGAGGATGCCGAGGCGGCGCCAAGTGTACAGGTGGCGTTCGGTGACGGGGGAGACGAGGGCGCGGGCGCCGACGATGCGGCGGAGCACGTAGCGGTCACGCGCGATGAGGGGGATCCAGGCGAGGGCTTCGTCCATGCGGGTGATGCGTTGGGCGTCGGGCATGGCGGGGCGGAGGCGGGCGGTTTGGGTGGTGGCGTAGGCTTCGACGGCGGCGGCGACGATGTCGAGCTGGGTGGTGCGCAGCTTGGTGGTGTAGCCGGTGTTGGGCAGCGCGAGGAGGGTGCGGCCGGCGTCTTCCAGGCGGGTGACGAGGGCCTCGGCGGTGATGTCGAGACGGGGTGCGCTGCGGGGTGCGCCATGCGGCGCGCCATACCCCGCGCCATTCTTTGCGCCATACCCCGCGCCATACTCCGCGCCATTCCGGTTGGTACCGAGTACAGTAAGCTTCTTTGTACCGACGGATATTGCGCCATTCCCCCCCGGTTTCACCGGGGGGAATGGCGCATGACTGCGCCGTACTGCGCCATACTCTGCGCCATACTCTGCGCCATAGTTTGCGCCATCTGGGGCGCCATTCGGGGTGGCGCTCTGGCTCTTGACGCGGGCGCGCAGGGTTTCGGTCATCGGGTCTCTCCTTGTGTGGTGGAAACGGTCGGGCGGCGGGCGTCGATGACGCACAGGCCGATGCGGGATTTTCGTTGCAGCGGATCGCGGTAGGCGCGCTCGACGAGCAGGCCCGCGCGCATCCAGGCGGCGATGGCGGCGGCGGCCGGGGCTTCCTCGAAGCCGCCATGCTCCATCAGGACATGGCCGGCCCAGCGGCCCTGGGCGCGGCCGTTGCGCTGGGCACTGAAGGCGGCGCCGCCGCCGGGGCCGAGGGCGATGCGGTCGAGGATTTCGTTGCACAGCGCCGGGTCCAGCGCCGCGAGGGGGCTGGGGGGGCGCCAGGCGGTGATGGCGGCGACCGCGTCGCCGTCGGGGTAGTCGGCGTTGGCGTTGCCCATGGAGACCGATTGCAGGCGGTACCAGTGGGCGGTTTCGGCGCGCGGGGCGAGGTTGGCCTTGGCGTCATCCAGGCGGACCAGGCGCTTGCGGTCCCGCGCGGGGATGGCCATGGCGTTGGCCTCCTCGACGGACATCGGGGCGAGGATGGAGACGGCGCGGGCGGCATCGGTGAGGGCCTTGGCGCCGCGGGCGGCGTCGGCATCCGCACCGGCGCCCTTGCGGACGTGGTGGACGAGCAGGATGGCCGCACCGGTGGCCTCGGCGATGTCGGCCCAGACGGAGGTTGCCGCGTCCATGTGCGGGTTCGAATTCTCGTCGAGGTGGTGCGACTTCACGAAGGGATCGACGATGATCAGGCCGATGCCGCCGGAGCGGCAGGCGGCGATGACCGGGTCGCGATCGGGGTGGGCGATCTGGCCGGTTGCGGGGTCGATGGTGGCCATGACGAGGCGGCGGGTGCGGCCGGAATGGAGGTAGAGATAGCCGGCGAGGTCGGCGCGGCTGACGTTGTGGCAGCGCATGGCGGCGGCGACGCGGCGGTCAAGTTCGTCGATGGGGTCTTCCAGGTTGAGGATCCAGACGGGCACGCGGTGGTGCACGCGCTCGCCGAGCAAGGGGCGGCCGGTGGCGACGGCGAGGGCCTGGCCGATGGCCAGCGCCGACTTGCCGACGCCGCCGGGGGCGACGAGCACGGAGACGAAACGGCGGATCAGGCGGGTGCCGTAGAGCCAGGCGCGCGGAGGAATATTTTCCGCATCCGGCAGGATGGCGGCGTGCGCCGTGAAAGGCGGCGGCGGCGGCGGGACGGCGAAACGGGCTGCGCGGGCGAGGTCGCGTGCGTGGCCGGTTTGGGCGTCGTCATGGGCGTGGCGCAGGCGGATGAGGAGACCCTGCTGGTCGACGCCCTCGGCATTGGCGGCCGCCGCGGTCAGCGCGGCTTCCGCCTCGCCGGGACGCAGCAGACCGTCCGCGGCGAGGCGGCCGAAGAGGGCGGCGGCGCTGTGGGCGGACTCGGGGTCGCGCGGGTGGCGCATCAGGGAGACCCGATTTGGGCGTGCGGGGCCGACAGGGGCAACTCGGCGTGGAGGGCGAGTGGCGGCCAGGGGTAGGGAGTTTCGGCGAGCCAGGTGCCGGCGGTGAGAACCTGCCAGGCGCGCGGGTGGCCGGGGGGGAGGGGGGCGCGATCCAGGTCGGCGAGGGCTTCGGCCTCGGGATCGGCCTGGATGCGGGGGGGGAGGCGGGCGCCGATGCGGCGGCCGCGCTCGCGGGTGGCGCTGCGGGAGAGGCCGAGGCTGTCGGCGATGGCGTCCCAGCTATGGGCCTGGGCGCGGCGGTCGTGGATGGCCTGGTCCTGGGTGTCGGTCCAGCGGTGTTTGGGGGGCATGGGGCGGGGTCCGGTGTGGTGGTGGCGCCAGTTAGTCACGATGACTAACCTATGTCAACAAAACTAACGTGACCCGTTAGAGTTTTTCACTTATAGGGGAGGCATGAACAAGCTCCTGGCGCCCCATCAGCGGAATTCTGCGGTTTATGGAACTGGAGGCGTCGGCGCGCGCATCCAGGCGGCGCGACGGGCGGCGGGGTTGACGCAGGAGGGGCTGGCGTCGGCGGTGGGGGTTTCGCGCAGCGCGGTGGCGCAGTGGGAGACGGAACGGGCGGGGCAGGTGGGGGCGAACCTGGCGCGGGTGGCGGCGGCGCTGGGGGTGTCGTCTGAGCACCTGCTGACGGGCGGGGTGCCGGCGGATGGCGGGATGGTGGCCGAATCGGGACCGGAGCTGGCGCTGGTGCGGCTGTATCGCGGGATGGCCGAGGCGGATCGGGCGCATTTAATGCGCACGGCGGTTTTGTTGTC
>JAYTUU010000006.1:0-12161 GCA_043744375.1 Rhodospirillales bacterium | reverse complement strand
AGGTCGTCCATCGTCGTCCTCCACGCAGCCGGTCAGAGAACACGCACAGATTCAGTAATTCAGCCGTTTGTCACGCGATCTTTCACCCGATTGCCCTGTGCACAACTGGGATTTGTCTGGAAAGCCGATCTGATCGGAGATATAATTTCAAATCCCGCCCCTGGAAGTTATGCACTACGATAGTAGCAAGTCGTAGCATCCCACCATCTTGGTGATGCCCGATTGGGTGAGCGGTGGGATGCAAGCGCATCCCACCCTACATTTTACGTTCGCCGGTGACACGCAGTCTTGTGCCACAAGAACACATTTCGTAGCCGAGAAATGTGTGCCCCTGGTTGTAGCCGGGGGCGCACATATCAGCCTTCAAGCCGCGACGAAAGTCGGAACCGGGGTCCCGTCCTCGGTCACCGTCCATTGCAGCTTCACCGGCGCGCCACACGCCAGCTTGTCCGGATCGCCGAGGATGTTGGTCAGCATCGTCGGGCCTTCCTTCAGGGTGACGTAGGCGATGGTGTAGTTGGCGCGGCGCATCGGCGAGAAGCTGTAGATGATGCCGTCGCCGGAGGCGGCTTCCCATTCGGTGTCGCCGAAGCAGAACGGGCAGAGGGCGCGCGGGTACCAGTGCGGCTTCTTGCAGTCGTTGCAGCGGCGGATCATGAACTTGCCTTCCTTCGCCGCAGCGTAGAAGGGCTCGCTCTCCGGGCTTTGGACGGGCGACGGAATAATACGGTCAGCCATGGTGGTTACTCCCGCTCCATGATGAGGGTTGCCGAGCCGTGGCGGCTGCCGATGAGGCCGCCGGTGCCGTGGGCGAGGACGAGGTCGCAGTTGGGCACTTGCACTTTCGGGTGGGCTTCGCCGCGGAGCTGGCGCACCGCCTCGATCACCTTGGTGATGCCGCCGCGGTTGGCCGGGTGGTTGTTGCAGAGGCCGCCGCCGTCGGTGTTGAAGGGGAGCTTGCCGACGCCGGAGATCAGGTTGCCGTCGGAGACGAAGGCGCCGCCGCGGCCGCGTTCGCAGAAGCCCATGTCCTCGATCTGTTGCAGCACCGTGATGGTGAAGCTGTCGTAGATCGACGCATATTTGATGTCGGACGGGCGGATGCCGGCTTCGGCGAAGGCCATCGGGCCGGACCAGGCGCCGCCGGAGAAGGTCAGGTCGACTTCGCCGCCGAACTGGCCCTTGGGGGCTTCGCCGGCACCGATGACTTTCACCAACGGGCGCTTGAGGCTGCGGGCGATCTCGGGGCTGACGACGATGAGCGCGCCGCCGCCGTCGGAGATGACGCAGCAGTCGAGGCGGTGCAGCGGGTCTGACACCATCGGCGAGTTCACGACTTCCTCGACGGTGACGACGTTGCGCAGCATGGCGTGCTCGTTCCACTGGGCGTGGTGCGAGGCGGCGACCTTGATCCAGGCGAGTTGTTCGCTGGTGGTGCCGTACTCATACATGTGGCGGGCCGCGACCATGGCGTAGACGTTCGCGGTGACCGGGGCGAAATGCGTCTCCCACGGGCTGTCGGCGATGGCCGGGTTGCCCGGGCGGGCGGCGGTGCCGGTGGCCTGGCCTTCGCTGCGCGGACGGCCGGCCAGCGTGATCAGAACCACGTTGGCCTTGCCCATGGCGATCGCCTGCGCCGCGTGGGCGACATGGGCGATGTAGGACGAGCCGCCGACGTCGGTGCTGTCGAAGAAGCGGACTTTGAGGTTCATGTAGTCGAGCATGTTGATCGGGCCCATGCCCGGTGCGTCGCCGGCGCAGATGTAGCCGTCGATGTCGCTCTTGCTCAGCCCGGCATCCGCGAGCGCGCCCTTGGCGCATTCGGCATGCAGCTGCGACACCGACTTGTCCGGTGCCTTGCGTGTCGGATGCTCGAAAGCCCCCGCAATATACGCGCGTCCTTTGATACTCATCGTTTCCCCTTCCTAATAGGCCCTCTCAGGCCTCAACACGATGTAATCCCGCTCGACCGAAACGGCAAACGTCTCGGCGATGAACGGGCCGCGCACCAGGACTGGCCGGGGGTGGCGACGACGTGCTGTTCCTCGACGTAGTAGGACGGGAAGCGGGGGAGCAAGGACGACAGCGAGGCTTTGACATGTTACAATCTAGCCGCGATGTTACCTCTGTGTTTCGACCCCAAGGAGTCCTGCGGCATGGCTGATCTTTTCGTGTGCCTGACCTTCGACCATGACAACACCTCTTCCGCGATTTCGCGCAACCTGCTGACGCCGACGGCGATTTCGCGCGGCGATTTCGGCATTGTGGCGGCGGCGCGGATTCTGGAACTGCTGAAGGTCGAGCGTATTCCGACGACGTGGTTCATTCCTGGCCATACGATCGACAGCTATCCGTCCTGCGTGGCGGCCGTGCATGCGGCGGGCCACGAGATCGGCAATCATGGCTGGACCCATCGGGTGCCGTCGACGCTCGGGCCGGAGGGCGAGGAGCAGGAGTTGGTCCGCGGCAACGAGTCGATCATCCGGCTCACCGGGCGGGCGCCGCGCGGCTATCGGTCGCCGGCGTGGGACCTCAGCCCGGTCAGCATCGATCTGCTGCTCAAGCACGGTTTTGTGTACGACAGTTCGATGATGGGCGATGACTACCGGCCCTATCAGGCGCGCAACGGAGACAAGATCAGCCTGCTGGAGCCGTTCCAGTTCGGCCCGGATACGGCGCTGGTGGAGATGCCGATCTCCTGGTCGCTCGATGACTTCCCGCATTTTGAATACATGCGCAGCGATGCCGGCATCCTGCCGGGCAACATGAATGCGCGGCTGGTGATCGAGAACTTCATTAACGAGTTTCGCTATATGAAGAAACACAATGACTGGGGCATCCTGACATATACGTTCCACCCGCACGTGATCGGCCGTGGGCACCGGATGCTGATGCTCGAATATCTGATCACCACGCTCAGGGCCGAGGGGGCGATTTTCGTGACGATGGAGGCCGCCGTTGGCGAGTATCGCCGCAAGTTCCCGGCCGGCCTCAGCTTGCGGCCGCGATGACGCGGCCAGGGCGAGTCTGATGGACCGACGGACCGGGCGGGCGCTAGAATTGGACGATACCACCGGCATAGATTTTTTCGCGGACCCGGCGCCGGGGGTGCTGAAGACGGCGCATGCGTTGTGTACGCTGATCGTCGATGCCGAGGAGGATTTCGACTGGGATCATCCGGTCCAGGGCACCGCCTACACGACCGAGCATATCCGCCACATCAACGTGCTGCACGACATCCTCGACAGCTACAGCGCGACGCCGACCTATCTGCTCACCTATCCCGTGCTCGACGACCCCAACGCCGTGCGGGTGCTCAGGCGCGAGTATGACCGCGGGCGCTGCGATCTCGGCATCCAGTTGCATCCGTGGGTGACGCCGCCGTTCGAGGATGGCACGGAGCACCAGGAGTCCTATTCCGGCAATCTCGGTGCCGGGTTGGAGGAGCGCAAGCTGCTGTGTCTGATCGCCCGCTTCGAGGCGGTGTTTGGCCGGCGCCCTGTGGTCTACCGGGCGGGCCGCTACGGGCTCGGGCGGCGGACGGGTGCGTTGCTGGAGCAGCTCGGATTTCGGGTCGATACCAGCATCGCGCCGCGCACCGATTTCTCCAGCGAGGGCGGGCCGGATTATCGCCACATCGATTGCAATCCGTTCTGGTTCGGCACCGGGCGCCGCCTGCTCGAGGTGCCGCTCTGCCGCAGCATCATCGGCTGGAGCGGGGCATTGGCGCCGGCGGTGTATCGGGCGACGGCCGGCACCCGCAAGGACGGGTCGCGCGCACTGGGCGTGCTCACGCGGACACGCTGTGTGGAGCGGATCACGCTGTCGCCGGAGGGCAATGATTTCGACGCCATGCGCCGCCTCGCGCTGGCGCTGATGGCCCGTGGCCAGCGGGTTTTTGCGCTGAGTTTCCACAGTTCCTCGCTGTATCCTGGCCGCAACCCGTATGTCCGCACGCGGGCCGAGCTGCATGAGTTCTACGATCGGCTGTCGGCGTTTCTGACGTTCATGGCCGACGCGATGCAGGCTGAATTCGTGACTACGTCCCATCTGCCCGAACGCCTCGCACCGGCCAGCCGCACTGTGGCGCCGACGTGACGGATGACGCCAAGATCGTGTTGATCGCCATCAACTTTCCGCCCACGCGTGGCGGGTCGGTCGCGGTCTACGGGAACATCGCGAAGCATGCGAAGGGCCAGATCCTGGTGATGGCGCCGCGCCTGCACTACCAGGACGGCCTGCCGATCATCGGCTGGCGCGAGCAGGACCGTTCGGCGGGATTCCGCACCATCCGGCCGGCGCAATTGCGGACGGTGTTGCAGCCTGACGAGGTCGGGCCGGTGCAGCGGTTGATGCATATCGCGGACGATGTGGCGCAGCGGCTGAACCTGCTTTGGCGCATATTGCGCCTGGTTCGCAGCGAGCGGATCGCGGCCATCTGCATCGGCGAGGTGGTGCCGAGCGGGTGGCTGCTGCCGATCCTGAAGCGGCTGACGCGGGTGCGGACCGCGTCCTATGTGCATGGCGAGGAACTCGTGATCGACGAGCCCTACGATCCGGACCACCGGCGGGCGGCGCGGGCGCTGGCGGCGTCGGACTGCGTGATCGCGGTCAGCCAGTTCTCGGCGACGACGGTGCGGAACCTGATCGGAGACGCCAATGCGGGACGGATTTGCGTCATCGAGAACGGCGTCGACATCTCGCAGTTCCACCCCATCGGCCGGCGTGCCGACCTGGTGGAGGCCTATGGGCTCGATGGGTGTTTTGTCTATGTGACCGTCTGCCGGCTGGTGGAGAAGAAGGGCGTCGACATGGCGATCCGGGGGTTCGCGGCCATCCATGCGCGCTACCCGAACACCCGCCACGTCGTGGTCGGCGAGGGGCAGGCGGCGGCGGAGTTGCACGCGCTGGCGGCGGCGCTGGGGGTGGCGGATGCGGTCATCTTCACCGGCGACGTTTCGGCGGCCGATCTGGTGGCGCATTATTGCCTCGGCGACGTGTTCGTCATGCCGAACCGGGCGTTGGAAAATGGCGACACCGAGGGCTTCGGGCTGGTGTTCCTGGAGGCGAACGCCTGCGGGCTGCCGGCGATCGGCGGGCGCGACGGGGGCACGTCGTCCGCGGTGCAGCAGGGGGTGAACGGGCTGCTGGTGGACGGTCACTCGCTCGCGGAGGTGACCGAGGCGATGCTGTGCCTGCTCGAGGATGAGGCGTTGCGGGCGCGGATCGCGGCGGCGGCGTTGGAGACGGCGGCGGCGGCGGGGTGGGAGGCCAAGACCCGCGCGTTCGTTGATGCTTGCCTGGGGAACCAGGGCTAGAGCGACGGATCGCCTTCCGGCAGCGTCGTCCAGCGATGGGCATCGAGGCGGCGCCACTGCATGGCCGCGGAGGGTTGGCCGACGCGGTACCACATCTGGGCGTCGATGCGTTGCCATTGTGCGGCGGCGGGCGGCGTGGTGGCGATGGCAACGACGTGTGGGTCGGTGGGGGGGGCGGGATTTTGGGCCATGGCCGGGGAGCACCCGAGGGCGGCGGCCAGGAGTGCCGCGGATGCCACGAGTGCCGCGGATACCAGTCCTGTGCGCTGCATGTCGTGCCCCTCCAGGCTCGCGTTACGCCGCGGACCCTGCCATGCGCGTTCGTGACCATGTCAACGCCGGGGGCTAAGAAAACCGGCGTAGCGAACTCCGATTGAAGGATTTTCTTCGACGCGGGCCAGTGGCGTGGCCGTGCCGGCGCGGGATCGCGGATTGACCGACCTCGGCCTTACGTGCTGCATCACCTCCCAATCGCAGCCAGGGGAATGCCATGAGTCTCGTCCGTCACGACATCGAGGTTCTCGAAGACAGCCCGATCGTCGAGGTTTGGCGCATGGGGTATGGCGACCCGTCGGTGATCCCGATGTTCGCCGGCGAGGCGGACGTGCCGACACCGGACTTCATTTGCGAGGCGGCGGCGGCGGCGTTGAAGGCGGGCAAGACGTTCTATACGCCGAACCGCGGCATCGCGCCGATCCGCGAGGCGATCGGCGACTATCTGCGCATGCTCTACAACGTCGAAATCCCCGAGCACCGGATCGCGCTGACGCCGTCGGGCATGAGTGCGGTGATGCTGGTGGCGCAGGCGACGGCGCAGAAGGGCGATAATGTGATCGCCATCACGCCGTCCTGGCCGAACATCATGCGGGCCATGCAGATCAACGGCGCGGAGGCGCGCGAGGTGGCGATGACGCCGGGGAATGCCGGCTGGACGCTCGATCTGGACGAGGTGTTTGCCGCCTGCGACGGCAATACGCGGGTGATCTATCTGGCCTCGCCGGGCAATCCGACGGGGTGGATGATCCCGCGCGAGGACGCCGAGCGGCTGTTGCAGTTTTGCCGGGAGCGCAACATCGCCATTCTTTCGGACGAGGTTTATCATCGACTCGTCTATGACCGGCGGGTGGCGTTCTCGTTTCTCGATATCGCCAAGCCGACGGACCCTGTGTTCGTGGTGAACAGCTTCTCCAAGGCGTGGGCGATGACGGGGTGGCGGCTGGGGTGGATCGTGTATCCCGAGGGGCACAAGGACTCGTTCGAGAAACTGATCCAGTTCAATACGTCTGGGGCGCCGGAGTTTCTCCAGCATGGCGCGATCGCGGCGTTGAAGCATGGCGAGGAGTTCGTGAAGTTCTTTGCCGATCGTTGCGGCCAGGGGCGTGACCTGGTGAACGCGCGGCTGGCACGGATGCCACGGGTGCATAATATTCCGAACGAGGGCAGCTTCTACGCGATGTTCAGCGTCGATGGCGTCGATGACACGTTGCAGTTCTGCAAGCGGGCGGTGACCGAGGCGAAGATCGGGATGGCGCCGGGGATTTCGTTCGGCAAGGGGTCGGAGCGCTATATCCGGCTGTGCTACGCCAAGAGCCAGGAGATTCTGACCGAGGCTATGGACCGGCTGGAAGCCTTCGTCGCCACCTACAAGGAGAGCTAGTGGCGACGGCGCCCTACAGCGTCGAGACCCGCGCCTCCTGGGCGGCGGCGCTGGCGGCGCTGGCGCTGTTCGCGGTGACCAACGGGGCGCCGTTGATCATGGTCGTCGGGCTCAAGGCGGTGGCGGAGGACCTCGACGTGCCGCGCTCCGTGCCGACGTTGGCGAGTTCGCTGGCGTGGCTGGGGACGGGGCTGGGGGGCATTCCGATGGGGTGGCTCGCCGAGCGTATTGGCATGCGCCGGGTTGGCACGATCGGGGCGATCTGCGTGGCGCTGGGGATGGTCGTTTCGACCTATGGCGGGATTGTCGGGCTGTATGTCGGGCACGGGGTGCTGATCGGGCTGTTGGGGAACGGGGCATTCAATGCGCCGTTGATGATCTATACGACGCGGTGGTTCGACCGGCGGCGGGGCACCGCCTTGGCGTTGATCATGAGCGGGCAGTATATCGCCGGGGTGTTCTGGCCGAGCGTGTTCGAGCGCAGTATCGCGGCGTGGGGATGGCGCAACACGATGCTCGGCTTCGCGGTGGCCGAGATTGCGCTGGCGTTGCCGATCGCGCTGATTTTTCTGCGCCCTCCGCCCGCGACGCCGGCGGCGGGGAGCTATGGCGGCGGGCCGTTGCCGGGCAAATTGGTGCTCGGGCTGCATCCGCATGTCGTGCACGGGTTGCTGTCACTCGGGATTTTCCTGTGCTGCGTGCCGATGGCGCTGCCGGCGGCGCATCTGGTGTCGTTCTGCACGGATATCGGGATTACCCGCGCGCACGGGGCGGCGATGCTCTCAGTGATGCTCGGCTGCGCTTTTGTGAGCCGGCAGTTCTGGGGCTGGCTCTCCGACCGGATCGGCGGATTGCGCGCCATCCTCGCGGGGAGCGCGTGCCAGGCGGTGGCGCTGGCGCTGTTCCTCTCGACGCAGGACGAGGTCGGGCTGTTCGCGGTGGCGACGGCGTTCGGGCTGGGGTTCGCCGGGATCGTGCCGGCCTATGTGCTGGCGTTGCGGGAGTTGTTCCCGGCCGCCGAAGCGGGCTGGCGGGTGCCGGTGATGGCGTTCTTCGGACTGCTGGGCATGGCCACGGGGGCCTGGATGGGCGGGCTGCTGTACGACCATTTTGGCACGTATGCGGCGGCGTTTCAGACCGGCGTGCTCAGCAATATCGCCAATCTAGCGGTGATCGGGTTCCTGGTGATGCGCCGGCACGGGACGCGAACGATGAGGCTCGCGCCGGCGATGTAGGGAGGAAGGCCAGGGCGCTGCCCTGGACCCGCCAAAGGCCGAGGGCCTTTGGAAACCCGAGACTCTTCTTGGCTGCGTCAGCAGCCTTTGAACGATAGTCGAATGTGGCTGAAGGCTGCTGGCGCAGCCGAGAAAAATATTGGGTTTCCAAAGGCCTCAGGCCTTTGGTGGGTCCAGGGCAAAGCCCTGGCCTTGCTTTTCTATCGCCTCGCGCACGGCTGCAAGCGCTGTGTCGGCCGCCGTGGCGTCGGGGCCGCCGGCTTGGGCCATGTCTGGCCGGCCGCCGCCGCCTTTGCCGCCGAGGGCAGTTGCGGCGGCGCGGACGAGGTCGACGGCGGAGATGCGGTTGGTCAGGTCGGGGGTGACGTTGATGACGATGCTGGCTTTGTTTTCGGCGGTGGAGATGACGGCGACGACGGCGCTGCCGAGTTGTTTGGCGATGGCTTCGGCGATGGATTTGAGGTCGCGCGGGGGGACGTCGCCGAGGTTGCGGGGGGCGAAGGTGATGCCGGCGATGGTTTCGACGTCGGCGGTGGTGGCGCCGGTGGCGAGTTTTTTCTGGAGTTCGGCGACCTGGCGTTCGAGGCGGCGGCGGTCTTCGAGGAGGGCTGCGACGCGTTCGGGGACGTCGGCGGGGCTGGTTTTCAGGGTGGCGGCGGCCTCGTTGAGGCGGCGGTCGTTTTCGGCGATGACGGCCAGCGCGGTCTCGCCGGTGACGGCTTCGATGCGGCGGATTCCGGCGCTGACGGCGCCTTCGGCGACGATGCGGAGCAGCCCGATGTCGCCGGTGCGGCGGACATGGGTGCCGCCGCAGAGTTCGATCGAGTAGGCGGTGCGGGTGTCGTCACCGGTTCCCATGGCGACGACGCGGACTTCTTCGCCGTATTTTTCGCCGAACAGGGCCATGGCGCCTTCGGCGACGGCGGCGTCGGGGGTCATCAGGCGGGTGGTGACCGGGCTGTTTTCGCGGATGCGGGCGTTCACTTCGGCCTCGACCCAGGCGAGGTCGTCCCGCGTGATCGGGGTGGGTTGGGAGACGTCGAAGCGCAGGCGGTCGGGGGCGTTGAGGCTGCCCTTCTGGTTGACGTGGCTGCCGAGGCGGCGGCGCAGGGCTTCGTGCAGCAAATGGGTGGCGGAGTGGTGGGCGCGGATGGCGCTGCGGCGGGTGTGATCGACGACGGCGCGAACGGGATTTCCGACGGTGGCGACGCCTTCGACGACGCGGCCGATATGGGCGAAGACGGCGCCGAGTTTTTTCTGGGTGTCGGTGACGACGATGCGGAAGCCGGGGCCGGTGATCTGGCCGGTGTCGCCGACCTGGCCGCCGCTTTCGGCGTAGAACGGGGTTTGGTTCAGTATGACGGCGACGTCGGCGCCGGTTTCGGCGGTGGCGCCGGGGTGGCCGGCGACGACGAGGGCGGTGATTTCGGCCTCGGCCGTTTCGGTGGAGTAGCCGAGGAATTCGCTGGCGCCGATTTTTTCCTTGATCTCGAACCAGACATGCTCGGTGGCGGCCTCGCCGGAGCCGGCCCAGGCGGCGCGGGCGCGTTTGCGCTGTTCGGCCATGGCGGTGGTGAAACCATCGGTGTCGACGGCGCGGCCCTGTTCGCGCAGGGCGTCCTGGGTGAGGTCGAGGGGGAAGCCGAAGGTGTCATAGAGGCGGAAGGCGACGTCGCCGGCGAGGGCCTGGCCGTCGGCGAGGCGGGCGGTTTCCTCGGCGAGGAGGTGCAGGCCGCGTTCGAGCATGGCCTTGAAGCGGGTTTCTTCGAGGCGGAGGGTTTCGGTGATCAGGGTTTCGGCGCGGCCGAGTTCGGGATAGGCGGCGCCCATCTGGCGGACGAGGGCGGGGACGAGGCGGTGCATGACCGGTTCGCGGGCGCCCATCATGTGGGCGTGGCGCATGGCGCGGCGCATGATGCGGCGGAGCACGTAGCCGCGGCCTTCGTTGGAGGGCAGCACGCCATCGGCCATCAGGAAGGAGGTGGCGCGGAGGTGGTCGGCGATGACGCGGTGACTGGTGCGATGGGGGCCGTCGGGGTCCTGGCCGGTGGCTTCGGCGCTGGCGAGGATGAGGGCGCGCAGGGTGTCGGTGTCGTAGTTGTCGTGCTTGCCCTGAATGATCGCGGCGAAGCGTTCGAGGCCCATGCCGGTGTCGATGGAGGGGCGTGGGAGGGACACGCGGGTGCCGGGGGGTCCCTCCTCGAACTGCATGAAGACGAGGTTCCAGATTTCGATGAAGCGGTCGCCGTTCTCGTCGGGGCTGCCGGGGGGGCCGCCGGGGATGTGGGGGCCGTGGTCGAAGAAGATTTCCGAGCAGGGGCCGCAGGGGCCGGTGTCGCCCATGCGCCAGAAATTGTCGGAGGTGGGGATGCGGATGATCCGGTGGTCGGGCAGGCCGGCGATTTTTTTCCACAGGGCGGCGGCTTCGTCGTCCTCGGAGTAGACGGTGACGGTCAGGCGGTCTTTCGGGAGGGCGAAGTCTTTGGTGATGAGGTTCCAGGCGTGGTGGATGGCCTGGTCCTTGAAGTAGTCGCCGAAGGAGAAATTGCCGAGCATTTCGAAGAAGGTATGGTGGCGCGCGGTATAGCCGACATTGTCGAGGTCGTTGTGCTTGCCGCCGGCGCGGACGCATTTCTGGGCGGTGGTGGCGCGGCTGTAGGGGCGCTTTTCCTGGCCGGTGAAGACGTTCTTGAACTGCACCATGCCGGAGTTGGCGAACATCAGGGTCGGGTCGTTGCGCGGCACCAGGGGGCTGCTTTCGACGATCTCGTGACCGTGGCGGCCAAAATAATTCAGAAAGGTGGCGCGGATATCGTTGCTGCTGGCCATGATGCGGCGGATTTTCCTGCGAGGGGCGATGGAGCCGGAGGGGGAATATCGGCCTGAACTAGCGCAACGATGGGAGGCTGTCACGCTCTTGGCATACCGCGCGCCCGCTGCGGCGCTTCGCAGGCTCGGCCGGATCGGGCATACAGGCGTCCACGTCAGCGAAAAGAGGCCACGCGTGCACGGTCGAACCCCCAGCTACCGCTTTGTCCCCCCTGCCCTGCTGCTGTGCTTGGCGCTCGCCGGCTGCGGGGGTTTGCGCAATGAGGCGACCGCGCTGGGCATAGCCCGGCCGGCAGTGGCGGAGGCGCCGGCAGCGCTGCCGGCGGCCGAGAGCTATGCCGCCGGTGTGGCGGCCGAGAATGCGGGCCAGTACGAGGCGGCGGAGCAGCACTATATCGCCGCGGCCACGGCGGGGAGCGATCCGGCGCGGGTGGCGCTGGGGACGATGTATCTCGCCGGGCGTGGCGTGCAGAAGGACTACGCCGAGGCGCTGCACTGGCTAGAGCCGGCGGGTCGGGCGGGGAGTGCCGAGGCGCAGGTGCGGCTCGGCCTGATCTATGAAATCGGCGGCAGCGGCATCACGCGCGATGGCGACAAGGCGCTGGGCTGGTATGAGCGGGCGGCGGCGCAGGGGTTGGCGATCGCGCAGTATCGGGCCGGGGCGCTGCAATTGCTGAGCATCCTCGGGCGGGAGAATCCGGCGCGGGCGATGGTGCTGTTTCGGCAGGCCGCGGCGCAGAACCATGTGGAGGCGCAGACGGCGATCGGCATTCTGTATTTGCAGGGGCGTGGGGTGCGCCAGGACCTGCGCGAAGCGATGGCGTGGTTGCGGCGCGGGGCGGCGGGCAACGATCCCGAGGCGATGTTGCAGATCGGCCGGCTGTACTGGGACGGCCAGAGCGTGCCGCGCAATATTCCCGAGGGCACGCGCTGGCTGCAACGTGCGGCCGAACTCGGCTCCGAGGAAGCGCGGCACGAGTTGGCGCTGCCGCCGCAATAGGCAAACGGATAAGAGTTTTTTGTGTAACTGCCCAGGTAGGGGTCCGCCAGGGCAATCCGATGAACGCTTTATACAACGATAAGGCTTGCAAGGGCATCGTCGTCCCAGGAGGCGGCCTTGCG
>JAYTUU010000005.1:0-12261 GCA_043744375.1 Rhodospirillales bacterium | reverse complement strand
CACCACGCCAAAGCCGATTGGCAGTTCACCACAGCCGACGCACGCATTAAATTGAAGAGGCTTTACCCAGCGTTATGAATGACTCGGACCACTAGGAGCGTCTCGGGGTGGAGCGCAAGGGAGCGAACCTCAGGGCCATCGGGTGAAGGGAAAGGCGGTGCTCAACCGTCATTGCGAGCCCTTGCGATGACGCCTAGCAGGGGAAGGATGAGTGCCGAGACCTGCAATGCCGTGCTTCACCCGATTGCCCTGGAGCGAACCTTGTCCCCTCTGGACCCATCAAGCGCGACGACGCAGGATTGCTCCAGGAGGATCGGACATGAGCTTACGACAGGTGAAGATCGGCGCCGTGGCGCCGTTCGACTACAGCTTCGGCGGCAACATGCGCGCGCGCATGACGGATGTCGGCCGCGCAGTGGGGCGGATGTGACGCTGGCCGAGGCGACGCCGAGTGAGTGGACCGAAGAAAGGCGCCAACGCTGATGGCTGCGAAGAACGTGCTGTGGATTATGTGCGACCAGCTGCGGTTCGACTATCTCGGCTGCACGGGCCACCCATCGCTGAAGACACCGAACATCGATGCGCTGGCGGCGCGTGGGGTGCGGTTCACGCGGGCCTATGTGCAATCGCCGGTATGTGGGCCGTCGCGGATGAGCTTCTACACCGGCCGTTACATGCGCAGCCATGGATCGAACTGGAATCGGTTTCCGCTGCGGGTAGGCGAACCGACGTTGGGGACGCATCTGCGCGAGATCGGCGTGCGCAATGTGCTGGTCGGGAAGACGCATATGCAGGCGGATACGGAGGGCATGGCGCGGCTTGGCGTCGATGCGAAATCGGTGATCGGCGTGCTGGAAAGCGAGTGCGGCTTCGAGCCGTACGAGCGTGATGACGGGCTGCATCCGAACGCGGCGCGGCGGCCGCGCTACGACGCCTATCTGCGTGGCCTCGGCTACAACGCGGAGAACCCATGGGAGCAATGGGCGAATTCGGCGGAGGGCGCGGATGGCGAGGTCCTGAACGGCTGGCTACTCGCCCATGCCGACAAGCCGGCGCGTATTCCCGAGGAGCATTCGGAAACGCCGTATATGACGCGGCGCGCGATGGCGTTCATCGACGAGGCGGCCGCGGACGAACGGCCGTGGTGCCTGCATCTGTCGTATATCAAGCCACACTGGCCCTATATCGTGCCGGCGCCGTATCACGACATGTACGGTGCAGCGGACGTGATACCGGTGGTGCGCGCGGAGTCCGAGCGGGCCGATCCGCATCCGGTCTATCGCGCGTTCATGGATTTCCGGGTGTCGCGCAGCTTCTCGGAGGACCGCATCCGCGCCGGTGTCATCCCCGCGTATATGGGGCTGATCAAGCAGATCGACGACCAGATCGACGTGCTCATGCGCTTTCTCGACGAGCGTGGGCTGACCGACAGCACGATGATCGTGTTCACCTCGGACCATGGCGACTATCTCGGCGATCACTGGCTCGGCGAGAAGGATTTGTTCCATGACTGCTCGGCGAAAATTCCGCTGATCATTGTCGATCCAGCGGCCGCGTCGGATGCGACACGGGGGACGGTGTGCGACGCGCTGGTGGAGGCGATCGATCTCGCGCCCACCTTCATCGAATATTTCGGTGGTACGCCCAAGCCGAACGTGGTCGAGGGTGCCTCGCTGCTGCCCTGGCTGCATGGCGTGCCACCGGCCATCTGGCGCAAGCACGTGTTCTCGGAATACGACTACGCGATGCAGCAGGCCCGCACGACGCTGGGGCAGCCGATCGCAGAGTGCCGGCTGTTCATGGTGTTCGACGGGCGCTGGAAATACATCCATGCCCCCGGCTATCGCCCGATGCTGTTCGACCTCGCCGCTGATCCCGACGAGTTGTGCGACATCGGCGACGATCCGCGCTACGCGCCGGAGCGTGTTCGGCTCGGTGCTGCCCTGCAGGAATGGGCGCTGCGCGACCATAACCGGATCACAATGCCCGACGCCCGCATCGCCGCCTATGCTGACGGCGCGCAGGTGAAGATGGGCATCCTGATCGGTTACAAGGACGAGGCAGAACTGGCCGAAGCCAAAGCGCGGCTGGGCCTCACTTGATGACCGCCCACACCTCGTGGCCGCCATTCCACACCAGTTGGAGTGCGACGTAGAGGACGATCGCCAGGCCAACCCAGCCGATCCAGCGATGGCGTTCCAGCAGCCCGGCGATCCAGGTGGCCGCCAGGCCCATCAGCACGACCGAGACCGCCAGCCCGACAACGAGTACCCAGGTATGCCCGCCCGCGGCGCCGGCGACGGCCAGCACGTTGTCCAGGCTCATCGACAAGTCGGCCAGAATGATCTGGATCATCGCGGCACGCAGGGTTTTCGGTGGCGCGTCCACCGGTGCGGCATGGGAGCCGCCGCTGCGCAGTTCGCGATACATCTTCCAGCACACCCAGAGCAGCAGCACGCCACCGGCCAGCAGCAGCCCAACGATCTGCAACAACTGCATGGTGAAGGCGCCGAGCACGATGCGCAGCACGGTCGCCACGATGATGCCGACCAGGATCGCCGGGCGCTTCTGGTGTGCGGGCAAGCCGGCGACGGCCAGACCGACCACCACGGCGTTGTCGCCGGCCAGCGTGAGATCGATCAGCAGCACCTGCGCGAGGGCGCTCAGTTGCGATAGCAGGTCAGCATCCATCATCCGTTCCTTGCCGGGGGCTTCCTGCGCACGTAAATGGTGCGCCGCCGCAGAAATGGGAGTCCCGCATGGTTCCGCGCTACACAAGACCGGCCATGGCCGCCATCTGGGCGCCCGAAAACCGCTATCGAATCTGGTTCGAGATCGAGGCGCTAGCCTGCGAGGCGATGGCGGAAATCGGCGAAATTCCGCTCGAATCTGCACGCGTGATCCGCCAGAAGGGCGGCGCGAAGATGGCGGCCATCAATGCCGCGGATGTCGAGCGCATCGACGAGATCGAGCGCGAGACTCGCCACGATGTCATCGCCTTCCTCACCTGGCTCGCCGAGGCCGTCGGCCCGGACAGCCGCTTCGTCCACCAAGGCCTGACCAGCAGCGACGTGCTGGACACCACGCTGTCGATCCAACTGACCCAGGCCGCGGACCTGCTGCTGGCCGATATCGACGCCCTGCTGGCGGCGCTGAAGGCGCGGGCGTTCGAGCACAAGCACACGGTGACGATCGGCCGCAGTCACGCCATCCACGCCGAACCAACCAGCTTCGGACTGAAGCTCGCCGGGCATTATGCCGAATTCGCCCGCAACCGCGCCCGGCTCGTGGCGGCCCGTGCTGAGATCGCCGTGGCGGCGCTCAGCGGCGCGGTCGGCACCTTCGCCCATGTCGATCCGCGCGTGGAGGCTCATGTCGCCACGAAACTCGGCCTCGCCGTGGAACCGGTGTCGACCCAGGTGATCCCGCGCGACCGCCACGCGGCGTTCTTCTGCACGCTCGCCGTGATCGCCTCGGGCATCGAGCGGCTGGCGACCGAGGTGCGGCACCTGCAACGCAGCGAAGTGCGCGAGGCGGAGGAATTCTTCCATCCCGGGCAGAAAGGCTCGTCGGCGATGCCGCACAAGCGCAATCCGGTGCTGTCGGAGAACCTCACGGGGCTGGCGCGCATCGTTCGCTCGGCCGTCATACCCGCGCTGGAGAACGTCACCCTCTGGCATGAGCGCGATATCAGCCATTCCAGCGTCGAACGCGCGATCGGGCCGGACGCCACCGTCACCCTCGACTTTGCGCTGTCGCGGCTCGCAGGGATGATCGAGAAGCTGGTCGTCTACCCCGAGCGCATGGCCGAGAACCTCGAAAGCCTTGGCGGCGTGGTGCACTCCGGCGAGGTACTGCTGACCCTGACTCGCGCTGGCATTCTGCGCGAGGATGCCTACCGGATCGTCCAGCGCAACGCGATGGCGACCTGGACGAAGCTGGGGACGCCGGAGGGCCGAAGCTTTCGGGCCAATCTGGATGCCGACCCGGAAATCGGCGGCCGTGTGACCAAGGCGGCGCTCGACGCGGCGATGGACCCGGCGCTGCATCTGCGTCATCTGGAACTGGTGTTCGCGCGGGTATTCGGGCCGCAATAGGGATCTGCCAAGGCACTGTGGCCCGAGGAAAGCCTCGCTCGACGGCGCACCCTGCTGGAGCGGAAAGCGCGCTGACCGCACGTGCCACCGCCTCCCCCGTGGCACCCGCGCCGCACCACTGCTATAGACCGCGCGCGCCGGCTGATCCGGCATTGATGATGGGGATCCTCCCCGAAGGAATACGCCATGGCCCGTCGCCGCCAGCTTTATGAGGGTAAAGCCAAGATCCTGTTCGAGGGGCCGGAACCCGGCACGCTCGTGCAGTATTTCAAGGATGATGCGACCGCGTTCAACGCCCAGAAAAAGGGGGTCATCACCGGCAAGGGCGTGCTGAACAACCGCATCAGCGAATATCTGATGGTGAAACTCGGCGAGATCGGCATCCCCACGCATTTCGTGCGCCGTCTCAACATGCGCGAGCAGCTCATCCGCGAGGTCGAGATCATTCCCGTCGAGGTCGTCGTGCGCAACGTCGCGG
Organism: Rhodospirillales bacterium; assembly: GCA_043744375.1. Taxonomy (GTDB): domain Bacteria; phylum Pseudomonadota; class Alphaproteobacteria; order Acetobacterales; family Acetobacteraceae; genus CAIYPH01. Next base: position 7,686 of record JAYTUU010000005.1, on the reverse strand, counting down.
CGGGCAGTATTTCCACCCGCCTCGGCATTCCCGAGGGCACCCGCCTGCCGCGGTCGATCATCGAGTACTACTATAAGAACGACGCCCTCGGTGACCCCATGGTGAACGAGGAGCACATCACCGCGTTCGGCTGGGCGCACACCCAGGACATGGACGACATCGTCGCTTTGACATTACGGATCAACGACTTCCTGACCGGCCTGTTCCTCGGCGTCGGCATCACGCTGGTGGACTTCAAGGTCGAGTTCGGCCGGCTCTGGGAGAATGAGGAGATGCGCATTGTCCTCGCCGACGAGATCAGCCCCGACAACTGCCGGCTATGGGACAGCAAGACGAGCGAGAAGATGGACAAGGACCGGTTTCGCCGCGATCTCGGCAAGGTCGAGGAGGCCTATCAGGAGGTGGCGCGGCGACTCGGCATTCTCCCGGAGGCCGGCACGCGCGACCTCAAGGGGCCGGAGACGATGCAGTGAAAGGCGACGGGCAGTGACGGGAGCGGGGCAATGACGGGAGCGGGGCAATGAAGGCTGTCGTTACCGTCATGCTGAAAACCGGCGTGCTCGACCCGCAGGGCAAGGCGATCGGCCAGGCCCTGCACGGCCTGGGTTTCGGGAATATCGGCGAGGTTCGCGCCGGCAAGATCATCGAGGTTGAACTCGATGAGGCCGATCCGGACAAAGCCCGCGCCCAGGCGGAGGACATGGCCCGCAAGCTGCTGGCCAATACCGTCATCGAAAGCTTCCGCGTCGAGGTGATCTGAATGCGCGCCGCCATCGTCGTCTTCCCCGGCATCAATCGCGAGCGCGACATGGCAATCGCGCTGGAGACATGCTCCGGCCAGAAACCCCGCATGGTCTGGCACAAGGAGACCGATCTGGCAGGGATCGACCTCGTTGTGCTGCCCGGCGGCTTTTCCTATGGCGACTACCTCCGCTGCGGCGCGATGGCTGCACAGTCGCCGGTGATGGGGGCGATCAAGGCACATGCGGCGCGGGGTGGGCATATCCTCGGCGTGTGCAACGGCTTCCAGATCCTCACCGAGGCCGGATTGCTGCCGGGCGCGCTGTTGCGCAACGCCTCGCTGCGCTTCCTGTCGATGGACTGTCACCTGCGCGTCGAGCGTGCCGACACCGATTTCACCCGCCACTACCAACGGGGCGCCGTATTTCGCTCGCCGATGGCCCATGGCGACGGCAATTATTTTGCGGACGATGCCACCCTTGACCGCCTCGAAGGCGAGAACCGCGTCGCCTTCCGCTACACGACGCCGGCCGGCGAGACCGCGCCCGAGGCCAACCGCAACGGCAGCGCGCGCCATATCGCCGGCATCTATTCGGAAAACCTGCGCATCCTCGGCCTCATGCCCCACCCAGAAGACCTCGTGGACCCGCTGATGGGCGGCACCGACGGCAAGCCGCTCTTCGACGGCCTCATCGCGGCTCTGGCGGCATGAAGATGGACGTCAATCAGGCACCCGACGTCAACCAAGCGCCCGACGTCAACCAAGCACTGGCCCGCCAGTTCGGGCTGAGTGCCGACGAATACGCCCGTGTGCTGGACATCATGGGACGCACGCCTTCGCTCACCGAGTTGGGCGTGTTCTCCGTCATGTGGTCCGAGCACTGCTCCTATAAATCCTCCCGCGTCTGGCTGAAGACGCTGCCGACGAAGGCGCCCTGGGTCATTCATGGCCCTGGCGAGAACGCCGGGGTGGTCGCGATCGGCGACGGTCTGGCCGCCATCTTCAAGATGGAGAGCCACAACCATCCGAGTTTCATCGAGCCCTATCAGGGCGCGGCAACCGGCGTCGGCGGCATTCTGCGCGACGTGTTCACCATGGGCGCGCGCCCGATCGCCAACCTGAACGCGCTCCGCTTCGGCGATCCATCCTTGCCGCGCACGAAGCGCATCGTTGACGGCGTGGTGCGCGGCATTGGTGGCTACGGCAATTGCGTCGGCGTGCCCACGGTGGGCGGCGAGATCAATTTCCATCCCTCCTATAACGGCAATCCGCTGGTCAACGCGATGACTGTCGGGATCGCCCGCACCGACAAAATATTTCTCAGCGCCGCCGCCGGCCTGGGGAACCCCGTGGTTTATGTCGGCTCGAAGACCGGGCGTGACGGCATCCATGGCGCCACCATGGCCTCGGCCGAGTTCGGCAAGGATTCCGAGGAAAAGCGGCCGACCGTGCAGGTTGGCGACCCCTTTGTGGAAAAACTCCTGATCGAAGCCTGCCTCGAACTGATGGCCACCGACGCCATCGTCGCCATTCAGGACATGGGGGCGGCGGGCCTGACCTCCTCTTCCGTGGAGATGGCCAGCAAGGGCGACGTTGGCATCGAGTTGAATCTGGATAACGTGCCGCAGCGCGAAACCGGCATGTCCGCGTATGAGATGATGCTGTCCGAGAGCCAGGAGCGCATGCTCATGGTGCTCCGCCCCGATCGGCAGGACGTAGCGCGCGCCATCTTCGCGAAGTGGGACCTGGATTTCGCCGTCATCGGCCACCTCACGGACACTGGCCGCATCGTCGTCATCCATAACGGCGCCGTCGAGGCTGACATTCCCCTTGCACCGTTGGCCGATCAGGCGCCGCTCTATCACCGCCCGACCGAGGAGACGCCGAAGCGCGCGCCGCTCGGGACGGTCGCCGACCCCGTGGGCCTCGGCGCCGCGCTCGAAACACTGATCGGCTGCCCCGATTTGTGCTCCCGCGCGTGGGTGTGGGACCAATACGACAGCACGGTCGGCGGCCAGACCGTGAAACGACCAGGGGCGGCCGACGCTGCGGTGGTCAAACTCGAAGGCCTGAAGCGGGCGATCGCGCTCACCACCGACTGCACGCCACGCTACGTCGCGGCCGATCCCGAAGCGGGCGGTGCGCAGGCCGTCGCCGAAGCCTGGCGTAATCTGACCGCGACCGGCGCCCGGCCGCTCGCGATCACCGACAACATGAATTTCGCCAACCCTGAAAAGCCGCTGATCATGGGCCAGTTCGCGGGCGCGATCCGCGGTATTTCGGCGGCCTGTGTGGCGCTCGATTTCCCCGTCGTCTCCGGCAATGTCAGCCTCTACAACGAGACCGAGGGCCGACCGATCCTGCCAACGCCGGCCATCGGCGGCCTCGGCGTGCTCGACGACGCGGCGCAGGCGATCGGCTACGCGCTGCCGCCCGGCCTCGACCTCGTGCTGGTCGGCAATACCGCGGGGTGGCTCGGCCAGTCGCTGTGGTTGCGTGAGATCGCCGGGCGCGAGGATGGCCCGCCACCGCCCGTCGACCTCGCCGCCGAGCGCTTCAACGGCGATTTCGTGCGCGCGCAAATCCTCGCCGGTCATGTCCGCGCCTGCCATGATGTTTCTGATGGCGGCCTGCTGATCGCCATCGCCGAAATGGCGCTGGCCGGCGACACCGGTGCCCGGCTGCTGCCCGGCCCGGCCGGTATCGCCGCGCACGAATTCTGGTTCGGCGAAGACCAGGCGCGCTACGTCGTTGCGGTTTCTGACTCCGCAGGCTTCCTCCAGGAAGCCGCTTTCGCCGGCGTCCCGGCCATCCGCATCGGCGATTCCGGAGGGGGGGATTTGACACTGCCCGATGGCACCCCCATGTCTCTTGCTGGCCTCCGCGCCGCGCATCAGAAATTCTTTCCGGCCTGGATGAACGGGCCGACCAAAGCTTAGGAGCCTGAACACATGGCAATGCCGGCCAACGAGATCGAAGCCCTCATCAAGGCCGCTTTGCCTGATGCGCGGGTCACGATCGAAGACCTCGCGGGAGACGGCGACCACTACGCCGCCGTCGTCGTCAGCGAGATGTTTCGCGGCAAGTCGCGCGTCCAGCAGCACCAGATCGTCTATGCCGCCCTGCGCGGCCGGATGGGGGGCGAGTTGCACGCCCTCGCCCTTCAGACTTCAGCCCCTTAACAGGAGACCCGTCATGAGCAATCCCGCCGCCGAACGCATCCAGGCCGAGATCACCGAGAACCCCGTCATGCTCTACATGAAGGGCAACGCGATGTTCCCGCAATGCGGCTTCTCCGCCCGTGTGGTGCAGATCCTCACGCACATGAACGTGCCCTTCAAAACCACTGATGTGCTCGCGGACCCCGCCTTGCGCGACGGGATCAAGGCATTCTCGAACTGGCCGACCATTCCGCAGCTCTACGTCAAGGGCGAGTTCGTCGGCGGGTGCGACATCATCACCGAGATGTACCAGTCTGGCGAGCTGGGCGCGATGCTGACCGAAAAAGGTGTACCGCACGAAGCCGCCGCCTGATCGGATCACGATTTCAGTTGCACCGCGCGCTCGCCTCAGGGCAGGATCGTTCTGTCAACAACTGAAAGGAGGTGATCCAGTGTCTCATTGTTATCGCGGCCGGTGCGCCAATGCGACCAGGATCCCTGCCCAGCCGATCGGGGCGGTATTCTAGGCATCGTCAGACAGCACCAGCTGCCAGGCAGTGTGAAGGCCCCGGAGCGATCCGGGGCCTTCTGTCGTTTCGGCTCCCCTGATCCATCTCACACCCAAGGAGTCTGGCAGCGCTCTACACACGACGCAATAAGAGCGAAAAAGAAGCGCTTTCTTTTTTGCAAAAAAGAAACAAAAAACTCTTATCCGTTGGCCTTGCGCCGGCCAGCGGCTTTGTGGATAGAACATATCATGAACTCAACGGCAACCCTGGGCCCGGACTTCGCCCGCAGGCTGGGCCTCGTCCTGGCCTCCATTGCCGCCCTCCTCGCCGCCTCCCCGGATGCCGCGGCCCGGCTGGCGCGAACCCTGCGCCACGTCCGAAGCGGCCGCCACGCCCGCCCCAAAAGCCGCTGCACTACCGAGCCCCCAGCCCGTTCGGCACCCCCAGCTCGATCATCCTCCCCTGGCTCCCAAGACGCAAAAAACCCGCCTGAACGACCGACCGATGCATAATCTATTTGTTATGATATCGCTATAATATAGCGCCCGCATGCTCCGCACGACGCCCATCAGGGGAAGCATGAGTGCCGCGACCTGCAATGCCGCGCTTCACCCGATTGCCCTGCGAGTAGCGGGGTCGGCCGGAGATGCGGTAAAGCGTCACGCCGCCCCGATCACGGAACCCACCCTGATGACCGCCACGCCGCACGATCTCGCCCGCACCACTTTCGCCGTGTTGTTCATCGGCGCGACCCTGACTGCGTGCTTCTGGATACTCGGCCCCTTCCTTCCCGCCATCGTCTGGGCGGCGACACTGGTGATCGCTTCCTTCCCGATCATGCGGCACGTCCAGGCCGCGCTGTGGAACAAGCGCCCGCTGGCTGTTGCCGTGATGACCGCGGTGATCCTGCTGGTGTTCATCGTGCCGTTCTGGCTGGCGATCGGCACCATCGTGCAGCATACCGGGCAGATCGTCGGTTTCGTGCGCGGACTCGAGAGCTTTCGCATGCCCTCGGCGCCGGACTGGCTGGTGGCACTGCCCTTCATCGGCGAGAGGGCCAACGAGTTATGGGAGCGCGCAGCGGACATGGGCCTGCGCGATCTCGGGCCGCAGCTCGTGCCCTACGCGGGCAGACTGACCAACTGGTTCGTGGCCGAAGTCGGCAGTCTCGGCCTCGTGTTCGTGCAGTTCCTGCTGACCGTCGTGTTGGCAGGCATCATGTATACCGACGGTGAAAAAGCGGCTGCCATCGTGCTGCGCTTCGGCCGCCGGCTCGCCGGCGCCCAAGGCGAGCAGGCGGTCATCCTCGCCGGCCAGGCGATCCGTGGCGTTGCATTGGCCGTCGTCGTCACCGCCGTTGCGCAATGCCTGATCGCAGGAATCGCACTCGCCATCGCCGGCGTGCCGTTTGCCTCGATCCTGACGGCGGTGATGTTCATGCTCTGCGTCGCCCAGATCGGGCCGACGCCGGTGCTGGTCCCCGTGGTAATCTGGATGTACGCGTCAGGCCAGGGCGCGTGGGCGACGTTCCTGGTGGTCGCCACCGTCGTGGTCATCAGCCTGGACAATCTTTTGCGCCCAGTGCTGATCAAGAAGGGCGCGGACTTGCCGATTCTGCTGATCCTCGCCGGCGTCATCGGCGGATTGCTGGCTTTTGGCCTGGTCGGCCTGTTTCTCGGTCCGGCAGTGCTGGCGGTGTCCTACACGCTGTTGCAAACCTGGATGGCCGAGGACGACGTCTCCAACTCCGACCGGCCCGCTCCCTGAAACACGGCAAACACTCCAAGACATCCCGCAGCGGCATGCTTGCAGCCCTCAACGCCCGACCGGCGGGCTATCCCTTGCCCCAAGGCCTCTACAACGACCCAGCGTTCTTCGATCTCGCGTACCTGGATATTTGCCAGCACGGAATGCGAAGTTCGTGAGCCCGGCGAGTTCTTCACCCTCACCATCGGCCGCATCCCCGTTACTGCGCGCCGTTCACGTCGAGCTTCTCCAGGCCACCGAGGCACTGGCCACCGAGGCACTGGCCGCCGAGCAGCGATCAGGCCAGGGCTTCCTTGTTCACCACGTTCTCGGTATTCGGCCGACCATCGAGCATCGACAGCGCGTTCTGCACCGCCGTCACCGCCATCCGATCCAGCGATTCCAGGGTTACGCCGGCCATATGCGGCGCAGTGATGACGTTATGTAAATGGGGCAGCCGATTGCCTGGTTCGATCGGCTCGTGGACGAACACGTCCAGCCCCGCGCCCGCCAGCGCACCCGAGGTCAGCGCCGCGGTCAGCGCCGGTTCGTCGATGATCCCGCCACGCGCGGTGTTCACCAGGAAGGCGGTTTTCTTCATGCAGGCGAGCCGCGCGGCGTTGATCATGCCCACGGTCTGCGGCGTCTTTGGGCAGTGGATGGTCACGAAGTCGGCCCGCCCCAGCGCGGCGTCCAGGTCAGGCGCCGGAATGCCGCCGCGCGCGCGAATGGCGTCATCCTGAACATACGGATCATGCACGAGCACCGTCATCTCCATTGCCAGGCAGCGCGCCGCCACCCGCGTGCCGATCTTGCCGAAGCCGATGATCAGCAGCGTCTTGCCGAACAGATCGACGATGGGAGCCGACATCTTCTCCCGCCACCGCCCCTCGCGGACGATCGCGTGCTGGTCGAAGCCGCGCTTGGCGAGATGCATCATGAAATAGACGGCATGCTCGGCCACCGTCACCGAATTCGCCGTGCCCGCGATGAACAGCGGGATTTTGCGCGCCGTCAGCGCCGGCACCTCAACGGCATCATAGCCGACGCCGATCCGCGAGACCGCCTGCAGGCCCGGCGCCGCCGCGATATCGGCCGCCCGGAACGGCCGCCCCCACAGCAGCACCGCATCGGTATCGGCCAGCAGCGCGCGAAAATCGGCCTCGGGGATCAAATCCTCGAACCCCACCGCCTCCACATCTTCGCGGGCGCGGGCGACGTTCCACCCCGCCTGCGACATCGCGGAGGGCAGCAGCAGCTTCTTGCGGTTCGCGGCCATCGTTCTCTCCATTGGCAAACTCCGGAGAGATTGAACCGCTTCCCGCCGGGAGGCCAGATGGTGCAGGCCGCCGTGAACACATGGGGAGCGAAAAATGACCGCGAAACTCCGCCGTTTGCAGCGACGGCAAGAGCGCCTCCGGCGGCCAAGGGCCAGTGGCCCTTGGAACCCCGGACTGCTCGCGGCTGGACGGACGGCCTTCGGGTGAGGCACCCGCGATCTCGCCGCATTCACTGGCGAAGCCCAAAC
>JAYTUU010000004.1:0-39951 GCA_043744375.1 Rhodospirillales bacterium | reverse complement strand
TCACCTACATCATCACCAGCCTCCAAGCGATCCTCGCCGTGGTCGCCGCGCGGAACCACGCCCGCATCCCCCTCCTCATCCCCCTCTGGTTCCGCGTCGGACGCATGGCCGAGCGCTTCGAGCGCCTCTTCACCCGCTGGCAAGCCGGCACCCTCCCCAAACCCCGAGCGAGCCGCGCCGGCCAGCCGCGCGCCGCCAAACCCCGCGAGAAATCCCCCTTCCCAACACGCCGCGCCTGGCTCATCACCACCACCACCCCGGACCCCGCCGTCCGCGCCCTCCTCCGCGCCTTCGCCAAGTAACCGCCCCCCAAAGCACCCCTTGCCCCCCCCCCTCCCCACCACGACCCCAGATAGCCGACCAATAGCCCCGCAGATTTTGCTTGCGTTAGTAAAAAATGTTAGTTATAAGGACGGCGATGACCCCGTTGATCACCCAGTTCGACCTCCTCCTCGCCACCCTCAGCGCCCTCGCCGGCTTGCTCGGGGAACACGGCCGGGCGTGGCTGCGGCGGATCACCCCCTATATGGACGCGCTGCGACAGGTCGAGCTCATATTGGACCAGCTCCGCGCGGGCACTCTCCCAGCCGCCCCACCCCCGCCGGTCCAAGCGGTGAAGGAACGCCCCGCCAATCCCCCGCCGCCGCCCGCATCCAGATCGAATTCTTCCTCACCCAGCCCGATGTCGCGGAGTTCTTCGCCGCCGCCCCCCGGCCAGCCGCATCCTCCGCCCCCGCCGACCCAGCCCGACCTCGCGGACTTCCTCGCCGCCGCCCCCAGGCCGGCCGCATCCTCCGCCCCCGCCGACCCAAGCTGCGCGCGCCAACATCCCGAACCGGAACGCCACCCCGCCCCCCCCTTCCCCCCCGTTCTGCTTTTCGCCCGCCTGACCAGCAGCGCCAACGCACGCCTATTTCATTTCGTATTCAAAACAATTATACCCCAAACACGCATCAAACCGCGAAAATCTTCCCCGGATTCATGATGTTCTGCGGATCGAGCGCCCGCTTGATCGCCCGCATCGTCGCCATCTTCACCGGGTCCGCGTAATGCGCGAGCTCGCCGATCTTAAGCTGCCCGATGCCATGCTCCGCCGAAATGGAACCACCGAAATCCCGCAGCTTGTCGTTCACCGCCCGCGTCACCGCCGGCGAATACTGCCGGTAGGCCTCCGCGCTCATCCCCGCCGGCGCCTTGAAATTGAAGTGCAGATTGCCGTCCCCCATATGCCCCATCGGGCATGGCCGGATATCCGCCAGCACACTGCGCGCCGCCGCCGAGGCCTGCTCGATGAACAGCGGAATTTCCGAACTCGCCACCGAAATATCGTAGCTCACCGACGGCCCGTCATGCCGCCCCGCCTCCGCATGCGCCTCGCGGATATGCCACATCGCCTTCGCCTGGCTTTCGCTCTGCGCCAGCACCGCGTCGAGCACCAGGCCACGCTCCATCGCGTCGGCCAGAAACTCCTCCATCCGCGCCGCCATCGCGCCCTCCCCCGGCATCGCCGACGACCATTCCATCAGCAGATACCAGAACCCCGCGCCCGGCAGCGGGTCCTGCGTGCCCTGGATATGATTGAACACGCCATCGAGATTGAGCCGGTTCATCAACTCGCACGAGGTCACGCTGTCGGCACTCGCCGCATGCGCCTCGGACAGCATTTCCACCGCCGCCGCCGGATCGCGAATGGCGAGCCATGCCGTCGCCACATCCTTCGGCTTCGGCCACACCTTGATCACCGCCTTGGTGATGATCCCCAGCGTGCCCTCGGCGCCAATGAACAGATGCTTCAGGTCGTAGCCGGTATTGTCCTTCTTCAGCGCCTTCAACCCGTTCCATACTTCGCCCGACGGCAGCACGACTTCCAAACCCAGCACGAAATTGCGCGTATTGCCGTAGTGCAACACCTGCGCTCCACCCGCATTGGTCGAAAGATTGCCGCCGATCATGCACGACCCCTGCGCCCCCAGGCTCAACGGCAACAGCCGGTCATGCCGCGACGCCAGTTCCTGCAATGTCTGCAACACGCAACCCGCCTCAACCGTCATCGAATACCCGACCGCATCGACCGCGATCACCCGGTTCATCCGCCCGAGCGACAGCACGATCCCGGCATGCGCCGCATAGGGCGTGGCCCCGCCCATCAACCCGGTATTCCCGCCCTGCGGAACGATCGCCACTCCGTGTGCCGCACACAGCTTCACCACCGCCGCCACTTCCTCCGTCGAGCCGGGCCGCACCACCGCCGCCGCCGAACCGACCAGCACGCCGCGCCAATCGGTCAGGAACCCCCGCATATCGGCGGGGTCCGTCATCAACCCGCGATCGCCGAGCACGCCATGCAGCGCCCCCAGCAGTTCCGGCGTGACGGGATTGGTCGGGATCGGCGGATGTGTAACGACGTTCATGATGTTCCTGCGCGCAGACGTTTCCTCCGCCGATCCTGCCGCGCCCGGCCGCACATGTCACCCCTCCCCGCCACGCATGCCCCCGACCTTGCCGCGCCCACCCCCGCCCCCCTACGTTCCCACAGCAAAGGGGCGCCTCCATGACCACGACGACGAAAGCATGGCCGATCCTGCTTGGCGCGGCCCTGCTCCTCAGCCTCGCCATGGGCATCCGCCAAAGCCTCGGCCTGTTCATGCTGCCGATGACCCAGGGCTTGCCGATGAGCCCAGACTTGCCGATGAGTCCGGGTATCGGCGCAACGGTCGCGGACTTCACCCTCTCCATCGCCATCCAGAACGCCCTATGGGGCATCACCCAACCCTTCGTCGGCGCGCTCGCGGACCGCTACGGCCTGCGCCCCGTGGCCGTCGGCGGCGCCCTCCTCTACGTCGCCGGCATCGCCTGCGCCGCCTTCGCCACCGGCCCCCTCGCGCTGACGCTGGGCGCCGGCCCGCTGATCGGCGTCGCCCTCTCCTGCACCGCCGCCGCCCTGAACCTCTCCGCCGCCGCCCGCGCCGTCTCGCCGATGCGCCGCGGCCAGATCCTCGGCATGATCTCCGCCTGCGGCTCCCTCGGCACCGTCTTCATCGCCCCCATCGCCCAAACCCTCATCGAGGGGCCAGGCTGGCGCACCGCACTCTACGGCTGCGTCGCCATCGCCCTCGTCATGATCCCCGCCGCCTTCCTGATGGGCCGCGCCGACCGCATCCCCCTCCAGCGCACCGCCGGCGAAGCCACATCCATCCGCCAGGTCCTCGGCCTCGCCATGCACAGCCGCCCCTTCCTCGTCATGGCCGCTGCCTTCTTCGTCTGCGGCCTGCAACTCGTCTTCCTGACCACCCATCTGCCGACCTATCTGTCCATCTGCGGCATGGACCCGATGCTCTCCGCCCAGGCCATCGCCGTGATCGGCACCGCCAACGTCGCCGGCTCCTATTTCTGGGGCTGGCTCGGCGACCACCGCCCCAAGCACGTCCTCCTCGGACTGCTCTACGTGCTCCGAAGCCTCGCTTTGGCCGCCTATTTCCTCTTCCCGCCGACACCCACGACAACCCTCGTCTTCGCCGCCGTGATGGGCTTCCTCTGGCTCGGCGTCTCCCCCCTCGTCAGCGGCATCATCGCCAATCTGTTCGGCCTGCGCTACATGGCCACCGTCAACGGCATCGCCTTCCTCAGCCACCAGCTCGGCAGCTTCCTCGGCGCCTGGGGCGGCGGCCTGATCCTGGAGATGCTCGGCAGCTACGACCGCGCCTGGCAGATCGGCGTCGCCATCGGCCTGATCGCCGGCCTCGCCCAGATGATTGCCGGCGACGACCGCAAGCCGGCAGTGCCCCACCTGCGCGAGGCGCTTGCCTAGGCTGGATGCCCATCCAGGAGACTGGCTCCTGGAGCCGCGGCGTTCAGGGCAGTTCCATGCGCGGATCGAGCGCATCGCGCAGGCCGTCGCCGAGAAAATTGAAGCTGGTGACCGCGAGGGTGATCATCGCGCCGGGAAAGATCGCGAGCCACGGCGCGGTGGTCAGATATTGTTGCGCGTTATTCAACATGTTGCCCCAGCTCGGGGTCGGCGGCTGGATGCCGTAGCCGAGGAAGCTGATGTAGCTTTCGAGCAGGATCGCGCGTGCGACAATGAGCGTCGCCGCCACGACAATGGGCGCGACCGCATTGGGCAGCAACTCGCGAAAAATCGTCCACGCATCGGAGGCGCCCATCACCTCCGCTGCCACCGCGAAGTCGCGCTCCCGCAGCGCCCGGATCTGCGCCTCGACAACGCGGGCAACCTCCATCCAGGCGGTCAACGAAATGATCAGCGTGATCGTCGCAAGGCTCGGGCTGACCAGCGTCGCGAGCGTCAGCAACAGGAAGATCGCTGGAAAACACAGCATCGCATCGACCATCCGCATCAATGCGGAGCCGACGAAACCACCATAATATCCAGCCGTCGCGCCGACTACCGTGCCGATCGCCGTGCTGATCACCATCGCCACGAAACCCACCGTGAGCGACACCCGGCCAGCCATCATCAGCCGCGCCAGCATGTCCCGCCCCAGCGCGTCGGTGCCAAGCAGATGGGCATCGATGAAGGGCGGCGCGAAGCGGTGGAGCACGTCGATATACAAATCGTCAAACGGATTGAGCGCCGGTCCGATCGCCGAATTCAGTGTCAGCAGCAGGATCGTTGCAAGGCCAAACAACGCGAGGCGGTGGCGCATGAACCGCCGCAACGCCCGTCCGCCCGGATGCGCCGGCGCGCCCTCGACCGTCAGTGCCGCACGTGCCATCTCAATCGAGCCGGATACGCGGGTCGGCAAAGGAATACAGCACGTCGGCCAACAGGCTGCCGACAAGGACCAGCAGGGCGGAACACATGAGAATGCCCATCACGGCCGGGTAGTCCCGGTAACTGATCGAATCAAGAAACAGCCGCCCCATCCCGGGCCAGGTAAACACCGTCTCGGTGACCAGCGCGCCGCTGAGCAATGTCGGCAATTGCAGCCCGGCTATGGTGATCATCGGCAGTATGGCGTTGCGGATCGTATGCTTCACCAGGATCACCCGCTCCGGCAGGCCCTTGGCGCGTGCCGTGCGGACATAGTCCTGGTTGATCACGTCGAGCATGGAAGCCCGCATGAAGCGGCTCCAGATCGCAATCGTCACCAGGCCCAGCACGAGCGACGGGGCGATGAGGTGATGCAGATAATCAAGAAACGATCCGTCCCCGATGGTGAAACGGCTCCCAGCCGGGAGCCAGCCGAGGGTGACCGAAAACAGATAGATCACGATCAGCCCGAACCAGAATGTCGGGATCGACAACGCGATCATTGCGCCCACTGTCGAGAGCGTATCGAACACCGAGTAGCGCCGCACGGCGCCGAGCACCCCGATCCAGGAGCCCAGCAGCACGGCGATCATCGTGCTGGCGAACATCAGTTCGAAGGTGGCGCCGAGATGCCCGCCGATGACGGAAAGGATCGGCTTGCTGTCGCGATAGGAAACGCCCCAATCGCCCCAAAGCAGACGCCAGAACCATTCCAGATATTGGATCGGCAGCGGCCGATCCAGCCCCATCTGCTGAGCCATCTTCCTGAGATCGGCTTCAGTCATCCCCGGCGTCAGCGCGAACTGCGCCAACGGCCCGCCGGGCGCGAGATGCAGGATGGCAAAGCCGATCATCGAAACAAGCCAGAGCAGCACAAGACTCTGCACGACGCGCCGAAGCAGGTAGGAGGCCATGATATGCGCCGCGAGGCCCGATCTGGCCTCAGGCCGCCCAGTACCAGCTACCGCAGTTCCAGCAGTTCGACAGCGCATTGATATTCGGCTGGTATCCCACCAGGCCCTTCTTCAGCCCCTCCACGCTGGCCGCCTGGAACAGCGGCAGGATGGCAAGATCGGCCCGCACGGCGGCCTGCACCTTGCCATAGATCTCCTTGCGCTTTGCCGCATCGAAGGTCCCGACACCTTCCTTCAGCAGCGCATCGACGACGGGGTTCGAATACTGGCTCGTGTTGCGCCCGGAGCCACCCTTGGCCGGGATCGCATGGCTCGCCAACCGGTCCGTCACCTCGGGATCGGCGCCGATACCGAAGGAGACGCCGACCATGACGGTCTGGAACTTCGACATCGCCCAGTAGTCGCCCCAGATGACTGCGCCGGGCATGTTGTTGATCTTCATCGCCGCCCCGATCGCCTTCCAGTCCTGGATCAGCAACTGTTGCCCCTGCTCGCGCACCTGGTTGCCGGCCGTCGTGGAGTTGGTGAACTCCAGGCGCACCCCCGCCTTGGCGCGAATGCCGTCCGAGCCACGCACCCAACCGGCAGCATCGAGAATCCCATTCGCCTTGGCCGGGCTGTATTCATGCTTCGGTAGGTCGGGATTGAAGAACGCACTCTGCTGCGGGTAGATCGACTCCGTTGGTTCCGGCACGCCATAATAGATTGCGCCCACGAACGCCTTCTTGTTGATGCCAAGATACAGCGCCTCGCGCACCGCCTTCTCCGCCATCAGCGGCATTCCAAGGTTCGGCGTGATGCTCTCGATCCAGGCGGCCGGGGTCTTGGTGACCACGCGATCCTTCAGCGTCTTGGCCTGCTCGAACAGATCGGGCGTGATGCCCTGGATGCTCGTATGATCGATCTCGCCAGTGCGGAACTGCGTGTACATCACCGTCAGATCCGGCACGTATTTGAACACGAGGCGCTCGAGGTACGGCCCGTCGCCGAAATAGTCCCGATTGGGCAGCAGGGTGATATGGTCACCCGGCACCCGCTCGCCCCAACGGAACGGCCCCGTGCCGATCGGCGCATTGATGAACGGCGCGTTGTTGATGTCTGCGGCTTTCTCCAGCGCATGCTTCGGCACGATGAACAGCCAGGCGAGGCGAGAAATATAGGGCGCGTAGACCTCGCTCATCCGCCAGGTGATCTCGGTGGCGCTGACCACGGTGATGTCGCGCAGAAGGTTATGGCCAGTCCGGCTGGCGGCACGGAAATCGGGATTGTTGATGAGCTGTAGAGTGAACTTCACATCCTCGGCGGTGAACGCCGTGCCGTCATGCCACTTCACGCCGGGCCGCAGATGCACGCGCCAGACCAGCCCGTCGGCGGAAATCCCGCCGTTCTCGACGTTTGGTACTTCACGCGCCAGCACCGGCGAAAAGCTGCCGTCCGGCTGCACATTCCACAACGGCGAGAAGATGTTCCACCACACGCCCTGATCAACCTCGATGGCCGGCGCCAACGGATGAAAACGGGTCGGCTCTTGTGACACACCGACGATCACTTGGCCCTTCGGCGCCGCCGGTGGCTTCGATCCGGCCTGGGCGCCCGCCTTCGTGGCCAGCAGCGCGGCACCGGCGGAGCCGAGCAATGTGCGGCGATAGAGTTGAGGGGTCCGGAGATCGATCATCGTGGCCTCCATTGGAAATGCTCTGGCGTGAAGCCTACAGCCCCCATCCGCCCGGGGTCAACGCGGCACGGGGGAAAACTCCTAGTTGCAACAACGGGGTTTACAGACGGGTGTGACCGGTGGAACATCGCGCCTCGCAATTGTGAGCGTCACCATGCGCCAGCCACTCGACAGCATCCCCAGCGACGAAACCCTGCCGGCCACCGCCGACGTGGTCGTGATCGGTGGCGGCATCGCCGGGGTCAGTACCGCCTATGCGCTCGCCAAGCGCGGCATCGCCGTCGCGCTCGTCGAAAAGGGCCAGGTCGGCGCCGAGCAATCGAGCCGCAATTGGGGCTGGTGCCGCCAGCAGGGCCGCGACAAGGGCGAGATCCCGCTGGCGCGCCACGCCGTCGGCCTGTGGTCGAACATGGCCAGGGAGATTGGAACCGATGTCGGCTGGGGGAACACCGGCGTGTTGTTCGTCTCCAACGATCCCGCCACCCTGGCCTCGTGGGAGCACTGGGCCGACCACGCAAGCGGCCATCAGGTGCATAGCCGCGTGCTGAACACCGCCGAAGTTGCGGCGCTGATGCCCGGTTCGCGCGCGCAATGGAAGGGCGGGCTGCACACTCCCAGCGACGGCAAGGCCGAACCCGCCAAGGCTGCCCCCGCCATTGCCGCCGCCGCAAGGCGGCTCGGCGCTCATGTCATCCAGAACTGCGCTGCCCGCGGGCTTGAGACGACCGGCGGGCGGGTCTCGGGGGTGATCACCGAGCACGGAACGATCCGTACCAATGCGGTCCTGCTCGCCGGCGGTGCCTGGAGCACATTGTTCTGTCGCCGCCACGGCATCCGCCTGCCGCAACTCTCCGTCCGCGCCTCCGTCCTGCGCACCACGCCGGTTCCGCAACTCGCCGACGCCAATGTCGCCACCCCCGGTTTCTGTATGCGCCGCACCGAGGAGGGCGGCTATGTGGTGGCGATGAGCGGCACCGGAACCTTCCCGGTCACTCCGGATACGTTGCGCTACATGTTCGATTTCTGGGCCACCTGGAAAATCCGCAAGGGCAAGCTGAAGCTTCGCAGCGGTCTCGAATTTCTTGCCCCCTTCGGCGGCGGTGCCAATTGGGACTTCGATTCCCGCACCCCCTTCGAAGCGGTCCGCGTGCTCGACCCCGCGCCCGACGACGCCCTGCTCGCCGACGGCCTGGCGAAGTTCAAGGAAGCTTTCCCGCAAGCCGCCGCCGCCCGGATCGATCGCAGCTGGGGCGGCCTGATCGATGCGACGCCCGACGGCGTGCCCGTCATCGATGCCGTCGCGAGCCTGCCCGGCTTCTACCTGGCAACCGGCTTCACCGGCCACGGCTTTGGCCTCGGCCCTGGTGCCGGCCATCTCGCCGCGGACCTCATCACCGACGTGACACCGATCGTCGATCCGACACCGTTCCGCTACCAGCGCATGATCGATGGCAGCCGGCTTGCCCCCGATTCCGGACTCTGACCTTCCGCTGCTGCGGGTCCAGAACCTCACCGTCCGCTTCCGGACGGAGACCGGCACGATCACGGCCGTCGATGACCTCTCCTTCGATCTGCGACGCGGCGAGACACTGGCCATTGTCGGTGAGTCTGGTAGCGGCAAGAGCGTCACCGGTCTTGCCCTGATGCGCCTGCTGCCGCCCACGCCCGGCTGCACGGTTCAAGGCCAGGTCCTGTTCGGCAGCGGCGGCGGCACCCCACGCGACCTGCTGACGCTGCCCGCCGAGGCGATGCGGCAAATGCGCGGCGATCGGATCGCCATGGTGTTCCAGGAGCCAATGACCAGCCTCAACCCCGTCCACCCGATCGGCGACCAGATCGCCGAGGCGCTGATCCACCATCGCGGCATGACCGGCCGCGCCGCGCTCGCCCGCGCCGCGGACATGCTGGAGCGCGTCGGCATCCCCGAGCCGAAGCGCAGGCTCGCGAGCTATCCGCACCAGCTCTCCGGCGGCATGCGCCAGCGCGCGATGATCGCCATCGCACTGTCCTGCGACCCCGACGTGCTGATCGCCGATGAACCGACAACGGCGCTGGATGTCACGATCCAGGCGCAAATCCTCGAGCTGATCGCGAACCTGCAGCGCGAGAGCGGCATGTCCGTCATCTTTGTCACCCATAATCTCGGTGTCGTCGCCGAAATTGCCGACCGCGTGCTGGTGATGTACGCCGGCCGCGCGATGGAACAGGCGCCGGTGACGGAGCTCTTCGCGCGCCCCGCCAATCCCTACACCGCCGGCCTGCTCGCCTCCGTGCCCCGGCTCGATCAGCGCGGCACGCTGCGCCAGGGCCTGCGCGCGATCCCGGGCAACATGCCCGATCCGACCCAGCTGCCGCCCGGCTGCGCCTTCCACCCGCGATGCGCCCATGCTCAACCGGGCCAATGCGACACCGCCATCCCCGCCCAGGAGCAATTGGCCGACGGGCGGATCATCCGCTGCGCGCGCTGGCGGGAGATCGCGGCATGACCGGACCGCCCCTGCTGCAAGTCGACAACCTCGAGAAGTGGTTCCCCGTTCCCGGCGGCGGCCTGTTCGCGCCGCGCCAGCGCCTGCGTGCGCTCGATGGCATCTCGCTCACCCTCGGCCGAGGTGAAGTCCTCGGCGTCGTCGGCGAGTCCGGCAGCGGCAAGACCACGCTCGGCCGCGCCGTCCTGCGCCTGATCGCCCCCAGCGCCGGGCGGATCGCCTTCGACGGCACCGACATCACCCATCTCTCCCGCCGCGCCATGCGGCCGATGCGGCCACGCATGCAGTTGGTCTTCCAGGACCCCTTCGCCTCGCTCAATCCCCGCAAGACCGTCGGCACCATCATTGCCACGCCGCTGATCGTCCAGCGTCGCGGCAACCAGGCCGAGCGCGCCGCGGCCGTCGCCGAGGCGCTCGATCTCGTCGGCCTGCCCGCCCGCGCGGCCGAGCGCTACCCGCATGAATTTTCCGGCGGTCAACGCCAACGCATCGGCATCGCCCGCGCGCTCATCCTGCGCCCGGATTTCCTGGTCGCCGATGAGCCGGTCTCCGCCCTCGACGTCTCGATCCAGGCGCAAGTGGTCAACCTGTTGCTCGAACTGCAACAGCGCCTCGGGCTCGCCATCATGTTCATCGGCCACGACCTCGCCGTGGTCGGCCATATCTCCGAACGTATCGCGGTGATGTATCTCGGCCGCATCGTCGAAATGGGGCCAACGGAGCAGGTTCTGTCCCGCCCCGCACACCCGTACACCGAGGCTCTCTTCGCCGCCGCGCCGGTGCCCGATCCCGCCCGTCGCGGCCGTCGCGTGCTGCTTGCCGGCGACATCCCGAGCCCGATCAACCCGCCTTCGGGCTGCACGTTCCGCACCCGCTGCGTCCATGCCGAGGCGGCCTGCGCCGTCGCGCGCCCGGATTTCCGCGAAGTCGCACCCGGTCATATCAGCGCCTGCATCCGCGCCACCCCGATGGCCCCGCCTCCCGTCTAGCCGGCCCCTGACCGAGCGCGCCGCTATCCCTGCCGGCGCAACTCCCATTTCGCGATCGCCGCGCTATGCACCTCGTCGGGGCCGTCGACCAGGCGCATCGTGCGTGCCGTGGCCCAGGCGTAGGCGAGATGGAATTCCTGCGACACGCCGCCGCCGCCATGCGTCTGGATGGCACGATCGAGCACCGCCAGCACCATCTTCGGCACGGCCACCTTGATCATCGCGATCTCCGCGCGCGCCTCCTTGTTGCCCACCCGATCCATCATGTCGGCGGCCTTGAGCACCAGCAGCCGTGCCTGCTCGATCTCCATCCGGCTATCGGCGATCCATTGCATCACCACGCCCTGCTCGGCGATCGGCCTGCCGAACGCCACGCGCGACTTCGCCCGCGCGCACATCGCCTCCAGCGCCCGCTCGGCCACCCCGATCTGGCGCATGCAGTGATGGATGCGGCCCGGACCCAGCCGCCCCTGGGCGATCTCGAACCCCCTGCCCTCGCCGACAAGAATATTGCTGATGGGCACACGCACGTCGCGAAACTCGACCTCGGCATGCCCGTGCGGCGCGTCGTCATAGCCGAACACGTTGAGATGGCGCAGCACGCGCACGCCGGGCGTGTCCATCGGCACGAGGACCATCGATTGCTGGGCATGGCGCGCTGCGTTGGGGTCGGTCTTGCCCATGAAGATCAGGATCTTGCAGCGCTCATCCATCGCGCCGGAGGTCCACCATTTCCGCGCATTGATCACGTAGTGATCCCCGTCGCGGACAATCCGCGCCTCGATATTGGTGGCATCGGACGAGGCGACGGCCGGCTCCGTCATCGCAAATCCGGAACGGATTTCCCCAGCCAGAAGCGGGGTGAGCCACTGCGCCTTCTGCGCCGGCGTGGCGTAGCGCAGCAACGTCTCCATGTTGCCGGTATCCGGCGCCGAGCAGTTGAACACCTCCGGCGCGATCGGCGACCGGCCCATGATTTCGCAGAGCGGGGCATATTCCAGGTTGGTCAGGCCGCCCGGATGCTCATGCGCGGGCAGGAACAAGTTCCACAATCCGGCCGACCGCGCCTTGCCCTTGAGGTTTTCCAGCAACGCCGGATGGTGCCAGCGCGATGGCCCGGCATTCAACGCAGCTTCGTAGGAAGCTTCGCTGGGATAGATGTGCTCGGCCATGAAATGGCGCAGGCGTTCCTGCAACTGGCGGACCTTATCGGTGTGCTCGAAATTCATCGTGGCCTCCTTCGAATCCGAAAACCGCCGTATCCGCCACTGCCGAAGGTTTGGCGCGTTTCGCGGAGGACGCGCTTGCCCGCATGGTCATCGTCTGCGGAGCGCTGCGGGCGGCTGGGCCGGGTTAGGCTGGGTCGGGTTAGGCTGGGTCAGGTTAGGCTGGGTCAGGTTCCGCAGAACGTCTGCGTCACCACCTCATCGGGAAGTGGCGGCATTGCGTGCAGCGGAAACTCCGGCTGGTCATCGAACGGCCGCGCGAGCACGCGCATCATGTCCTCGAACGGCGCGAAATCCTGGCGCGTGACGGCCGCCCGGATCGCCGCCTCCACCATGTGGTTGCGCGGAATGAACGCCGGATTGACCGCGCGCATCGCCGCCCGCCGAGCCATGACGGGAAGCCCCTCCTCCGCCATCCGCCGGCGCCAGCGCAACGCCCATGCGTCCCATGCCGTCGGATCGGCCAGCAGCGTGCGCATGCCGTCATCCTCGTCCACCGCATCGCACAGGGTGCGGAACGAGATGGTGAAATCGGCACGGCTCCCCGCCATCATCTGCAACAGGTCCTGCACCAGCGCCGCGTCTTCCTCCTGCTCGCTCGTCAGTCCGATCTTGCGGCGCAGACCGGCCAGATAGGCCGCCTGGAAGATCGGGCCGAACGCGCTAAGGGCGGCACGCGCGATCGCCAACCCGGCCTCCTCATCGTCCGACAGGAGCGGCAACAGCGTCTCGGCCAGCCGCGCCAGGTTCCACTGCGCGATGCGCGGCTGGTTGCCATAGGCATAGCGGCCGCCATGATCGATCGAACTGAACACCGTTTCGGGGTCATACGCGTCCATGAACGCGCAGGGGCCGTAGTCGATCGTCTCGCCGGCGACGGAGCAGTTGTCGGTGTTCATCACGCCATGGATGAAGCCGACGAGCAGCCAGCGCGCGACCAGATTTGCCTGCCGCGCGATGACGGCGGCGAGCAGGGCGGCATAGGGCCGCTCCGCCGTCGCAGCCTCGGGATAGTGCCGCGCGATGACGTGATCCGCCAGCAGCCGAACCGCCTCCGTATCATCGCGCGCGGCAAAATACTGGAACGTGCCCACGCGAATATGGCTCGCCGCCACGCGCGTCAGAACCGCGCCGGGCAGCACGGTTTCGCGGATCACCACCTCCCCCGTGGCGACCGCCGCCAGCGCACGCGTGGTCGGCACGCCCAGCGCCGCCATCGCCTCGCTGACGATGTATTCGCGCAGCACCGGCCCGAGGGCGGCGCGCCCGTCGCCGCCGCGCGAGAAGGCGGTGCGTCCGGCACCCTTCAACTGGATGTCGCGCCTGCTGCCATCCCGATCGATCACCTCGCCGAGCAGCACGGCGCGGCCATCGCCAAGCTGCGGGGTGAAATGGCCGAACTGGTGGCCGGCATAGGCACTCGCCAACGGCGCCGCGCCATCGGGCACGAGATTGCCCGAGAAGATCGCCGCCGCCTCGTCGTCCGAAAGCGCGGTGACGTCGATGCCAAGCTGTGCTGCCAGCACGGTGTTGAGCTTAATGAGCCGCGGTGCCACCACCTGCGTGGGCGACTGAGCCACATGGAAACGCGCCGGCAGCCGGGCATAGCTGTTGTCGAAGGCGATATGCATGGCTACACCGCCGCCCGCTCGGGCCACTGCTCCGCGAAATGGCAGCGGGCGAAATGGCCAGGTTCGATTTCGCGCAGCACCGGCGCCTCCTGCATGCAGCGCGCCTCCGCGTGGCGGCAGCGCGGATGAAAATAGCAGCCGGATGGCGGCGCGGCCGGGCTCGGCACTTCGCCGCCGAGAATGCCGTCGATGGTGCGCACGCGCGGGTCGGCGACCGGGACTGCCCGCATCAACGCCGCGGTGTACGGGTGCCGCGGACGCTTGAAAATCGCCCCGGTCGGTGCGAGTTCGACGATCTGGCCGACATACATCACCGCAATGCGGTCGGAGATATGGCGGACCACCGACAAGTCATGGGCGACAAACAGGAACGTCAGCTTGAGCCGCGATTGCAGTTCCAGCAGCAGGTTTAACACCTGCGCCTGCACGGACACGTCGAGGGCGGAGACCGGCTCGTCCGCCACCACCAGGCGCGGATTGGTCGCCAGCGCGCGGGCAATGCCGATCCGCTGGCGCTGGCCGCCGCTGAAGGCGTGCGGAAACCGGTGCATGAATTCCGGCCGCAGACCGACGAGGCGCAGCAGTTCCGCCACCCGATCCGTCCGCTCGCCGCGATTGCCCATGCCGTTGACCAGCAGTGGCTCGCCAACGTTATCGAGCAGCGTCATGCGCGGGTTGAGCGAGCCGAACGGGTCCTGGAAGATCATCTGGATCTCCGCCCGCAGCGGCAACAACTCGGCCGGCGACAGCGTCGCGAGATCGACGACCGTGCCGGCGCGCGTGTGGTAGCGGACCTCGCCACCGGTCGGGTCGATGGCGCGCAGGATGCAGCGCGAGGCCGTCGTCTTGCCGCAGCCACTCTCGCCCACCAGGCCAAGCGTTTCGCCCTCGTTCACCGTGAAATCCACGCCATCGACGGCGCGGACATGGCCGGTCACCCGCTGCAGAAACCCCTTGGTGATCGGGAAGAATTTTTGCAGACCACGCACGTCGAGCAACGGCACTGATCCGAGTGAAGGCACTGGCCCGAGTGAAGGCACTGGCCCGAGTGAAGGCACTGGCCCGAGTGAAGGCACTGGCGAAACTCCTCCGCTCATGTCGCATCAACCTTGTCGTGATGCAGAAAGCAACTCGCCGCCTGCTGCGGCCCGACCGCCTCCAGGCTTGGCACCGCCGTGCCGCATTTCTCCAACACATCAGGGCAGCGCGGGTGGAACGGGCAGCCAGACGGGCGGTTGAACGGATGCGGCAAGGTGCCGCTGATCACCGGTAGCGCCGTGCGGGTTTCGCCATACAGGCTCGGGATCGACCGCAGCAGCGCGCGTGTATAGGGATGCGCGGGCGCATGAAAAATCTCGTCGACCGGCCCCTGCTCCATGACACGGCCGAGATACATCACCACCACATAGCTCGCCATCTGCGCGATCACGCCGAGGTCATGGGTGATGAAGATGATGGCGGTGTTGTATTTGTGCTGAAGGTCGCGCAGCAACGCGAGCACCTGCGCCTGGGTGGTCACATCGATCGCCGTCGTCGGTTCATCCGCGATCAGCAGGCGTGGCTTGCACGACAGCGCCATCGCGATCATCGCACGTTGGCGTAACCCGCCCGAGAGTTGCCAGGAATAGGCGTCGATCCGCTGTTCCGGCATGGAAATCCCGACATCGCGGAACAGCCCGATGGTGATCTCGCGGGCCTGCGCGCGGGTGATCCGGCGGCTCGCATCCCAGCGATGGCCATGCAGCATGATGGCCTCGATGATCTGGTCGCCCACCGTGTGCACGGGGCTGAACGAGGCCATCGGCTCCTGCGGGATCAACGCGATCTCGGCGCCGCGGATGTCGCGCATCTCAGCACCCTTCGGCGGCAGGCGGGCGAGATCCACGACCTCGCCACCCTCCTCCTGCCCCGGCGGGCGGCGGCGGAACATGATCTGCCCGCTCGTTATCTTGCCGGGCCGTTCGACCAGTTGCAGGATCGCCTTCATCGTCACGCTCTTGCCGCAGCCGCTCTCGCCGACGATGCCGAGCACCTGGCCGGGCATCACGTCGAAGCTGGTGCCGTCGACGGCGCGCACCAGGCCGTCCTCCAGGGTGAAGGAGACCCTGAGATCGCGGACGGACAGCAGGGGCACGGCGGCGTCGCTGGTCATGATCACTGCCTCAGCCACTATACGGATCGGCGGCATCACGCAGCCCGTCGCCGACAAGGTTGAAGGCAAGCACGGCAACGATGACAACGACGCCGGGGATCAGCAGCCACGGTGCGAGCGCCAGCGTCTGGATGTTCTGCGCCTCCTGCAACAACACGCCCCAGCTGATCGCCGGCGGGCGGATGCCGAGGCCGAGGAAGGAGAGCGAGGTTTCGTTGATGATCATGACCGGTATCGCCAGCGAACTGGTAGCGATGATGTGGCTCAGGAAGGTCGGCACCATGTGGCGCAGGATGATACGCATGCGCGAGCAACCGGCGAGGCGGGCGGCGAGGACGAAATCCTCCTCGCGCAAGGCAAGAAACCGCCCACGCACCTCGCGCCCCAGTGTTGTCCAGCCGACGAGCGAAAGGATCACAGTAATGGCGAAGAATACCTGGATCGGCGTCCAGTCGCGCGGCAGGGCGGCCGACAAGGCGAGCCAGATCGGGATGGTCGGCACCGATTGCAGCAACTCGATGACGCGCTGGATCACCTGGTCGGTCTTGCCGCCGACATAGCCGGACAGCCCGCCCAGCACGACGCCGAGAATGACGCTGAGCGCGACCGCCACCAACCCGACAGTCATCGACGTTTGCGTGCCGTGCATGATACGCGACCACTGGTCCCGCCCGAGACGATCGGAGCCGAGCAGGAAAATGCGCTGCGTCGGGTCGGCAGCACCGATCAAATGCAGGCGGCTCTCGAACAGACCGAACACATGATAGGCGGGACCGGGGGTGAAGAACTGCACGCGCACCTTGCGCGAGGGATCGGCCGTCCACTCCATCCGCAACGTGATCGGATGACGCTTGCCTACGATGGCGGAAACCCAGGGGGAGAGCTTGCCGTCATCGAACAGATGCAGCGACTGCACGGGGATGAACGCCTGCCGCGCATCCGTCGTCTCCGGGTTCTGCGTCGAGAAAAAATCGGGGCAGAGCACGACCATGTAGAGCGCGATCAGCAGCCCGGCGCAGAACAGCGCGAGGCGATGGCGCTTGAAGCGCCACCACACCAGGCGCCAGTTCGAGGCCACCGCAATGCGATCCTCAGCCGCCCCACCGGCGATGGTGTCAGAGATTTTTGCCAGTGCCATGCTGCTAGTTCTCCACGCGGATGCGCGGATCGATGAGCGCCAGCAGCACGTCCGACAGCAAGGTGCCGACGATGGTAAGGAAGGAATAGATCAGCAGAATGCCGCCTGCGAGATACATATCCTGGTTGATCAGCGAGCGCAGCAGCAGCGGGCCGATATTCGGCAAATTCATCACGGTGGCGACGATCAGGCTGCCAGAGAACAGCGCCGGCAGATACCAGCCGATGGTGCTCACCAGCGGATTGAGCGCGAGGCGGACGGGGTAGCGCAGTACGAGACGCCACTCCTTCATGCCCTTGGCCCGCGCGGTCACGACATAGGGCTTGTTGAGTTCATCAAGCAAATTGGCGCGCATGATGCGGCTGAGCCGCGCCGTGCCGGCGATGCCAATCACGAGGGCGGGCAGCCAGATATGCTTCAGGAGATCGACGACGCGATCAACACTCCAGGGCGCATCGACGAACTCGGGCGAATACAACCCGGTCACGCTGATGTCGAAATAGGCGAAGGCGCACCACATCAGGATCAGTGCAAGCATGAAATTCGGTGTCGCCACGCCGACATAGTTCACCACCGTCAGAACATGATCGACGATCGAGCGCGGATGGGTGGCGGAGTAGATGCCGGCGGGTACCGCGATGGCCCAGGTCAGCACAAAGGAGAACAGCGCGAGCGCGAGGGTCAGGCCAAGCTGCTCGCTGATCAGGTCGGCGTTCGGGCGCTGGTATTCGAGCGACAGGCCGAGATTGCCCTGCAGCAGGCCTTTCATCCACAGCGCGTATTGCACGATGAATGGTTGATCCAGCCCGTAATCATGGCGCAGCGCCGCGATCTGCTCGGCGCTGATGGAGGACCCTGACGAGGCCAGGGAGGCGACATAGGCGGTCAGAAAATCCCCAGGTGGGGCCTGCATGATCATGAAGATCACGAAGGAGTAGATAAGCATCAGGAACGGCAGCAGCAACAGCCGCTGGGCGATGTAGCGGGTCATGCTGGATACTGCCGGTCAGGAACGTTCCCCTGGCCCGCGCGGGCCAGGGGGGGGTGAAAGCGTAGCCTCACTTGGCGAAGAAGAACTGCTCGGTGCGCGCATTGCCCGGGCTGCGCAGCGGCCAGTCATTGCCCAGCGTGGTCGGCACGTTGCGGAACTTGGTGGCAGCGACCACGACACCCTGCACCATCGGCGTGAGCCCGATCGTGCCGATCTCGTACACGTTCTCCGCCCAGATGCGATACAATTCCTGCGACAGTTTGACCTGCTCGTCCGGCCCGACGGTGCGCGCGGTGTTCACGATCTCGACGATCCGCTTCATCTCCGCAGGCGGCTCCATCCCTTCCTTGCCCGACGTCGCATACCAGCGGCGCCAGAGCGGGCCCATGGTCAGGATCGGCGCGTTGCGCGGATCGACCTTGGCGTTGCCGGTATACGGGAACGCGCTGGTGTCCTCGTTCCAGATCTCCGACATCAACTCGTTATTCTCGCCCATCTTGAAGTGCAACGCCCGCTCGCGGATCTGCACGATGGTCTTGATGCCGACCGCTTCCCAATCCTTGGACACGAGAATGGCCACATCCGGCCAGGCGCCGAACGCGGGCACGACGCTGATCTCGATGGTCGCCGGCTTGCCGTTCTCCAGCAGGCGGAAGCCCTGCGCGTCCTTCTTGGTCAGGCCGATCTTGTCGAGCATCCGGTTGGCTTCGTCGCGCTTGAACTCGGTGTATTTCTGCGCCCATTCGGCGCCCGGGAAATACGGATGCCACGGCGCCGGCACGCCCTGGCGCGCCTCGCCGAGGCCGAGGAACACCGACTCCTTGATCTGGTCGCGGTTGATGGCGAGCGACAGCGCGACGCGGAAATCCTTCATCGCCATCACCTTGCCCATCAGCGGATCGGCTGTGTAGGTCTGGTTGATCGCGATCACGGCATCCGCGCCGCCGAAGGTCGGCCAGGTGATGATGCGATACTTCCCGGTTTTTTCCTGATCTTTCAGGACCGGGTAGTTCGTCATGTTGATGTGGCGTTCCTGCATGTCGAAATTGCCCGCAATCGCCGCGAGGTTGAGCGCCTGCGCATCCGCAAAATAAGTGAAGCGGACTTCATCGAGATAGGGCAGCTGGTTGCCGGCGCTGTCGACGCCGACGAAGTACGGGTTGCGACGCAGGGTGAACACCGGATCGCTAACACGCGACACCGGCGCCCAGGCGGCCATTGTCGGACGCTCCGGGTTTTCCGGCGGGGCGTTGCGGTTGGCAAAAAGCTCTGTCCAGGTCTTGAACCCCGCGGCCACCGCTGCCTTCTCGATCTCTTCTTTGGGGGTATGGGCGGGATGGAACTTCTTCAGATAGTGCGCGGGCAGGAACATCGCATAGCCGCGGTCCGCGCCGTCGGCATTGGCAACCGCCGTCAGGAACAACGTCGCCGGCGCGGCATAGATGAAGCGCACCGTCGAGGCGTCGACCTTCTCGACCTTGGCCGGCGTGCCGTCGGCGTTGCGCATCCAGCCTGGCAGACCGGGCGTGAGTTCCTTGTTCAGCAGAACATCGTTGTACCAGAACAGGATGTCATCGGCGCCAAAGGCCGCGCCATCCGACCAGCGGGATCCCTTGCGGAGTTGGATCGTCCAGGTCTTGAAATCCGCCGACGGCTCGGCGCCCGCGGCGATCTTGGGTTCGATCTTGGCGCCATCCGGAGAGAAACGGAACAGCGCATCATAGACCACGCGGACATAGTTGTTCGAGTCGGCCGGGCCGAGGAAGGCACGACGCCAGACGCCGCCGTAGTCGCCGACACGCTCGACGACGGGCACCAGCAACGGGTTCTCGGGCAGGCGGCTGTCCACCGCTGGCAACTTGCCCGCGCGAACCTGCTCGGCAAGCGCCGGAGCCTCCTTGAAGCGTGCGGTCTGCGCGGCAGCCGGGCCGCTGGCCAGCGCGGTCAGCACGCCTAGCGATGTGGCAATGCCGGCCAGCATAATGCGGCGGCGGAAATCCCGTTCCATGAAAGCTCCCCTGTTTCGTTGCTCAGCGCGGTACATCGCGCCATGATTACGTGATGCTCAGTCGGATACCCCGGGAAGTCAAGGAAGGCGCGGTTGCGCAGGCGATCAGATCAGCCGTCAAGCGCCCGATGACCCAGGGCCACGGGACCCAGGGCCACGGGAGCCTCGATTGCCCGGCTGCCGCGCCGAAATCTACCGCAACGACGCGTTCAACCGCTCCAACGCCAACGACCCCGGGCACAACTCGCCATCGTCCATCGCATTCAACGGCCGTGCCGGCGTGCCGAGATAGCCGTGCATGTCGTCCGCCTCGGGATCGACATAGAGCAGCCCGGTGACGATCTCGCCGCGCGCGTGA
This sequence comes from Rhodospirillales bacterium, assembly GCA_043744375.1. Classification (GTDB taxonomy): domain Bacteria; phylum Pseudomonadota; class Alphaproteobacteria; order Acetobacterales; family Acetobacteraceae; genus CAIYPH01. The sequence goes on along the minus strand of JAYTUU010000004.1, from coordinate 19,612 downwards.
TGGGTCTGGAGGTAGTTCATCGCCGCGATCCGGTCTGTTGCGTCATAGTCACTGGCGAGCTTGCGCAACTTCAACAGTGAGCCGTCATGCTGGCGGACGATCTCGACGGAGCCCGGCGCGTAGTCGGCCACGATCTCCTCGCGGCTCTCGATGACATCGAGAAAATTCACCGCCGCATTGTGTTCGCGCACGTAATCGAAGCTCTTGGTGGAGCCTTCGTGGTTGTTGAACGCCACGCACGGGCTGATGCAATCGATGAAGGCCGCACCCTTGTGCGACAGAGCGCCCTTGATCAACGGCACAAGCTGCGTCTTGTCGCCGGAGAAGCTGCGCCCGATATAGGTGGCGCCGAGTTGCAACGCCATACTGATCAGGTCGATCGGCTCATCCAGATTGACGACGCCGCGCTTGCTTTTGGCGCCCTTGTCGGCGGTGGCCGAGAACTGGCCTTTGGTAAGGCCATAAACGCCGTTGTTTTCAACGATATAGGTCATATTCACGCCGCGCCGGATGGCGTGGGCGAATTGCCCCAGCCCGATCGAGGCGCTGTCGCCGTCGCCGGAAACGCCGAGATAGATCAGGTCCCGGTTGGCGATGTTGGCGCCGGTCAGCACGCTCGGCATGCGGCCATGAACCGAGTTGAAACCGTGCGAACTGCCGAGGAAATAGGTCGGCGTTTTCGACGAGCAGCCGATGCCGGACAGCTTGGCGATGCGGTGCGGCGGCAGGTTCAATTCGAAACACGCATGGATGATGGCGGCCGAAATGCTGTCATGCCCGCAGCCCGCGCAGAGGGTGGAAATCGAGCCCTCGTAGTCGCGCCGGGTGAAGCCGAGTTCGTTGGAGGCGAGCTTGGGGTGGTGCAGCTTGGGCTTGGGGAGGAATGTCATGTCGCGACCTTGCGGAGCGGAACGATTTTGAGGGAGGAGGCGGTGTCGGCGATGGCGCCGGCGATGAAGCGCGCGGTGATCGGCGAGCCATCATAGTGCAGCACGCGCGAGAGCTTCTTCGGGTTGATCTCAAGCTCGTTCACCAGCATCGCGCGCAGCTGCGCGTCTCGGTTCTGCTCGACGACGAAAACCTGGTCATGCTCGGCGATGAATTTTTCCACGTCGTCGTTGAACGGGAAGGCGCGGATGCGCAGCGCGTCGATGGCGATCCCGTCGGCGGCCAGCAGTTCGATCGCCTCGTCCATCGCCGCAGCCGTCGAACCGAAATAGATTGCGCCGAGCTTGGTCGCCTCCTTGGCGTCGCGGCGGATCGGCGCCGGCACCAGGCTGCGTGCGGTGGCGAACTTCTTGAGCAGGCGCTCCATGTTGTCCTGGTAGGCGTCACCTTCCTCGGTGTAGCGCGCGTAGCGATCGCGGCTAGTGCCGCGGGTGAAATACGACCCCCGCGTCGGGTGAGTGCCGGGATAGGTGCGGTAGGGGATGCCGTCGCCGTCGACGTCAAGGTAGCGGCCGAAATCCCGGCCGGCTTCGAGCTCCTCGGCGGTCATGACCTTGCCGCGGTCCATGCGCCGCGTGTCGTCCCAGGTGAACGGCGCGCAGAGGCGGTCGTTCATGCCTATTTCGAGGTCAAGCATGACGAAGATCGGCGTCTGCAAGCGGTCCGCGAGGTCGAACGCCTCGGCGGCCATGGTGAAGCATTCATAAGGGTCTTCAGGGAACAGCAGCACGTGCTTGGTGTCGCCGTGGGACGCATAGGCGGCGGCGGTGAGGTCGCATTGCTGGGTGCGTGTCGGCATGCCCGTGGAGGGGCCGGCGCGCTGGACGTCGAAGATGACGGCGGGGATTTCGGCGAAATAGGCGAGGCCGAGAAACTCCTGCATCAGTGAAAGCCCCGGCCCGGAGGTGGCGGTGAACGCCCGCGCCCCATTCCACCCGGCACCGATGACCATGCCGATCGAGGCCAATTCATCCTCGGCCTGAACGATGGCGAAACGCTTCTGCCCGGTCTCCTTGTCAACGCGGAAACGGCTGCAATAGCGCGTGAAGCCCTCAGCCACGGACGTTGATGGCGTGATCGGATACCACGCGCACACCGTCGCTCCGCCGTAGACGGCACCAAGCCCGGCCGCCGCATTACCCTCGATGAAGATGCGGTCGCCGACCTTATCGGCCTTGCGCACGGTCAACCCGATCGGGCAGGCCAGATGCAGCTTGGCGTAGCTGCGGCCAAGATGCAGCGCGTGGATATTGGCGGCGATGATCTTGTCGCGGCCTTTGAACTGGTCGGCCAGCAGCGTCTCGATCGCGCCGGGATCCATGTCCAGCAGCGCCGACAGCGCGCCGACATAGATGATGTTCTTGAACAACTGGCGCTGCCGGCTGTCAGTATATTCGGCGTTGCAGATCGCCGTCAGGGGCATGCCGATGACGTTGATGTCGGCACGGAATTTCGACGGCGGCACGTTGCGGGTCGAGTCGTAGAACAGATACCCGCCGGGGACGATGGACTTGACGTCCTGATCCCAGGTCTGCGGGTTCATCTGCACCATCAGATCGGTGCCGCCGCGCGCGCCCTGATGACCGGCCTCGGAAATGCGCACTTCGTACCAGGTCGGCAAGCCCTGGATATTGCTCGGGAAGATGTTGCGTGGTGTCGCCGGCACGCCCATGCGCAGGACCGACTGGGCGAACAGCTTGTTCGCACTCGCCGAACCAGAGCCGTTGACGTTGGCGAACTTGACGACGAAATCGTTGACCGCTTGCAATTGGCTCACGCGACCGCCTCCAGTTTGGCGCCAAGCGGCTTCACTTGCGCCATGTCGAGCAGGAAGGTCTGCATGTCCCACGCCCCGGTCGGGCAGCGTTCGGCGCACAGGCCGCAATGTAGGCACATATCCTCGTCCTTGGCCATGATCCGACCGGTCTTGAGGTCGTGCGAGACATAGAGGTCCTGCGTCATGTCCAAGGCCGGCGCGTTGAGCCGGGTACGCAACTCCGCCTCCTCGCCGTCATCGGTGAAGGTGATGCAGTCGACCGGGCAGATATCCACGCAGGCGTCGCACTCGATGCACAGCTTCGGCGCAAACACGGTCTGGACGTCGCAGTTCAGGCAGCGCTGCGCCTCCTTGAACGCCAGCACGGGGTCGAACCCAAGCTCAACCTCGGCCTTGATGTCCACCAGCGAGGCCGCCTTCTCGCGATGCGGCACCTTGAAGCGCAGGTCGATCGAGACGCCGTTGTCGTAGCTCCACTCGTGAATGCCCATCTTCTGCGAGATCAGCGTGACCCCCGGCCCGGGACGATCCTTCACGTCCTGCCCCTGGCAGAATTTGTCGATCGAGATCGCGGCCTGGTGGGCGTGCGCCACGGCCCAGATGATGTTCTTCGGCCCGAATGCCGCGTCGCCGCCGAAAAACACTTTTGGCAACGTCGATTGCAGCGTCACGTCGTCGACTTTCGGCAGGCCCCAGCGGTCGAACTCGATGCCAATATCCTTCTCGATCCAGGGGAAGGAGTTCTCCTGGCCGATCGCCACCAGCACGTCGTCGCAGGCGATCTGCACGATCGCGCCGGTCGGCTTGAGGGTTCGTCGGCCCTTGTCGTCATAAACGGCCTCCACCTTGTCGAACGCCATGCCGACAATTTGGCCATTGTTGTGAATGACTTCCTTGGGGACCAGGAAGTTGAGGATGGGGATGTCCTCATGCATCGCGTCGTCCTTCTCCCAGGGTGACGCCTTCATCTCCTCGAAGCCGGAGCGGACCACCACCTTCACGTCCGTGCCGCCGAGCCGGCGTGCCGACCGGCAGCAATCCATCGCCGTATTGCCACCGCCGAGCACAAGCACGCGCTTGCCGATGGATTTCACGTGGCCGAAGGAGACGGAGGACAGCCAGTCAATGCCGATATGGATATTGGCAGCGGCCTCGGAGCGGCCGGGGACGTCAAGCTCGCGGCCACGCGGTGCGCCGGAGCCGACAAAAATCGCGTCGTAATCCTCTTCCAGCAGCGCCTTCAGGCTCGAAACATAGGAGTTATAGCGGGTTTCGACGCCAAGATCGGTGATGTAACCGACCTCTTCGTCGATGATCGAATCGGGCAGACGGAATTTCGGGATCTGGCTGCGAATGAACCCGCCGCCACTGGGCGCGCTGTCATAGACGACGACGTGATAGCCCGCCGGCGCCAGATCGCGGGCCACGGCCAAGCCGGCCGGACCGGCGCCGACACAGGCGATCCGCTTGCCGTTCTTGAACGGCGGCGGGCTCGGCATCATCGCGGAGATGTCGCCCTTGTAGTCGGCGGCGACGCGCTTAAGCCGGCAGATCGCCACCGGTTCCTCCTCGACGCGCCCGCGCCGGCAGGCCGGTTCGCAGGGCCGGTCACAGGTTCGCCCGAGAATTCCGGGGAAAACGTTGGATTTCCAGTTGACCATATACGCGTCGCCATAGCGCCCGGCGGCGATCATGCGGATGTACTCGGGAACGGGCGTGTGCGCGGGACAGGCCCACTGGCAATCGACTACTTTGTGGAAATAATCGGGATCGCGAATGTCCGTTGACTTCAAGACGCAGTCACTCCTTTGCTCCGCCGCTGTGGCCGCTCGACGCGCTTTGCCTTTGCCCGGGCATCCCCGGGGGGGCGCGACTATGCCACCGATTGCAGCGCATCGGTAGGCCTTGCCCCCGCGTTCACCTAGGGGCTGGTTCGCTGGTTGGGAAGAGGCGATCATGAACGCATGAACTTTGTAATCCGCCTGCTCGTCCTCCTGGCCCCTCTCGCCTTGGCCCCGCCTGCCGCGGGGGAGGGGCTGAAAATCGCGACCTGGAACATGAATTGGCTGACCTCTCGCCCGGCGGGAGACCGCGCCCTGCCAGCCAATGTCCGGCCGAAACCCGAAGACGGTCTGGTGCTCCTGCGGCGCTATGCGGAAGTGCTGGATGCCGATGTGGTGGCGCTGCAAGAGGTGGATGGCGCCGCAATGGCCGCTCGCGTGTTCCCAGCCGAGCGCTATAGCATTCATATCACACGGGATTCCGTCGTCCAGCGGGTCGCCTTCGCGATCCGCCGCGGGCTGCCCTACCGCGCCCACCCCGATCTGGCGGACCTGACAGGCCCCGCCGGCAACCAGAGCCGGCTGCGCAGCGGGGCCGATATCTCGCTCGACCTGCCCGCCGGCGAACTCCGTATCCTCAACGTTCACCTGAAGTCAGGCTGCAAGCAGGACAAGCTGACCGGCTATGTGAACAGCACCTGCGAAACCCTGCGCGGACAGATCGCGCCATTGCAGGGCTGGATTGCAGCGCGCAGGGATGCGCGGACCGCCTTCCTGCTCATCGGCGATTTCAACCGCTGGATGGACCATGGCGACGCATTCTGGGCCGGCTTGGAGAAGATCACGCCCCTGAGTCGCGCGACGGCGGGGAAATCGACCCCGTGCTGGGGCGGTGGCGGGTTCATCGACCACATCATCGCCGGCGGGGCGGCGCGATCCTGGCTGCAGGCCGATTCACTGCGCGTGCTCACCTACCGGGAGACCGGCGCCGAATGGAAAGAAATTCTATCGGATCATTGTCCTGTTTCGGCACGAATTCTGCCCGGCCCCTGAGCGGCCGACAGACGCGCCATCTCGCCCGGCAAGACTGCATCACGCCCACGGTCGCGCGGCGCCAAGAATACCACGTCATCCCACCGCGCAAGAAATGCATCGACGCACGCGGGATCGAAATGCCCACCGCGCTGCTCGATCAGATAGGCGCGCGCCTCGTCCAGCGACCATGCCCTCTTGTACACCCGCTCCGAGGTCAGCGCATCGAACACATCGGCCACCGCGACCACACGCGCCGCAAGTTGGATGTTCTCCCCGACCAGGCCAAGCGGATACCCCGCGCCATCCCATCGTTCATGGTGCCCCGCCGCAATGTCGGCGGCCATCTGCAGCAACTCCCACGACGATCCGCCGAGGATTTCAATGCCGAAATCCGTGTGCTTCTGCATTTCCGTTCGCTCCTCCGTCGTCAGCCGCCCGGGCTTGAGCAGGATACTGTCGGGCACGCCGAGCTTGCCGACATCATGGAGCGGGGCGGTGAGATGGATCATTTGCACCATCGCGGCGGGTAGTCCGAGTTGTTCGGCGATCAACCGCGCATAGCCGGCGACGCGCAGAACATGAGCGCCGCTCTCCTGGTCCCGCCGATCCCCGGCACGGGCGAGACGGAAGATGATCTCCTGCTCGCGGGCCGCCAGAACCGCCGTTGCGCGCTCCACCTCCCGGCTGAGGTGCAATGCCCGATCGCGCAACTCAGCCTGCGCGTCGGCCAGCCGGAGCAGCGCGCGGGCGCGGGCGCGTAACTCGGTCGGGTCGATCGGCTTGGTCAGAAAATCTGTCACTCCCGCGGCGAAGGCCTGCAACCGCACCCGGCGATCCTCGGTCGCGGTGACCATCAGGATAGGCAGGTCGACCAGATGCCCCATCGCGGTAACGCGGCGCACCAGTTCCAATCCGTCAAGCTCGGGCATCCGGTAGTCGGTGATCAGCAGCTTCGGATGGCAGTGCGCCATCATGTCCAGCGCGTCCAACGGATTGCGGAAGGTCTCCACCGTCTCGCCGAACTGGGCGATGAGATGATCGATCAGCTTCAGGTTGATGCGGTCATCATCGATCACGACAATTGACATGTCCGGCCGGCGCTCCTTCGTTCGAAACCCATCTTCCGAAGAAACTCTTACCAATACGTTACCGCAGCCCCGGCTTCCGGCTTCCGGCATCCGCTCAGGCATGTGACGATACGGCATGAGCGCCAACATACCCGCCGGCACCCTCCCGCGATTTCTGCGCATCACCCTGCCGCTGGCGGGGATGAACTTCCTCACCCAGTGCGCCCGTGCCGGCCTGGCCGTGGTTGGGCCGATTCTGGCCATGGAATACGGCATGTCCGCGAGCGAGCTGGGCCTGCTGTCGGCGGTGATGTTCGCCGCCTATGGGCTGTGGCAACTGCCCGTAGGCCTGTTGCTCGACCTCTACGGGCCCCGCCGCGTGCAGGCCTGCATGGCCCTGACCGCCGCGCTCGGCTTCACGCTGTTCGCATTGGCCGACGGGATGACGGGCTTCGTCGCGGCCCGCCTCGTCACGGGCATCGGCGTCGCCGCCGGGCTGACGGGCATGATGAAAGGCAATAGCCAGTGGTTCTCGCGCGACCGCCTGGCGGGCGTCACCGGCCTTGGCCTGGTGATCGGCGGCCTCGGCGGCATGGCGGCGACGACGCCGATGAACGCCCTGATCCCGGCGATCGGCTGGCGTGGCGTGTTCTTCGTGTTCGCAGCCCTGGCCGTGCTGATCGCCGCCTGGAACGCGCTGTCCCTGCGCTCGCCGCCGCACGCGCCCGCCGCCGCGCGGAGCCTGCGCCAGGAGGTCGCGGTGATCGGCCGCATCTTCGCCGATCGCAGGTTCTGGCGGTTGACGCCGCTGGTGGCGCTGCTGTCGGTGATGAATTTCACCTATCAAAGCCTGTGGGCCGGCCCCTGGCTGCGCGACGTCGCCGGCCTCGATGCCTCCGCACGGGCGGACACACTCCTTCTCTATGCGCTCGGCCTGATGATCGGCAGCGGCGTGAGTGGCGTGATTGCGAGCCGGCTGCCGGCGCACGGCATTTCCGCGATGGCTGTCTGCTGGGCCTGCACTGGCGGGCTGGCGATCGTGCAGGTGGTGCTGATCCTTGAGCCCACCAGTCGGCTCAGCGTCACCCTGCTTTGGATGCTGTTCGCCGCCCTCTCCTCCTCCGGCCCGACCGGCTACGCGGCGATTGCCGGCACTTTCCCCGTGGAAATCATGGGCCGCGTCGTCACCGCCATCAACGCGACGATGCTGGCCACCGTGTTCCTCTTGCAATCGGCCATCGGCTGGATCCTCGACCTCTGGCCGCGCACGGCGACGGGTGGCTGGGACAGTGCCGGCTATGCGTGGGCGCTGGGCGTTTCCCTGGCCTTGCAACTTGCCAGCGTTGCCTGGGCGCTACGTCCCGAACGCCGCCCCGGGCGTCCAAGCGTGGGGCGTCCAAGCGTGGGGCGCCAAAGCGTCGGGCGCTGAGTCGTCCTGCCAATAGGTGCCGCCGAGGGCAAGCGTGAAGGACAGGGTGCGGGCGCCGCCGACGATGATGCGGCCGGCGCCAGCGGTCCAGCGCCAACCCGCCTCGGGCCCATGCCAGCCAGCGGCGAGGCAGTGCGATGTGAGACCGAGCGGGGCGTCGTCGAGGACAACGTCGGCAATGGCGACGCCGAGCCGGCGGGCATCGTGCTCGGCGGCGCGGGTCTGGGCGGCGCGGGTCTGGGCGGGGATCCAGATGCGGGAGCGCAGGCAGACCTCGCCGGTTCCAGGCGGGAGGGCGATCCGCCAGCGGTTGCCGGTGATCCTGGCGGGCAGTGTCTGGTCGCCGGCCATCACGCGCAGGTCTGGTTGCTCGGTGCGCTGGTGTCCGAGGGTTGCAGCCCGCAGCAGCAGGGCCGCCCGCGCGGCGATGACCGGCGGTCCTTCGAGCACGAGTTCGGCACAGCCGCCACTTTCCCAGGCAGTGCGGGAGAAATCGGGATGCAGGGTCAACGCGGGGCCGCCATTGGCGAAATCGTGGCGGTTGCCGGTGTCCAGATAGGTTTCGGCGGCGACCCCTTCGGCGAACACGACGTCGTGGGCGGGCAGTTCGACATGGTAGTAGCTGACGCTGTCGACGGATTGCTGAACGATCGTGCGGCCGTTGACCAGCAGGCGGGCGGGGATCAGCACGCCGTCGATGTGCAGCGCGTGGTCGGGGCTCAGCAACAGATCGCGCTCGGGGAGGTTAGGGCCGCAGGCGCCGGTGCGCAGGCGGATCGGCCACACGTCCTGCGGGCGCGGATGGCGGGTGCAGTCGATGCGGCGGGTGCCGATCCAGATGACCGGCGCAATGCCGCCGAAGGCCGAGCGGAGCATCATGCCTGCGCGGAGATGCTCGACGGCGACCGGACCATCATCGGTCAGCAGGCGGGTGCCGGCGGCGAAGCAGGGCACGCTCAGGGCGGTGCCAGTGCCATCGGCGGTAAAGCCGAAATTCACGCCGGTGAAGTTCTGCGTGGGGTCCAGATGCAGGGTGATGGTGCCGCCGCCGGTTTCGTTGATGGTCAGCACGTTGCCGGCGCCGAGCGTGGCGGCGCTGACATCGGTGATGCCGCCGAGGACGAGTTTGGTGCCAATAGTGAAGCCGGTGATGGTGCCGGCAACCGCGCCGGGATTGGCCAAGGTCAGCTCCGCGCCGGCGCCACCGAAAGCGACGGTCTGGCTGGCGGCGACGGTTCCGGCGAGCGACCAATCGGCGCCGGCGTCGACGATGACGTTGGAGAAGCCGGTATATTTGCTGCCGAAGCCGGCGATGGTGCCGACCAGCGTGCCGGCCCCGAGTTCAAGCACGCCGGTGGCCGCCGCGGTGGAGGCGGAGTCGCCCTGCACCTGGCCCGAGAAGCGCGCGCCGGGATAGGTGATGACGCGGTCGTGGTTGCCGGCCACGGACGCCTTGTGCGCATAGGCGCTGCCGCCGATCGAGCCGCGATTGACGATGGTGATCGGGTTGTACGAGACAATGCCGTAGGGACCGCCGGTTATCGTGCCTGTTGCGCCGTTGATGACGATCCCGTTGCCCTTCACCCACACGGCCGCGCCGCTGCCGGTCAGCGTGTCATGCGCGACGACGAGGCCGTCGTTGATGACGGTGCCGCCGGGCGCATAGGAAATCGTACCGCGGTTGAACCCGCCGATCTGGATGCCGATCCAGTTGCCACGAATATAGCCGCCGGCCTGGTTGGTCGCGGTCCCGCCGGCCTTGAGCTGAATGCCCGCGCCGGTGTTCTGGCTGGCGGTGATGATGGTGCCGGAATTACTGGCATTCCCGGCACTGTTGACGCCCAGAATGCCGAAGGGGGCGTTGATCGAGCCGGCGTTGTGGATGGTGCCGCCGGCGCGCTGGAGCACGCCGATCTTGCCGCTGGTGATGACCCCGGAGGCGGCGTTGGTGAAAATGCTGGCCGAAAACAGGTCCGCGGCGCTGCGCACCGCGCCGGAGAGGAAACCGTCATTGGTGATGGTGGAGGCGACGGTGCCGGTGGCCAGAATGCCGCCCAGCCCGCCGGCGATGGTGCCGCTGGCTTCGTTGGTCAGCGTTCCGCCGGCGACCAGCCAGACCCCGAAGCCCAGTGTGCTCGTGCTGGTGATGCCGAAACCGCGGATCGAGCCGGCATTGGCGATGCTGCCGCCATTGGAAAGCGCGACGCCGAAGCGCGGGCTGGTGATGGTGCCGGTGGCCGCGTTGGTCAGGCCGCCGGAGCCGAGGATGACGCCGCCGACCAGCGGGGTGAAGATGCTCGCGGTGTAGCTGTAGCCGTAGCCGGTGTTCTGGCTGGCGGTGATGGTGCCGGCATTGATGACCGAGCCGGCGCCGGCGATGGAGACGCCGCTCGTGACGCCGCCGATGGTGCTGGCGGTGGCGTTGGTAACCGCGCCGCCGCCGGCGAGGAGCACGCCGCTGGCGGAAACGCCGATGATGCTGCCGGTGTTGCTGACCGCGCCGGCACCGGCCAGCAGGATGCCGTTGCGCCCGCCGCTGATGGTGCCGCCGACATTGGCGATCGCGCCGCCACCAAGCTGAATGGCGGCGCCGGTCGCGGTCTCGGTGGAGGCGATGCGGCCGAGATTCTGCACCGTCGCGGCCGCCAGGCCAAAGACGCCCGCATAGCCGCCGCTGATCGTGCCACCCGGATAGTTGGTGACGACGCCCCCGGCGGAAATGCTGCCCTGGCTCAGCGAAATGCCGAGGCTGGCGGTGCCGGTGGCCGCGACGGTGCCGGTGTTGCCGATCGTCCAGTCGAGCGTGCCGGTCGCCTGCACGGCGACACCGCCGGGGTTGCCGATCGTGGCCGAGGCGAGGATTGTCACCGGATTGCTGTTTCCGGGATCGCTGAGCGTGACGCCGGCGAGGTAGGCGCCGCTGATGGTGGTTCCGGTCATCGGCAATCCTTGTCGCCATGGTGGCCGGCGCGCGGTGTTTGTTCCTGCAGTAGTATCCTCCTTGCCGACGCCGGACGGAAGCCCGCTCGCGGTCTTGTTGGCAGTTGTGGCAGGGCGCAGCCTGCGCGGGCGGGATATAGGGAGCGACTGGCATGAAGGCCAAGCAGGTGCGTAAACTGCTCGACCGCTACCGGGTGAGAGACGGAGAGAAATTCCGCCTGAAGGACCATGATCCGGCGGACGTCGCGGCAAAGCTGGTCGATGCCGAGGCGGCCCCTGCTTTGCTCGCCGCCGGGGTGGCGCGGTTGTCGGAGTTGCAGGAACTGCTCTACGCGCAGAACTCCTGGGCGCTGCTCTGCGTGTTCCAGGCGATCGACGCCGCCGGCAAGGACGGCACGATCAAGCACGTGATGTCCGGCGTGAACCCGCAGGGCGTGCAGGTGACCGCGTTCAAGGTGCCGGGGCCGGAGGAACTCGACCATGATTTCCTCTGGCGCATCACGCGCGCTCTGCCCGAGCGCGGCCGGATCGGCATCTTCAACCGCAGCCACTACGAGGAGGTGCTGGTGGCGCGGGTGCATCCGGACATCCTCGCCCACCAGCGCCTGCCCGCGGCCGTCGTGGACAAGTCCTTCTGGAAGCACCGGCTGCACGACATCGCGGCCTACGAGACCTATCTGGCGCGCCAGGGCATCGTGGTGCTGAAGTTCTTCCTGCATGTCTCGCGCGACGAACAGAAGCGCCGCTTCCTCGAACGCATCGATGATCCGGCGAAGAACTGGAAGTTCAGCCCGGGTGACGTGGCCGAGCGGCAGCATTGGGACACCTATATGGCGGCCTACCAGGACGCCATCCGCGCGACGGCGACGCCGCAGGCGCCGTGGTATGTTGTGCCAGCCGACCATAAATGGTTCACTCGTCTCGTGGTCGTCTGCGCGATGATCGATGCGCTGGAGCGGCTGCATTTGAAACCGCCGGTGTTGCCGGCAGATGTCCAGGCGCGGCTGGCGGCGTCGCGGCAGGAATTATTAGGGGAAGCGTGATGCGGGTGCTGAACCGGGCTGATATTCTGGCAGTCGTTGGGGTGGCCGATCTGATCGCGCCGGTCGCCACCGCCATGCGCCGCGTCAGCGAGGGCAAGACCGATATGCCGCTGCGCAGCATGATCGGCCTCGGCGACGGCAACCGCTTCGGCATCATGACCGGGGCGATGCGGGAGGGGGCTATACGAGAGGGGGCAATGCGCGAGCCGGCGGTGCATGGCGCCAAGCTGCTCAGCCTGTATCCGCAAAACCCGCGCTTCGGGCGCTCCTCGCATAGCGGGCTGATGGTGATTTTCGATGCCGAAACAGGGCTGCCGCAGGCCTGCATCGATGCCGCCGAACTGACCGCACTGCGCACCGCCGCGGCAACCGCGGTGGCAACGGACGCACTGGCCCGCGCGGACGCCACCACCCTCGCGATCATCGGCTGCGGCGAGCAGGCCCATAGCCATATCGCGGCGATGCGCGCTGTACGCCCGATTGCGCGCATCACCGTGTGGGGCCGCGACCCCGCACGCGCCGCGGCGTTTGGACGGGACAATGACGTCGACGTCGCGGCCAACATCGCGGACGCCGTGCGCGGCGCGGATATCGTCTGCACGACGACGCCGAGCGCCACGCCGCTGTTGCTGCGGGACATGTTGGAACCGGGCATGCATGTGAACGCGGTCGGCGCCAGCCTTCCGGTGATGCAGGAGATCGCCACGGACATTGTACCAGCGGTGCGGCTGGTGACCGATTTCCGGCCCTCGCTGGAGGCGCAGGCAGCCGAGGTGATCGATGCACGGCGGCGCGGGCTGATCACGGCGGACCACCCAATCGCGGAGATCGGCGAGGTGTTGAACGGCACCGCCGTCGGGCGCGCCGGGACCGCTGACATCACGTTGTACCGTTCGCTCGGCGTCGCCGCACAGGATCTGGCGGCGACGCTGTTCATTCTCGAACGCGCAGTGGCAGCCGGACGCGGGGTGGAGGTCGCCTGGAGCTGATCACACCATGGCGATCGGACGGACGGGCGCGCCGGTGGCCCCCGCATTTTTGGCGGCAGGATGATCAGGCAGAAACTGGTGATGCCGGCGGCGGCGATCTCGTCCAGCGCAAGGTTCGCGATGATAAGGCGGATCAGGGCGGGTTCGCCCAGAGCCGCGCGGTTTGACCGCGCTGGACGGAGCGGCGATCCTGGGCGGTAGTTCAATACGAGAGGCGAATTTGATGCTTGAGCGACGTGGCTGGGTGCCGAAGGTTTCCGAGGATTTCATCCAAGGCGTGGCAGGCGGCGTCGCCCGCTCCAGCGTGGCGGAGATCGGCGCGGAGCTCGACCGTCTGGTTACAGAAAATCATAACATCCACGACCGCGACTGCATCAATCTCAATCCCGCCACCAACGTGATGAACCCGAGGGCGGAGGCGATGCTGTCGGCGGGGCTCGGGACGCGGCCATCGCTCGGCTATCCCGGTGACAAATACGAGATGGGGCTGGAGGCCATCGAGCGGATCGAGGTGATCGCCGCCGAACTGGCGGCCGAGGTATTCGGCGCCCGGTTCGCGGAAATCCGGGTGCCCTCGGGCGCGCTGGCAAACTTGTACATGTTCATGGCAACAACGGAACCGGGGGACACGATCATTGTGCCGCCCGCCGATATCGGCGGCCACGTGACGCATCATCGCGAGGGTGCCGCGGGGCTGTACCGGCTGAACTGTGTCGCCGCACCGGTGGATGCGAGCGGCTATACCGTCGATGTGGAGGCATTGCGCGCGCAGGCGCGGGCGCTGCGACCGAAGCTGATCACCATCGGCGGGAGTCTGAACCTGTTCCCACACCCGATCGGCGCGATCCGGGAAATCGCCGACGAGGTCGGCGCCAAGGTCCTGTTCGATGCGGCACATCTGTGCGGAATGATCGCCGGCAAGCAGTGGCAGCAGCCGCTGGAGGAAGGCGCCCATGCGATGACCATGAGCACCTACAAAAGCCTCGGCGGGCCGCCTTCGGGGTTGATCCTGACCAACGATGCCGGCATTGCCGAGCAGCTGGACGCGATCGCCTATCCCGGCCTGACGGCCAATTTCGACGCCGCCAAATCGGCGGCGCTGGCCGTGGCGCTGCTCGACTGGAAACAGCATGGCCAGGCCTATGCGGCGGAGATGAAGCGGACGGCGCGGGCGCTGGCGGAGAACCTTGCCGCGGCCGGCGTGGAGATTTTCGGCGCGGCGCGGGGGTTCACCACCTCGCACCAGTTCGCGGTGATCGCCGCACCCTATGGCGGCGGGCAGGCGGCGGCAAAGTTGTTGCGCCGAGCCAATGTGCTGTCCTGCAGCATCGGGCTACCGATCGCACCAGTCGCGGGCGATTACAACGGTCTCAGGTTCGGCACGCCGGAGATCGTGAGGCTCGGGATGACCGCGGCCGACATGCCCGCGCTGGCCGCATTGATCGCGCGGGTGCTGCGCGGCAACGACAGCCCGGAGGCGCTCGCGAGTGAGGTGACCGCCTTCCGGGCCGGCTTCTCGGGACTGCATTTCGTGTCGTGAACGTCGTCAGGCGGCCGTGTCGTCAGCCGGTCGTGTCGTCAGGCGGTCGTGTCGTCAGGCGGGGCGCTTGCGATACTGGTAGTTCTTGTCAAGGCGTTCCATCAAATAGTGGCCATAGCGCACCGCCTCCTGGCTTCCGTCCGCGCAGGTGGGGACATGCGAGACCATGCTGTCCATCGACATGTCGAAGAAATAGGGGCAGGAAAACCGATCGCCGCCCGAAAGATTTTTGACGCGATGCGGGGTCGACTGCCAGCGCCCGTTGGTCCAGCGACTCAGCATGTCCGCGACGTTGACGACCCAGGTGCCCGGCACCGGCGGGGCCTTGAGCCAGGTGCCGTCCTTGCGACGAACCTCGAGGCCGCCGGCAGTGTCCTGGCAAAGGATGGTGAGGAAGCCGTAATCCGTATGCGGCGCAGACCCGAAGGCATCGGCGGGGCTGTCCGGCGGCTGCGGCGGATAATGCAGCAGGCGCAGGAAGGTCGTGGGCTGGGCGAAATGCGGCGCGAACCAGTCGGCGTCGAGACCGAGGGCCAGGGCCATCGGGCGCAGCAGGCGCTGGCAGAAGTGCCCGATCGCGGTTTCATACGCGGTCACCGCATCGCGAAAGCCAGGCAGGTCTGGCCATTGATTGGGGCCGTGGACCTCGGTGCCGTAGCGCGGGTCGTCGGGCGCGACCTCGTGCATGAGCATCAGCGATTCGCTGTAGTTCGGGCGCTTCACATTGGCGACCGATGATGTAACGATCACCGAGCTGTTGGGCGCCATGTAGCCGCGATGGGTCGCGTTCATCGCGAGCGCACGCTTGGCAGGCTCAGGCTGGGCGTGGAAGCGGCGCGCGGCTTCGAACAGCCCGGCGACGGTCTCGGGACCGATGCCGATGTTGCGGAAATAGCAGAAGCCGAGCGTCCGAAACGTGTCGTCGAGTTGGCGGGCGATCCCTGCGGGGTCGGCATCGAGGCTGGCCATGTCGATGATCGGCAGTTCAAGGGTCTCAAGGGTGGTGCTCATACTGGGTCCGATCAGATCGCGGCGGATTGCAAGGCGGCCTTGAGGCGCGCGGGGGTGAAGGGGACGGTGCGCAGGCGGATGCCGGCGGCGTCAAAGATGGCGTTGCCGATGGCGGCGGCGACGGGGGCAGTGGCGGCCTCGCCGGCACCGAGCGGGCGTTCGCGCGGCCGGTCGATGAGGATGATGTCCAGGCGGGGGACGTCGGGGAAAGTCAGCAGGGGGTAGCTGACGAAATCCGTGCTGGTCACGCGGGATGTGTCGAACAGCGTTTCCTCGAAGATGGTCCGGCTGATGGTTTGCAGGATGCAGCCTTCCACCTGCGCGCGCACCGTGTCCGGATTGATCATCAGGCCGCAATCATGGGCGCAGACGACCCGGGTGACGCGCACCAGGCCGGTGGCGCGTTCGAGTTCGATCTCCATGCCCATGGCGACGTAGTTTTCGTTCTGCTTGTAGTTGCAATAGGCGATGCCCCGGCCGCGCAGCATCGCGGCGTTGGGGTCGATGCGGCCGGGCGAGGGCCGCGGTTGCCAGTTCATCGCGGCGGCCGTGCGCTGCATCACCTCGATCGCGCGCGGGTGTTTGAGGGTGCGCAGGCGGTACTCGACGGGATCGGCGCCGGCGGCGGTGGCCAACTCGTCGGTGAAGCTCTCGACGGCGAAGACGTTGCCGATCTTGCCGGGCGCGCGCAGGTTCGACGTGCGCAGCGGCGTCGTCTTGAGCCAGCGGGCGGTGGCGCGGATGGCCGGGTAGGCATAGGGCGGGTCGGCGTTGCCAGCCATTTGTCCGGCGGAGATGCCGGCCGGCTGGGCCAGGCCTGCATCGCCAACGGCGAGCAGCGGCACGCCGGGCAGGCCGGCGGTGTTGGCGGGGACGAGCACCTCGCTCTCCCAGGCCATGACGTTGCCGGCAGCGTCGAGGGCGGCGCGGAGGTCGAGCACCTGGGGCGGACCTTTGGGGTCCCAGGCGAGTTCGTCGGCGCGCGACCATTGCACGCGGACGGGTTTCCCCACCGCCTTCGATATGATCGCGGCGTCGGCGGCGGCATCGTCGTTGCCGGACGTGCCATAGCTGCCCGAGCCGTCCATGTAGATCAGCCGGACCTTCTCGACGGGCAAAGCGAGGAAGCGTGCAAATATCCGCTGGTTCTTGTGGGTGCCCTGGGACGACGTCCAGACGGTCGCGGCATCGGCGCGCACGTCGGCGACGGCGCAGGAGGGACCCATGGCGGCATGGGACTGGATCGGCCAGTGGTAGCTGGCTGCGAACTTGCGCGTCGCGGCGGCGAGGATGGGGGCGGTGTCGCCGACGCGCCTGAAGACGTCCTCGCGGTCGAGCGGGGCGGCGCGGACAGCGGCATAGACCTGGTCCGAACCGGGCAGGGTTTCCGGGGCGGACCACACGGAGTTCAGGGCGTCGACGGCGCGCAGGGCGTTCCACTCGGCGGGCGCGACGACGGCGAGGAAGTTGTTGATGCGCACAAGCTGCGCGCCCGGGATGCGATCGAGGCCGGTAGCGTCGACTTCGAGCAATCGGGCACCGATGCTGGGCGGGCGGATGACGCGGGCGTGGAGCATGCCGGGGAGGCGAAAATCCTGGAGATAGACGTGGCGCCCGGTCATCTTCGCGGCGACGTCCGGTCGCCGCATCGATTTGCCGATATGGCGGAATTTGTCGGGGTCCAGCAGTTTGACGTTGGGGTCGATCGCGAGGGCGAAATCGGCGCCGGCGAGGAGGTCCTGGAAGGTGATACCCGGGCCGCCGCCAATCGGACGAACGCTGCCGTCGATGGCTTCGAGCGCGCCGGCGGGCCGGTTCAGGCGGGTGGCGGCGATGGCCAGAAGCTTCTCGCGCGCGGTCGCGGCGGCGCGGCGGATCTGCATACCGCCCACGGTGATGCCCGTGCTGCCGCCCGTCGACCCCTGGTCGGGCGTCAACGCCGTATCGCCCTCGATGAGCGAAATGCGGTCGATGGCGGCGCCAAGTTCGTCGGCAACGATCTGCGGCAGGGCAATGCGATTGCCGGTGCCGAGATCAACCTTGCCGCCGTAGATCGTCACTGCGCCGTCCGGTGCGATGGCGAGAAACCCGTCCACCGCCGTGTTATCCAGGCTGCGCGGGCCGGCGCCCGCGGTGCGTGCAAGGCTGAAGGTGACGGCAAGTCCGGCGAACGAGGCGAGCAGGCCACGGCGGGAAAGATCGGTCATCTCACGCCTCCGCCGCGCGGGCAGCGGCGCGCAGGATGCGATCATGGGCGCCGCACCGGCAGAGATTGGCGGCGAGGGCGTCGCGGATCTGCTGGTCCGTCGGTTTCGGCGTGTGCGCCAGCAGTGCGGCGATGGTAATAATCATGCCGTTGCTGCAATAGCCGCACTGCCCCGCCTGCTCGGCGATGAATGCGGCCTGAACCTTGTGCGGCGCCTCCGGGCTGCCGAGACCTTCGAGCGTGACGATCTGGCCGGTCGCGGCGATGGCCGGGAGTTGGCAGGACCGCACGGCCTCGCCATCGATCAGCACCATGCAGGCGCCGCATTGGCCGAGGCCGCAGCCGAAGCGTGGACCGCGCAAGGCCAGAGTGTCGCGCAGGGCGTAGAGCAGCGGCATCGCGTCGTCATCAATCGGAACCGCATGACGAACGGCATTCACATCGAGCGTGATCATGCGCATGGCGGCCTCCGTGGTCATCCCGAGGCGCCAGCTTATAGCAGTATGCGCTGGTGTCGAGGAGCCTCAGGCCCCGGCCATCCGCCGGTCGCGCATCAGGTCCAGCCCGATGGTAACGTTGGCAGAGCGGAAGAAATGGCTGGCGACGCAGGCGGTGGCGAGGGTGCCGACGATGAGGAAGGCCTGACGCCCGAGGGCAGAGGACATCAGGCGGCGGGGGTAGTGCGCGGCTGGCGGCCAAGAACGGGGTCGGTCGGGTCGGTGTAGCCGGGCGTGGAGGGATGGCCGGGCGCGACGAGGCGGTCGACGAGGGCTTCATCCTCCGCGGTAAAGCGATAGTCGAGCGCGCCGAGATAGTCGTGCAGATGCGCCTCGGTGCGCGGGCCGGCGATGACCGCGCTGATCAGGCGGTTGTTGAGCACCCAGGCGGTCGCGAACTGGCTGGCGGTGATCCCGCGCGCCTCGGCGTGGGCCTTGAGGGTTTGCGCGATGGCGAACGATTCCAGACGCCATTCGGTCTGCATCAGCCTGGCGTCCTGGCGGGCCGCGCGGCTGTCATTCGGCGGCGGGGCGGCGGGATCGTATTTGCCGCTGAGCACGCCACGGGCGACCGGGCTGTACGGCACCACGCCGAGGCCGAAATAATCGCAGGCCGGCAAATGCTCCACCTCGGGCATGCGGTTCAGCGCGTTGTAGTACGGCTGGCTGGCGATCGGTCTGTTAATGCCGAGATCGTCGCACAGATGACAAATCTCGGCGACCCGCCAGGCGCGGTGGTTGGAGACGGCAAAATAGCGGATCAAGCCCTCGCGTTGTAGATCCGCCATCGCCCGCACCGTCTCGGAAACCGGGGTGCGGCGATCCTCCCGATGCAGGTAGTAGATATCGATATAGTCGGTGCCGAGACGGGCAAGGCTGTCGCGCACGGCCTCCATGATCGCCTTGCGCGACAGGCCACGCTCGTTCGGGCCGGGCCCGGTGGCGCCGTTGAGCTTGGTCGCGAGCACCCAATGGCGGCGCTCGGCCCGGATCGCCTCGCCGACGATCCGCTCGGACTTGCCACCCGTGTAGACGTTGGCGGTGTCGATGAAGTTGACGCCGGCCTCGCGGCTGATGGCGATCAGGCGATGCGCTTCGGCGGCGTCGGTCGGGCCGCCGAAGTTCATCGTCCCCAGGCAAAGCGGCGACACCAGCAGGCCGCTGCGGCCGATATTACGATACTGCATCGGGTGGCCTCCGTCACCGCGCCTGCTCGACGAGGAACTGCTTGTTGACGCAGTTCTCCAGCCGTCCATCACGCAGATACCGGGCGGCGGTGCGGGCGGAGAAGGCACGAATGTCGCGCATGCTCTCGGGCGTATAGAAGGCCGAGTGCGGCGTCAGCACCA
>JAYTUU010000003.1:0-12621 GCA_043744375.1 Rhodospirillales bacterium | reverse complement strand
GCGCTTCTTTTTGAAAAAAGAAGCAAAAACTTTTCTCCACTGGCGCGTCGAGACATACGAGACTCTCGCGTCGACATCGGATTATTGCCGAACCCGCGCCGCTGCCGGCGAGCCGGAGGGGCTGGCCGTGATCGCCGACCGCCAGCAGGGCGGCCGTGGCAGCCACGGCCGCGCCTGGGAGTCGCCGCCCGGCAATCTCTACATCTCCGTCCTCCTCCGCCCCGCGGGCAGCCTTCGCGACGGCGGCCTATGGTCCCTCCTCGCCGCCCTCGCCCTCGCCGAAGCCGTCGGCGCCTTCCTGCCGGACCGCACCCGCCTCCGCCTCAAATGGCCCAACGACCTGCTGCTCAACGGCAAAAAACTCGCCGGCATCCTGCTCGACAGCACCGCCGACACCGAGGGACGCTTCACTTCCCTCGTCATCGGCATCGGCCTCAACCTCGCCTACGCCCCTGAGATCCCCGGCCGCGCCACCGCCCGCCTCGCCGACGCGGCCCCGCCGCCAACACCCGCGCAAGCCGCCACTGCCCTGCTCGCCCGCCTCGACCACTGGTGCGCCATCGCCGCCGACGATTTTGCCCCCATCCGCGAAGCCTGCCTCCGCCTGATGCAGCCGCCCGGCAGCCCGATTGCGTTTCGCCAGGGCACGCACGATATGATCGGCACCTTCGCCGGCCTGGGCACCCACGGCGCCTTGCGACTGCTCTCTGCCGGCATCCTCCACGAGTTCGCCGCCGGCGAAGTCCGCCTGCTCACGGGTGAAACACCATGCTGATCGTAATCGACGCCGGCAACACCAACATCGTCTTCGCCGTGCATGACGGCACTGAATGGCGCGGCACCTGGCGCATCGCCACCGACGCCCAGCGCACCAGCGACGAATACGCGGTCTGGCTGCTCACGCTGATGCAACTCAGCGGCCTCAAGCGCGAACAGATCGACACCGCCGTCATCGGCACCGTCGTCCCCGCCGCGCTCTACCACCTCCGCCGCCTTTGCCGCGACTGGTTCACCGTCGAACCCCTCGTCGCCCGCTCCAATCTCGACTGGGGGTTCGAGATCAACGTGGAAAATCCGGAAGAAGTCGGCGCCGACCGCCTGCTCAACACCCTCGCCGGCCACCGCCTCTACGGCGGTCCGCTGGTCGCGATCGATTTCGGCACCGCCACCACCTTCGATGTGGTCGACGGGAATGGCGCCTATCTCGGCGGCATCATCGCCCCGGGCATCCAACTTTCCATCGAGGCCCTGCATCGCGCCGCCGCCCGCCTGCCCCGCATCGGCATCGCCCGCCCGCAATCGGTGATCGGCCGCAACACCGTCACCGCCATGCAATCCGGCGTCTACTGGGGCTATGTCGCGATGGTCGAGGGCCTCGTCGCCCGCGTCAAAGTCGAATACGGCGCCGCGCTGAACGTCATCGCCACCGGCGGCCTCGCCTCCCTCGTGGCGGAGGGCACCCCGGTCATCACCCATATCGACCCCGACCTCACCCTCGAAGGCCTGCGCATGCTCGCCGCCCGAAATCCCGCCCCCACCTTGTCGCGCGACCGATCGCGGCCTATCGAGGGCGAATGAACGTATTTTCCAGAATTCTGTGATGGACGCGACAACCAGCGACCTCGCCTTCCTGCCCCTCGGTGGCACCGGCGAGATCGGCATGAACCTCAACCTCTATCGCTGCGGCGGCAAATGGCTCGCCGTCGATTGCGGGATCGGCTTCGGCGGCGCCGAGCATCCCGAGGTCGATGTCATGATGCCCGACCCCGCCTTCCTCGCCGAACGGCGTGACCGTCTCGTCGGCCTCGTCATCACCCACGCCCATGAAGACCATATCGGCGCCGTCGCCTGGCTGTGGCCGCAACTGCGCTGCCCCGTCTACGCGACCCCCTTCGCCGCCACCGTGCTGCGCCGCAAGCTCGGCGAAGTCGGGCTGGTGAACCAGGTCAAGATCACCGTCATCCCCCCAGGCGGCAGCTTCGACCTGCTGCCCTTCCGCCTCCAGTTCATCCGCGTCGCCCACTCGATCCCCGAGGCGCAGGCGCTGGTCATCCGCACCCCCGCCGGCATCGTGCTGCACACCGGCGACTTCAAGCTCGACCCGGACCCCCTGATCGGCCCGCGCACCGACGAGGCCGCCCTGAAGGCACTCGGCGACGAGGGCGTGCTGGCCATGGTCTGCGACAGCACCAACGCCATGGTCGAGGGCCATTCCGGCTCCGAGGCCGATGTCCGCCGCACGCTGGCCGCCCTGATCCGCAGCCTGCGCGGCCGTGTCGCCGTCACCTGCTTCGCGTCCAACGTCGCCCGCTTCGAGTCGGTCGCCATGGCCGCCCGCGACGCCGGCCGCAGCGTTGCCCTGGTCGGCCGCAGTCTGCGCAACATGGACGCCGCCGCCCGCGAGAACGGCTACCTCAAGAGCATCCCGCCCTTCCTCTCCGAGGATCAGGCCAACGACGTCGATGACGACCACCTGATGATGATCTGCACGGGCAGCCAAGGCGAACCCCGCTCGGCGCTGGCCCGCATCGCCATGGACCAGCATCCCCGCATCGAACTCGGCGAGGGCGACACCATCGTCTTCTCCAGCCGCGTCATCCCCGGCAACGAGCGTGCCATCCACGCCATGCAGGACAATCTCGTTCGCCGCGGCGTCCGCCTGATGACCGATGACGACCACAACATCCACGTCTCCGGCCACCCCGCGCGTGACGAACTCCGCCGCCTCTACAAGCTCGTCCGCCCCAAGCTGTCCGTGCCCGTCCACGGTGAATGGCGCCACCTCTCCGCCCACGCCGCCCTCGCCCAGGAGGCCGGCATCCCCGCCATGCTGTTGGAAGACGGCGACATCCTCAGCCTCGCGCCGGGGCGACCGGAGGTCACCGACAGTGCCACCGTCGGCAAACTCGTCGCCGACGGCTCCCGCCTCGTCCCCCTCGAAGGCGCCATCATGGGCGCCCGCCGTCGCATGTTGTTCAACGGCATCGTGATCCTATCGGTCGCCGTCGACGGCAATGGCCGCATCATCGGCACGCCGAAACTCTCCGCCCCCGGCCTGCTCGACGGCGACGACCGCGAAAACGCTCGCATCACCGCCGAGATCGCCGAGTCGCTCGCCGATCTCCCGGCCCCCACACGCCGCGACGACGCCGCCCTCACCGACGCCGCCAAGGCCGCCCTGCGCCGCGCCTTGGGCAAGCGCCTGCAGAAACGTCCGATGGTGGACGTGCATTTGCTGCGGGTCTGAACAATGCCCATCGTGACCGGCATCGCGCTGTTCGTCGTCATCTGGTGGATCGCGCTGTTCGCCGTGCTCCCCCTGGGCACGAAACCGGTCGCCGAGGCCGACTCGCAGTCAGGATGGCGCGGCGCCCCGGAGCGTCCGGGCCTGGCACGCAAGTTCGCGATTACCACCCTCGTCACCGCCGTGATCTGGTTGGCGATCTATCTGGTCACGACCAGCGGCTGGATCAGCTTTCGCACGGGCTGGATGGCGCTGCCTGTAAATTAGGCTGAACTGCCCGTGAACGCGCCAAAACGCTCAATAAACACTCAAATTATGGCTGAACGCACAATTTTCGGGCAAAAAATCAGCGATTTTCGATAGACATCGGCGAGATTTGAACAGATCATCACGGCAGGACGAGGAACATCTCCTCATCCTGCCGTGTGACTGGCGTTTCTTCCCTAAACTTGGCCCGCTGCGCCTCGGCGCGCGGGCCTTCTTTTGTGTCTATCCGCGCATGGCCGGAATGTCACGCGGATTCCTGCGAAATTTCGGGCGATTGTGAATTTTTCTTGCGTAAGAATCTTGTGCAACGCACAAAAATTCCCATGTCCCGCCCACCCTGGCACGCCGCCCCGCCGCCCTGTAGGGTCTCCCCTCATACAGATCACGGACCGGACCGAACGATGCGACTCTCCCGCAGTTTTGTGCCCACCCTCAAGGAAACCCCCTCCGAAGCGCAGATCGCCTCGCACAGGCTCATGCTGCGCGCCGGCCTGGTCCGCCAGACCGCCGCCGGCATCTACGCCTGGCTCCCCGCCGGCTACCGTGTGCTGCAAAACATCACCCGTATCGTCCGCGAGGAACAGGATGCCTCGGGCGCCCAGGAAATCCTCATGCCGACCATCCAGTCGGCCGACCTCTGGCGCCAGTCCGGCCGCTACGATGCCTACGGTCCCGAAATGCTCCGCCTCAAAGACCGCCACGAGCGCGACCTCCTCTACGGCCCCACCAACGAGGAAATGATCACCGAAATCTTCGCCAGCGGCGTCAAATCCTATCGCGAGTTTCCGCAAAACCTCTACCACATCCAGTGGAAATTCCGCGACGAAATGCGCCCCCGCTTCGGCGTCATGCGCGGCCGCGAATTCCTCATGAAAGACGCCTACAGCTTCGATCTCGACTTCGACAGCGCCGTCATCGCCTATCGCAAGATGATGCTGGCGTACATGCGCACCTTCCAGCGCCTCGGCCTCAAAGCCATCCCCATGGTCGCCGACACCGGCCCGATCGGCGGCGAACTCAGCCACGAATTCATCGTCCTCGCCCCCACCGGCGAAAGCCAGGTCTTCTTCGACGCCGGCTTCGAGGATATCGACTGGCTCAACGCCACCTACGACAACCAATCCCCCGCCGACCTCGAAGCCTTCGCCCACCAGATGACCAGCCTCTACGCCGCCACCGACGAAAAACACGACCTCGCCAAATGGGCCGACATCGCCGAACCCCGCAAGCGCGAAGGCCGCGGCATCGAGGTCGGCCACATCTTCTACTTCGGCACCAAATACTCCGAACCCATGGGCCTCACCGTCGCCGGCCCCGACGGCAAACCCGTCTCCCCCCACATGGGCAGCTACGGCATCGGCGTCTCCCGCCTCGTCGGCGCCATCATCGAAGCCTCGCACGACGACGCCGGCATCATCTGGCCCGACAGCGTCGCCCCCTGGGCCGCCGGCCTCCTCAACCTCAAAGTCGGCGACCCCGCCTGCGACGCCATCTGCGCCGATATCTACGCCAAACTCCCGGGCAAAATCCTCTATGACGACCGCCCCGATCGCGCCGGCGCCAAATTCGCCGACGCCGACCTGATGGGCCACCCCTGGCAAATCATCGTCGGCCCCCGCGGCGCCGCCAACGGAATGGTCGAACTCAAACGCCGCGCTACCGGCGAACGCTCCGAACTCAGTGTGGCCGACGCAGTCGCCAGGGTTAGCCAGCGATGAGGAAGGCGAGGGCTCTGCCCTCGACCCGCCAAAGGCCGAGGGCCTTTGGAAACCCGACACTTTCTTGGCGAAGCCCACAGTCCAGTGCAACCGCACACTGTGTCCGGCGGGTTGCGGTCGTGATTGCCTGCGGCGCCAGCAAGAACGCGCGTTCCAACCGAAGGCTGCCGATCCAGCCGCAAGCAGTCCCGGGATCAAAGGGCCTTTCGGCCCTTTGCGGGTCGAGGGCAGAGCCCTCGCCTTGCCTTGTTTAACGCCTTCGAACGCACGGTAGCCGCCCGCTACCTCCGCGCCCGCAAAGGCGAGCGCTTCGTCTCCATCATCGCGATTTTCTCCCTCGTCGGCATCTCCCTAGGCGTCGCCACGCTGATCGTGGTGACCAGCGTGATGAGCGGCTTCCAGACCGAGCTCGTCGCCCGCGCTCTCGGCGTCTCCGGCCACATCTCCATCGAGGCCTATGCCGGCGAGAAGATCGACCGCCACGAACCCCTCACCGCCGCCTTGCGCGCCACCCCGGGCGTCACCGCCGTCCTTCCCGTGCTCGATGGCCAGGCCCTCGTCTCCGTCGATCGTGGCGGCGCCCGCGGCGCCCTCGTCCGCGGCGTCACCAACGACGACCTCCGCGCCGTCGCCGCCATCGCCGACCACATCATCGCCGGCAGCCTCGACGCCTTCACCGGCGACAACGCCATCGTCATCGGCCGCGGCCTCGCCACCGCCTACCGCCTGGCGCCGGGCAGCCTGATCACCCTGATCTCCCCCCAGGGCGCCGCCACCGCGTTCGGCGTCGTCCCCCGCGTCCGCGCCTTCCGGGTTGCCGCCGTGTTCGATGCCGGTCTGTCCGACTACAACAACGGCGTTGTCTTCCTCCCGCTGGCGATGGCGCAAATCTTCTTCCAGAAGCCCGACGCCATCACCGGCTACCAGATCCGCGTCGCCGACCCCGCCCGTGTCGAAGCCCTCGCCCCGCGCCTCACCACCCTCCTCGCCGGCCGCACGCTGCTGATGCGCGACTGGCGCCACGCCAACGACCAGATCATCGGCATCCTGCAAGTCCAGAAGCACACGATGTTCATCGTGCTCGGCATGATCGTCCTGGTCGCCGCCTTCAACGTCGTCTCCTCCCTCATCATGCTCGTGAAGGACAAAACCGCCGACATCGCCGTCCTGCGCACCATCGGTGCCCCCGCCGGCGCCATCCTGCGGATTTTCCTGATGTGCGGCGCCTTCGTCGGCGTTAGCGGCACGCTGATCGGCACGCTGATGGGCATCGTCTTCGTCCACAACATCGCCTTCATCCAGGCGAGCGTCGAACGCCTCACCGGCGGCCCCGTTTTCGACTCCGGCGCCTTCCTCCTCACCGCCCTCCCCAACACCATCGACTGGGACGACGTCATCCGCGTCGTCGGCCTCGGCCTGATCCTCTCCCTCCTCGCCACCATCTACCCAAGCTGGCGCGCCGCCCGCACCGACCCCGTCGAGGCCCTGCGCCATGGATGAGCGCCTGATCCTGCGCAACGTCACCCGCATTTACACCAGCGGCGCCGACCAATTGCACATTCTCCGCGGCGCCGACCTGACCCTCCACCCCGGCGAAATCGTCGCCCTCGTCGCCCCCTCCGGCGTCGGCAAATCCACGTTGCTGCACATTGCCGGCCTGCTCGACAAACCCGACGGCGGCCAGGTCATCATTGCCGGCAAGGACGCCGGCAGCCTGTCCGACACCGCCCGCACCGCCATCCGCCGCGACGAAATCGGCTTCGTCTACCAATTCCACCATTTGCTCGGCGAGTTTTCTGCCCTTGAAAACGTCGTGTTGCCGCAAATGATTGCCGGAGTGGAGCGCCGCGCCGCCGAAACCCGCGCCCGCGCCCTCCTCGCCGGCTTCGGCCTCGCCAACCGCGAAGACCACCTCCCCGGCAAACTCTCCGGCGGCGAACAACAACGCGTCGCCATCGCCCGCGCGCTGGCCAACAACCCCACCCTCCTCCTCGCCGACGAACCGACGGGAAATCTCGACGTCGCCACCGCCACCCACGTCTTCGACGAATTCCTGTCCGTCGTCCGCGCCCACAAAGCCGCCGCCCTCATCGCCACCCACAACCCCGACCTCGCCGCCCGCATGGACCGCATCGTCACCCTCCAAAACGGCCGCATAACCCCCGGCTGACGCACCCTGGAATACGGGTGACGAATCACAGCGATCTGTGGTCCACTCAAACAAATGTTGAACACCTTCCCGACCCCGATTGCGCTCGACGCGGCCGACGACCTTCGCCGGGTTGCCGCCGGGCGACGTTTTGCAACGATTCTTGCGGATCCCCCCTGGCAGTTCCAGAACAGCACCGGGAAAATTGCTCCCGAACACAAGCGCCTAAGCCGCTATGCAACAATGACGCTCAAGGACATTGCCGGGCTACCTGTCGCGGAGGTCTCGGCGGATACCGCCCATCTCTATCTCTGGATCCCCAACGCCCTGCTCCCCGAGGGCCTGTCGGTCATGAAGGCATGGGGCTTCACCTACAAATCCAACGTCATCTGGCACAAGCTGCGCAAGGATGGCGGCAGCGATGGCCGCGGTGTCGGCTTCTATTTTCGCAACGTGACCGAGATCATTCTCTTTGGTGTTCGCGGCAAGCATGCCCGAACGCTGGCGCCCGGCCGCCGGCAGGTGAACTATCTCGGCACGCGCAAGCGCGAGCATTCCCGCAAGCCCGACGAAATATACCCCATCATCGAGGCATGTTCGCCCGGCGATCGGCTTGAACTCTTCGCGCGCGGCTCACGTCCCGGATGGACCTGCTGGGGTGATCAGGCGACCGGCTACACACCTTCATGGCCGACATATCGGCATAACAGCGGAACGGACCGCCCTCTTCCGTCTGCGGACTGACTACTCATCCTCTTCGTCAAGTCGCACGCCTTTCCGTTTGGCTTCCGCCCGGACGTTCGCTTGCGCCAATTTTGCGATGGCCACGGCGTCATCGCCATCATCCTCATACAGAGCCGGCGTGATCGCGAATGTCAGCACCGGGCATCCTCCGCCCCCGCCCCCTTCCAGTCGCGGCAACAGCTTCTCATGATGCGTCGTCGCAGCACCATAGGATGAGCCTTTCCCGAGCGACTTGAAAATGCCTTGCAGTTCCGTCGCTCGCGTAATGACGATGCCGACCTGAATCGCCCGCAGATCGAACAGGAGCCTGAAATTGTTCAGGTCGCGGTCAAAAAACGGATCCTTGTTGTTCCATTCGACCTCAAGGGCAACACCACTTCGGTAGCAATCGACAGCATGGGTCGGGCTCTCGATCCTGTCGTCATCAACGACAAAGGCCGTTTTGAAATCCTTCTCGATCCACCCTTTCGCGTAAAAGGCGCCGTCGATCCGACGCGAAATCAACGAACGATTCCCGCCGCCAACCTCCACTTCGGAGCGCAGAAGGCGGAATCCCCGGAGCACATCGAGGATATCGGCCCACTCACGAGGACACGCGGTGGTGAGTACGCCCGCCGCGTTTCGCCACTCATTCACATGGTAGAGACGCCGGATATCTTCCGGGACAAGATGCATCGTGGACATGTCGAACGATTCCACCTTGGAGGGAGTCGGATCCAGCGAATTCCCGCGATTGCCTCCACGCCCGCCAACGCCCACCTATAGCCTCCCAGCCCCAGGCCACACCGAGTCCCCCCATGCCCCACGCCGACTTCATTCACCTGCGCGTCCACTCCAGCTATTCGCTGAGCGAAGGCGCCATCAAGGCCGACACGATCGCCGCCCTCGCTTTTGAGGCGCGGATGCCCGCCGTCGCCATCACCGACACCGCCAACCTCTTCGGCGCCCTCGAATTCAGCCAGGCCTGCACCGCCAAGGGCGTCCAGCCGATCATCGGCTGCCAGGTCGCCCTCGCACGGCCCGACAATATCCGCCTGGCACCCGACCCCATCGTCCTGCTCGCCCAGAACGCCGCCGGCTTCGCCAACCTCCAGCGCCTTTCCTCCGCCGGCTTCCTCGAAACCGACCCCGGCCTCAAGCCGCAACTCACGCTCGACAACCTCTGCGCCCACGCCGAGGGCCTCTTCCTCCTCACTGGCGGCACCACCGGCCCGCTCGCCCGCCTCCTCGCCGAGGGCCAGAAGTCCGACGCCGAAACCCTCCTCGCCCGCCTCGCCGAGGCCTTCGCCGGCCGCACAGTGGTAGAAATCCACCGCCACGGCCTGCCCATCGAACGCGCCATCGAACCGGGCCTGATCGCGCTGGCCGACCGCCACGGCCTGCCCCTCGTCGCCACCAACGACTGCTTCTTCGCCAAGCGCGAAATGCACGAGGCGCACGACGCCCTGCTCTGCATCGCCGAAAGCCGGATGCTCTCCGAACGCGACCGCCGCCGCGTCACTCCCGAGCACTGGTTCAAGCCCGCCAAGGCCATGCGCACCCTCTTCGCCGATCTCCCCGAAGCCTGCGACAACACGCTGGCCATAGCGCGCAGCTGCGCCATCATGGCTGAGTCGCGAAAGCCCTTGCTGCCGGTTTGCCCAAAGGTCCACCCCGGCAGCACCGAGGACGAGACCGTCCGCGCCATGGCCGCCACCGGCCTCGACGCCCGCATGGACGCGATCGGCGCCGACGCCGAAACCCGCGGGAAATACCGCGACCGTCTCGAATTCGAACTCGGCGTCATCGCCAGCATGGGCTTCCCCGGCTACTTCCTCATCGTTGCGGACTTCATCCAATGGGCGAAAGCGCAAGGCATCCCCGTCGGCCCCGGCCGCGGCTCGGGTGCGGGCTCCGTCGCCGCCTGGGCACTCACCATCACCGATATCGACCCACTGCAATTCAATCTGCTATTCGAACGGTTCCTCAACCCCGAACGCGTCTCGATGCCGGATTTCGACATCGATTTCTGCCAGGAACGCCGCGACGAGGTGATCGCCTATGTGCGCCGCGAATACGGCGCGGACCGCGTCGCCGGCATCATCACCTTCGGCAAACTGCAAGCCCGTGCCGCCATCCGTGACGTCGGCCGCGTCCTCGGCCTGCCCTACGGCCAGGTCAACCGCGTCGCTGAACTGATCCCCAACAACCCCGCCAAGCCGGTCACGTTGCAACAGGCGATCGACGGCGAGCCCAAGCTGCAACAGCTGCGCACCGATGACGAAGCCATTGCCCGGCTGATGGAAATCGCCCTGCAGATCGAGGGCCTCTACCGCCACGCCAGCACCCATGCCGCAGGATTGGTCATCGGCGATCGCAAGCTGACCGAAATGGTTCCGGTCTATCGCGACGTCAAATCCGATGCGCTCGTGACGCAATACTCGATGAAATACGTCGAGCAGGCCGGCCTGGTGAAATTCGACTTCCTCGGCCTGACAACGCTGACCATCCTGCAACGCGCGGTCGGCTTCCTGGCCCGGGAAGGCATCACCATCGACCTCCCCACCCTGCCGCTCGACGACCCCAAGACCTATGAAATGCTGCAACGTGCCGATGCCGCCGGCGTCTTCCAGCTTGAAGGCCAGGGCATGCGCGACGTCCTGCGCCAGATGCGCCCCGACCGTTTCGAAGACCTCATCGCCGCCGTCGCCCTCTACCGTCCCGGCCCGATGGCCAGCATCCCCGCCTATTGCCAGCGCAAACACGGCGAGAAATGGGAAGCTCCGCACCCGGCCATCCACGCCATCCTTGAAGAAACCTACGGCATCATAGTCTACCAGGAACAGGTGATGCAGATCGCCCAGACCCTCGCCGGCTACAGTCTGGGTGCTGCCGACCTGCTGCGCCGCGCCATGGGCAAGAAGATCCAGAGCGAGATGGAAGCGCAACGGCAAATCTTCTGCGATGGCGCCACCGAACGCGGCATCCCCGCCGCCAAGGCCTCCGATATTTTCGACCTGATGGCAAAGTTCGCCGATTATGGCTTCAACAAGTGCCACGCGGCGCCATACGCCCTGCTCGCCTACCAGACGGCCTACCTGAAAGCCAACCACCCCCAGGCGTTCCTCGCCGCCTGCATGTCGCTGGGCATCAGCAACACCGACAAGCTCGCGGCTCTGCGCCAGGAAGCCAGCCGCATGGGCGTCCGCATCCTCCCGCCCGATGTCAACCGTTCCGAAGCCGACTTCTCGCTCGAACACGACGAGCACGGCAAACGCTGCATTCGTTACGCCCTCGCCGCGGTGAAGAAAGTCGGCGTCTCCGCCATGCAGGCCCTCGTCGCCGCCCGCGCTGGCAAGCCCTTCGCCGATCTTGCCGACTTCGCGGCCCGCGTCGACCCGCGACAAATCGCCCGCTCGCAGATCGAAAATCTCGCCCGCGCCGGCGGCTTCGACAGCCTCGAACCCATCCGCGCCCGCGTCTTCGGCGCGGCCGAAACAATTCTGCGCCGCGCCCAGGCCACCGCCGAGGAAAAGGATAGCGGCCAGGCCGGACTTTTCGGCGGCACAGGAAAGCCCGAGGCACTTCGCCTGCCCAATATCCCCGAATGGGAGTCGCTCGATCGTCTCGGATTCGAGTCTGAAGCGATCGGCTTCCATCTCACCGGCCACCCACTCGACGCCTACGGCACCACCCTCAAGCGCCTCGGCGCCCTCGTCTCCAGCCAGCTCGAAGCCTACGCCCAGAAGGGCCCCGCCCGTATTCGCCTCGCCGGCGTCGTCGTCAACAGCAAGGAACGCATCACCCGCACCGGCAGCCGCATGGCCTGGGTCCGCCTGTCCGACGCGGGCGGCAGCTACGAAGTCACCTTCTTCAGCGAAGTCCTGAGCCGCTCACGTGAAATGCTTGCCACCGGAAACTCCGTGCTGGTCACTGCGGATATCCGCCTTGAGGGCGAAGCCCTCCGGCTCACCGCGCAGGATGTCGCCCCTCTCGACCAGGCCGCCGCCGAGGCCGGCCAGGGCATGCGCATCTGGCTCCAGAAAACCGAAACCGTGCCGCACATCCGCGCCTTGCTTGACCGCGAAGGGAAGGGCAGGGGTCGCGTCGTCCTCATCCCCCGCCTCGATGCCGAACAGGATGTCGAAATCACCCTCCCCGGCGGTTTCAACATCACCCCCCGCCTCGCCCAGGCGATGAAGATCCTGCCTGGCATCGATCGGATCGAAGACACCTGAAGCCGGGCCTTCCACGCGAGCCCGCGCCATCGCCCTCGTCGCCTACGGCGTGGTCCAGGTGACCGCCATCGCGCGCGCGTCGTGCGCAGCGCGCCTCCGGCGGCAAAGGGGCACGCCCCTTTGATCCCCCCGACTGCTTGCGCCGCAGGCAATGGACATCTCGGACCGCATTGCGATCGCGCGGGAGTTTGGGCTTCGCCAGTGAATGCGGCGAGATCGCGGGGCTCACCGAAGGCCGTCCGTCCAGCCGCGAGCAGTCCGGGGTTCCAAGGGCCACTGGCC
>JAYTUU010000002.1:0-12677 GCA_043744375.1 Rhodospirillales bacterium | reverse complement strand
GGGGTTCCAAGGGCCCTCGGCCCGTCGCGCGACTGCGCGCTGCGCACGACGCCGGCGGAGCCTTGATTGCGGCTTGAGCCTTCACCCGATTGCCCTGGATCAGCGCCGCGCCCTCAGATCGCCTCCAGCCCACACCACCCGGCGATGGTCAGCGCCAGCACTTCCGTCACCTGATGCAGCGACGCCAGCCCGACGCTTTCGTCGATGCCGTGGATGTTCTCGCTGTCCGGGCCGTAGCAGGTGGCCTGCGTGCCCTGGTAGAGCACGTAGTGCCGCGCATCAGTAAGGCCGGCGGCGGCGTAGTGGCGCAGCGGCGCACCGGCGATATCCGCATGAACGGCGGAAATGGCACGGGAAATGGCCTGCTCCGGCGGAAACACGCAGCCATCGGCCATAAAACCCTTGAACTCGGTTTTCACCACCGCGCCACGCAGCCGCGGGTCGGCGGCGGCATCGGCCACCAGGCGCTCGATGTCACGCGCCACCTGCCGGCACGAATACCCGGGCATCACGCCAACGCGCATGCCGATGCGGGCGCGGGTGGGCACGGAGCTGTTCCACTCCCCGCCCTCGATGGTGCCGAAATTCACGTTGATCGGATGGTTGTCGGCGGCGAAGGCGGGGTGGCGATGCTCGGCGCGGTTCATCGTCGCCTCGTAGCCCTTGAAGGCGGCGGCAATGGCGTTGGCCGCCTCGATCGCGTTCACGCCCGACTGCATGTCCCGCACATGGGCCGGCCGGCCGGTAACGGTGATCCACGCCCAGACGACGCCGACCTCGGCGGTATACAGCGCGG
The DNA here is from genome assembly GCA_043744375.1 of Rhodospirillales bacterium. Classification (GTDB taxonomy): domain Bacteria; phylum Pseudomonadota; class Alphaproteobacteria; order Acetobacterales; family Acetobacteraceae; genus CAIYPH01. The sequence continues at coordinate 11,881 of JAYTUU010000002.1, read as the reverse complement.
GATAGCCCGGGCCAGGCTCGGGGATCAGGCAGGCATCGGGTTTTGCCAGCGCCTGCATGACGGCCAGCGCGCCGTTCCCAGTGCATTCCTCCTCGATGACGGCGGCCATCTGCACCTCCGCCGCCGGTTGCAGCCCGGCGCGGCGCAGCGCCTTGAAGGCCATCACATAGGCGGCAATGCCGGCCTTCATGTCCGCCGCCCCGCGCCCGAACATACGGCCGTCGCGGATGGCCGGCTCGTACGGCGGCGTGGTCCAGAGATCGGCGGCCCCCTCCGGCACCACATCCACATGGCCTTGCAGCAGCAGGCTGCGCCCGGTCGCGCGGCGTGGGCGGTGAACGGCAATGACGGGATCGCGGCCGGCATAGGCGATCAGCGGCGGAGAGAATCCGGGATGACCCGCGAGCGCCGCAACGTCGACAGGCACGCGCGTCGGCTCCAGGCCGATGCCACGATAAACAGTCTCCATCTCCGCCAGACAGGACTGCTCCTGCCCGAGCACGCTGCGATGGCGCACCAGGCAGGCGAGCAGCGCCACCGTCTCGTCGTGCTGGGCGGCAACGGCGTCGGCGATGGCGCGGCGGGCGCCGGGGTCGATGGGCAGGAGCGTGTCGGTCATGATGCGTCCGTTGGGTTTCGAGCAGCCTACAGGCGCGAGCGGGCCATCGCATAGGCATCGACGAACGCGCCGTCACGCAACGCGTAGCCGCGCAACGTGCCCTCAACGGCGAAATCGAATTTGCGATACAGCGCGATGGCGCGGGCGTTGTCGGTGAACACGTTGAGTTCCAGCCGGCGCAGGCCGAGCCAGTTTTCGGCATAGGTAACGATCTCCGCCATCATCGCCGTGCCGATGCCGCGCCCCGTCCAGGCATCATGCACGCCGAGGCCGATGCCACCGGCGTGGCTGCGGCGGCCGGGATAGCGATGCACGTCGATCATGCCGACGATCCGGCCTTCGGACAGCGCCAGCAGCACACGGCCGTCGAAGGGGCCTTCCAGCCAGCGCCTGGTCTCGTCGGGATTAGGATGGGGCAGCCGCAGCGTGCCGTGGCGGAAGCCGGGCAGCGCCTGCATGGTCGAAATCGCCTCGGCGTCCCCAGGGCGGGCGCCACGAAACTCCAGTGTGGGGGGAGCGCTATCCATCTCGACTTCCTCTCTCGGAGAGCCGCGACGGCGGGGATTTTCAAAGGCCCCATCCGTCTTGCGGCGGGGCCAGTGATACGTGCGGTGCTGTCGTTCAGCGGTCGCGACGCCACGGCCCGGCCCACATGGCATTCATGTGGCGGGTCACGGTCGAGGCGCGACGGTTAAGCGATACGAGCATGGCGCACTGAACCGGCATTTCGCATGGCTGTAAAGTGCGACGGCGGTTTGTCAGGGCTGACCCGCGCGGCTAGCATTCCGCCGCACGGCCAACAGGGGGCAATCGCGATGAGCTTGAAATTCAATGTCGGGGACATCACCGTCCAGCGCATCATCGAGGGCGAATACCCGTTCATGCCGGCAATGGATTTCCTCCCCGGCCTGACCCCCGACCTGCTGGCGGCCAACCGCGCCTGGATGCAGCCCGCCCATCTCGACGCGCGCGACTGGCTGGTCCTGTGCATCCAGTCCTACGTCCTGCGCACGCCGCACCACAACATCCTCGTCGACACCTGCGTCGGCAACGACAAGGACCGCCCTACCAGGCCGATCTGGCACATGAAGACCGACAACAGCTACATGGCGGCCCTCGCCGCCGCCGGCCTGCGTGTCGAGGATATCGACATCGTCATGTGCACGCATCTGCATGTCGATCACGTCGGCTGGAACACGCGCCTCGAAAACGGCCGCTGGGTGCCGACCTTCCCGAACGCCCGCTACATGTTCGCCGACAAGGAGTTCGCCTACTGGAACGCCGAGAATGCCAAGGCGCCCGTTCTGCCCTTCGCCGATTCCGTGCTGCCGATCGTCGCCGCCGGCCGGCACCAGTTGGTCAGCAGCGCGCATGAACTCGACGACCACATCCGCCTGATGCCAACGCCCGGCCACACACCCGATCATTTCGCCGTGGTGATGGGCAAGGGGCGCGACGCAGCGGTGATCACCGGCGACTTGATCCACTCCCCCATCCAGGCGCGCTATCCGGAAATGTCGATGCGCGCGGATGTCGACCCCGTGCAATCGGGCGCCACGCGCCGTGCGTTCCTGGAGCGATATTGCGACACCGACACGGTGTGCTGCACCGCCCATTTCGCCTCGCCCTCGCGCATGAAGGTCAAGCGCTGGGACGCCGGTTTCCGCTGCGATCCCGTCACGGACTAACGGGTTGCGGGTTCTCGCCTGGAACATCCGCGCCGGCGGCGGAGCGCGGTTGGACGGAATCGGGGCGGCCCTGGCGCGGCATGACGCCGATGTGCTCGTGCTCAGCGAGTATCACGCGGGTGCGGCGGGGGAACGGTTGCGCGCGGCGCTGATGGCCCTCGGATACCCCTGGATGACCAAGGTGGTGCCGCCCTTGGGACGCAAGGGCGTACTGATTGCCGCACGCCGGCGATTTCGCGAGTTCGGCCCGGTTGATGCCGAACTTCCCGAACCCTGGAAGCTCATCGCCGCCGATTTCGGCACGCTGCGCATCGTCGGTGTCTACATGCCGAACCTGCTGGCCAAGCTGCCTTACTGGGAGGCGCTGCTCACCCACCTCGCGCCCTTCCGCGACAAGCGGGCGCTGGCGGTCGGTGACTTCAACACCTGCCGAGCCTTTCTCGACGAGGCCGGCAACACCGATCGCTGCGCGCATTTCATGGACCGCGTCGATGCGCTCGGCTTTCACGATCTATGGCGACGGCGCAATCCCGACCGGCTGGAATTCTCCTGGTTCAGCCACCGCAAGAACGGCTTCCGCCTTGATCACGCCTTCCTGTCGCCTCGCCTGGCCGTGCGCGCCGGTACCATCACCTATAGTCACGCCGAACGCGAGGCGGGCTTGTCGGACCACTCGGCATTGACCATCGATCTACCCGCGCGCGCCGGGCGGAAGTCTGCTAGAGCGGCCTGATGTTGCGTCTGACCGAACTCAAGCTCCCGCTCGACCACAGCGACGCCGACCTCATTGCGGCGATCCTGAACCGTATCGGCATCGTACCGGCGGCACTGCGCCACCATGCCGTCTTTCGTCGCGCGATGGATGCCAGGCGCAAGGCCGCCATTCGGTTCATCTACACCATCGATATCGAAACGGACGACGATGCGGGCCTGCTTGCCCGTTTCGCCGGCGATCCGCATATCGGCCCCTCCCCCGACAGCACCTACCGATTTGTTGCGCATACGAAGACGCCCCCGCCCGAGCGCCCGGTAGTGATCGGCACCGGCCCGTGCGGCCTGTTCGCCGGCTTGCTCTTGGCCCAGATGGGATTGCGACCGATCATTCTCGACCGCGGCAAGATGGTGCGGGAACGCACCAAGGACACCTGGGGCCTGTGGCGTCGATCGGTGCTGAACCCTGAGTCCAACGTGCAGTTTGGCGAGGGCGGCGCTGGCACCTTCTCCGACGGCAAGCTCTACAGCCAGATCAAGGACCCCGGCCACCGCGGCCGCAAGGTGCTGGAGGAGTTCGTGCGCGCCGGCGCACCGGAGGAAATCTGTACCGTCGCCAAACCGCATATCGGCACGTTCCGCCTGGTCTCGATGGTCGAGAGCATGCGGGCGAGCGTGGAGGCGCTGGGCGGCGAGTATCGTTTCGGAAGCAAGGTGGTCGACCTCGATCTGGCGAGCGATGCAGGCCGATACGCCATGCGCGGCGTCTTCCTGGAAGACGGCACACGCATCCCGACCGGGCACGTCGTGCTCGCCGTCGGCCACAGCGCGCGTGACACCTTCGCGATGCTGCATGAACGTTGCGTCCGGATGGATGCGAAGCCGTTCTCCATCGGGTTCCGCATCGAACATCCGCAATCTCTGATCGATCGTTGCCGCTATGGCGACATGGCGGGCCACCAGCTGCTCGGGGCCGCCGACTACAAACTCGTCCATCACGCCAGCAACGGCCGCTCCGTCTACAGCTTCTGCATGTGCCCGGGCGGCACGGTGGTGGCCGCCACGTCAGAGATCGGCCGCGTCGTCACCAACGGCATGAGCCAGTATTCCCGCAACGAACGCAACGCCAATGCCGGCATCGTCGTCGGCATCACGCCCTCCGACTATCCCGGCGGACCGCTCGCCGGCATTGCCTTCCAGCGCCACTGGGAGGAGCGCGCCTTCGTCGCTGGCGGAGCTACCTATGCGGCTCCCGCCCAGCGTGTGGACGATTTCCTCGCGGGACGGGCATCGACCGCAGGCGGCAGCGTCGTGCCGTCCTACAAGCCCGGCGTCCATTGGACCGATCTCTCAACCTGCCTGCCGGACTACGCGATCGCCGCCATCCGCGAGGCGCTGCCAGCCTTCGAACGGCAGATCAAAGGGTTCGCCATGGCGGACGCAGTGCTCACGGGCGTCGAGACGCGCACATCCTCGCCGCTGCGCATTCCCCGTGATTCCCACTACGAGAGTCTCAACGTGCGCGGCCTCTACCCGGCCGGCGAGGGTGCGGGTTTCGCCGGCGGCATTCTCTCGGCCGGCGTCGATGGCATTCGCGTCGCCGAGGCGGTCGCGCTCAGCATGCTCGCGCCGGGCTGAGCGGCCCGTCAGGAAAACTTGCCGGATTTCGGAAACCCATTCGGCGGCATCCGGCCGGCCTGCGCCCGCTCGCCGAGCCAATCCCGCAAATTCGTTTCTGTCCGCGTCTTTTCCCCGAGTTTCCAGGTCAGTCCATCGGCAATTGCAAACACCTTGATGTCCCCAAGGCCACCGTCCTTGTATTTCTGTAGTATAACGCCCGCCCCGCGTGTCATCTCGGAAACCTGATCGAGCGGGAACACCAGCAACTTCTTGTTCGCCCCGATCACCGCCACATGGTCGCCCGACGCGGGCAGGCACAGCATCGCCTCCTCGCCCGGTTTGAGATTGAGCACCGTCTTGCCGGTCCGCTTTTCCGCCACCAGGTCTTCGCTCTTGACGATGAAACCGCGCCCGGCGGTGCTCGCGACGAGATAGCGCATACCCTCGCGCCAGATGAACAGGGTGGCGACGTCGTCCTCGTTAGTCAGTTCCGCGAGCAACCGCACCGCCTGCCCATCCCCGCGCCCGCGCGGCAGGTCGGCTGGGCGCAGCGTATAGGCGCGCCCGTTGGTGGCGAACAGGCAAAGCCGGTCCGTGGTTTCACAGGGCACCATCAGTCGAAGCCGGTCCCCTTCCTTGAATTTCTGCGCCTCCGGGTCGATGCCGTGGCCTTTCACCGCCCGGATCCACCCCTTCTCCGAGAGGATAACCGTGATCGGTTCGCGCTCGACGAAAGCCTCGTTGGAAACCTCGATCTCCACCGGCACGTCGCCGATCACGGTCCGCCGATCGCCGAGCGGACCAGCACCAAACTTCTTCTGGACATCCTCGATCTCGCCGACAATGCGCTCCCATTGCAACCCGGCATCGCCAAGCAGCGCCTGCAGGTCCTTGCGCTCCTTCGTGAGGTTCCGATGTTCCTTGCGGATCTCCATTTCCTCAAGCCTGCGCAACGACCGCAGCCGCATGTTCAGGATCGCCTCCGCCTGCACGTCGCTCAGCGAGAAGCCCCGCATCAACGCCGGCTTCGGCTCGTCCTCGTTGCGGATGATCCGGATCACCTCATCAAGATTGAGGTAGACCGCCAAGAACCCGTCGAGGATTTCCAGCCGCCGCTCGATCGCCGCAAGCCGGAATCGACTGCGCCGTCCCAGCACCTCCTTGCGATGATCAAGCCACTGTCGCAGCACTTCACGCAACGACAATACGCGCGGCGTCCGGTCCGCAGTCAGCACGTTCATGTTGAGCGGGAAACGGTTTTCCAGCATCGTCGCGCGGAACATCGTCGCCATCAGCACATCGGGCTCGACGCCGCGCACCTTCGGCTCCAGCACCAGGCGCACGGTCTCCGCACTCTCGTCCCTGATGTCGCCGAGCAGCGGCAGCTTCTTCTCCTCCAGCAGCTGGGCGATCTGCTCGATCATCCGGGATTTCTGGACCTGGTAGGGAATTTCGGTGATGACGATCGCCCAGGTGCCGTGCTTGCCGCGCTCGACCTCCCATTTCGCCCGCACGCGAAAACCGCCGCGGCCGGTCTCGTAGGCCTGCAGCAGCGCCGCCTTCTCTTCGATCAGCAGCCCGCCGGTGGGAAAATCCGGGCCCGGCATATGCACCAGCAGATCGGCCGTGCTGGCCTCGGGATTGCGGATCAGATGGATCGCAGCCGCACAGACCTCGCCAGCGTTATGCGGTGGGATCGACGTCGCCATACCCACCGCGATGCCGGCCGCGCCATTGGCGAGTAGGTTCGGAAACCCGCCGGGCAGCACCAGCGGCTCGCTCTCCTCGCCATCATAGGTGGGGCGGAAATCGACCGCATCGTCGTCAATGCCGGCCAGCAGCGCCTTGGCGACCTCCGTCAGTCGTGCCTCGGTGTAGCGCATGGCCGCCGGGTTATCACCGTCGATATTGCCGAAATTGCCCTGGCCGTCGACCAGCGGGAAGCGCGCGGCGAAATCCTGCGCGAGGCGGACCATGGCGTCGTAAATCGAGGCATCGCCATGCGGATGATACTTGCCCATCACGTCACCGACGATGCGCGCGCATTTCTTGAACCCCGCGGCGGGATCGAGACGCAGCTGATGCATCGCGTAGACCAGCCGCCGGTGCACCGGCTTCAAACCGTCGCGCACATCCGGCAGCGAGCGGGACATGATGGTCGATAGCGCATAGGCAAGGTAGCGCTCGCTCAGCGCGTCCGCGAGGCGGGTGTCTTCCACCTTGCCGATCAGGTCGTCAGGCATGTTCTTCAGTCTCCGGAGCCGGGGCGGCCAATGCCGCGACCCGGTCGTAAAGGGCGAGGCGTGACTGCGGCAATTGCTTATGCTGCAGGCCGAAAGCGTCGCGGGCGAGGAAGTGACCGGTCAGCCGCAGCCCATCGCGCCAATCGGCAGGATCACCGGAACCATCCCCGCGCAGGAATGGCGGGAGAGGCAGCAGGCGCGATTTCCACACTCCGGCCGCGCCATTTGATACCGCACAGCCGGATTTCGGCGACACAAAGAGCAGATCATCGGTGCCACCGGTGACCGCACACTGAGAAAAATCAAGCCCATAGCCGAGATCGGCGAGCAGCGTCACTTCCCAGCGTATCTGGTCGGCGAGCAGCACAGGCCCTTGCGGCAATCGGGCGAGCAGATGCAACAACCCATCGAACACACGCGGATGCGCCTCGCGCTCAGGCAGCGCGCCTTCGGCCACCGCGCAAGCGGCAGACAGCATCGCCAGCGCCAACGCGTCATCGAGCGCATGGGCGGCGGCGGGATGCACAAGCTCCGCCGTGAACGCGCCAAGTTGGTCGGAGAGCCGCCCCGTCCAGCGCGCCTGCACGAGATTTCCCGCCTGCCACAGCGCGGCACTGCGGCGCGACTGCGCCCCGTGCGCCAGGCCGCGATGGGCACCGTGCTCCTCCGTCATAATCGTGGCGATCGCGTCGGTTTCGCCGAACGCCCGCGCGTCGAGCACGATGCCGGGCGCGTCCCACTCCATATCGTGTCCAGCCCTCCTGCTCATCAGACAAGAACATAGTAGAAACGACGATCGCAGTCCAGCAGCCACATTCCCAAACGGCCGAGCAATCGCTAGCCTTTCCTGGGATCAACCCAGGGAATGGAGACGGAACAATGCGAGGCAAGGTTGAAGGGCGCGTGGCCCTGGTCACCGGCGCCGGCCGTGGTATCGGGCGGAGCGTGGCGCTGAAGCTGGCGAGCGAGGGCGCGCGTGTCGTGGTCAACGATCTCGATGCCGAACCGACCCAGTCGGTGGTCGATGAAATTCGCGCTGCCGGCGGCGAGGCGACCGGGTTTCCCGGCAGCGTCACCGTGCCGGATTTCGGCGAGATGGTCATCCAGAAGGCCATCGACACCTATAAATCCATCGACATCATCGTCAACAACGCCGGCTACACCTGGGACAACGTCATCCAGAAGATGAGCGACGAGCAGTGGTACGCCATCATCGACTGCCACCTCACCGCCCCCTTCCGCATTCTTCGTGCCGCCCAGCCGTTCATTCGTGACATGGCACGCGCCGAGGCGGCGGCGGGAACGGGCTTCCATCGCAAGGTGGTAAACGTCTCCTCCGTGTCAGGCACGGGCGGCAATGCCGGGCAGGCCAACTACAGCGCGGCGAAGGCGGGCATCATCGGCCTGACCAAGACGATGGCCAAGGAATGGGGCCGCTACAAGGTCAACGTGAACGCGATCGCCTTCGGGTTCATCCGGACACGACTGACCGAGGCCACCGCCGATTCGGGCGCCCGGATCAACATCGAGGGGCGGCAAATCCGAGTCGGCATCAACCCGGATTCCGCCAAGGATATCGAAGCCCGCATCCCGCTCGGGCGCGGCGGCACGCCGGATGAGGCAGCCGGGGCGATCTATTTGTTCTGTATCCCCGAATCGAACTACGTCTCCGGCCAAATTCTCACCGTCGGCGGCGGCTCGGCGCCGGGATAGGACGGCACAGAATACAAAAAAGCGGCGCCCAATTCAGGCACCGCTTTTCGTGGGTCGGAATCTGGCGTTCAGCCGGCGCTGGATAGCCCGCCGGGAACCGCGCGCAGATTGGGACGGGAGATGATACGGTCGATCCGCTCATCGAGGGTGGAGATGTTGAACGGCTTGCGGATGATGCTGTCGGTCACCACCGTCTCGTCGTCGCCCATGTCGGCATACCCGGTCATCAGCAGAGTGCGCAGGGCGGGCCGCGTCCGCTGCAATTGCTCGATCAGGTCGGCTCCGTTCATGCCGGGCATCACGTAGTCAACAAGCACGACATCGAAGCTCGCATCGCGATCGATCACCGCGAGCGCCTCCTCGCAACTCGACGCCAGTTCAACGGCATAGCCCCGTTCGGTCAGCATTTCTCCGGTCATCCGGCGAACATCGTTGTCGTCATCCACGACCAGAACGCGCGAGCGGCGGCGCGGTGCATTGCGATTGGCATTGGTGTCCGTCCGCACGGCCGGCATGCTGGTCGCACGCGGGAGTAGCAGCGTGACCGTCGTGCCCTCGCCGATGCGGCTTTCGATCCGCACGTCGCCGCCAGATTGCGTGGCGAGGCCGTGCACCTGCGACAGGCCAAGGCCCGAACCGCGGTTGGGCCCCTTGGTGGTGAAGAACGGCTCGAACACGCGCGCCGCGACTTCGGGCGTCATGCCGGTGCCGGTATCGGACACGCGCACGGCCACGTAGTCGCCCGGCGCGATCGATCCGCCGACCCCATGGGTGACATTGCGCGTCGAAATCGTCAGCACGCCCCCTTCGGGCATCGCATCACGGGCGTTGATGGCGAGGTTGATAATCGCCGCCTCGATCTGGCCGGGATCGACCATGGCGGGCGCGAGGTCCTGCACCAGATCCGTCTGGATACGGATCGAGCGGCCGAGCGTGCTGCCAAGCAGGTTGGAGAGCGACACGACCGTCATGTTCAAATCGGTCGGCGTCGGCAGCAGGCGTTGGCGCCGCGAGAAGGCGAGCAGCTGGCCGGTCAGCCTGCCGCCACGCTCCGCCGCCTGCAGGGCGTTGTCGATCAGGCGGACCATGTTCTCCTGCCCAGCCGGCATGCGGCCACGCAGCAGATCGAGCGCGCCGACGATGGCGGTCAGCAGGTTGTTGAAATCATGCGCAATACCGCCGGCAAGCTGGCCGACTGCCTGGAGCTTTTGCGATTGCCGCAACGTCGTCTCGGTCTTCTCGCGTTCGGCCATCTCGACCTGGAGCCGACTGCGGCTTTCCGCGAGATCCTGCGTGCGGGCCTCGACACGTTGTTCGAGCGTGTCGTTGAGGTGCTCGAGCTCCGCGCGCTGCCGGCCAAGCGCACCCGCCATGTCGTTGAACGCGACCGCAAGGCTGCCGAACTCCGATTTCGATGACTCGCGCAGCCGTGCCCGCGCCGTCAGGTCGCCGGACGACCAGCGTTGGGCAGCCGCCAACAGCGCCGCCGTTGGACGGCGAACGAAGCGGTGGCCGACGAACAGCGCCAACACCAGTGACAGCAGCGCGCCAGCAAGGATCAACAATCCGCCCTGCAATGACGTCCGGTCGAGGTCCGCCAGCATGCCGGGCAAATACATGCCGATGCTGACGAACAAGCCGACCGCGCCGTCGCCGATAGGAACATAGCCGATGATGCGCTCCTTGCCATCATAGCCCATCACCACGGCGTTGCCGCGAACCGGCGCATTGATGAGCGGGCGGACCGGCGGCGGGAAAAGCTTGCCAACGAACTTATCGTGCTCCGGGAAGCGCGCGACGGTCACGCCATTGCGATCGGCGATACCAATCGTGCTGTCGGCTGGGCGTTGGAGCTCGCCCAGATGTCCACCGAGCCAGTCGAGGCTCAAGCCAACAATAACAACGGCTTGACGGCCGGAGGTCATGGTAAACGGCAGGCAGAGCGGCAGGATCGGGCCGCGACTCGGGGTCCCTCCCATGAAAGTCCCGACCTCGAATTTTCCGTGGTTCACGATCTCGCGGACATGCGCGACGTCCGCCGAGGGGGCGAAGGCGGGCGCGCCCTGTTCGGTTGAGCAGATGATCTGACCGTCATCACCAATGACGCTGATCATCGTGTAGGCCGGCAAATCGCTACGCAAATCGGCGATGTCGGTTTTGCATGCCGGGTTCCCTGCGCGGACATTCGCAAAATGCGAAATCGCCAGGCTGAGTTGGCGGGCTCCCTCGACGACGCTCGACAGATCGGCATTGAGAAGCTCAGCCTGGCGCAGCGCCTCGCTGGCGATCCGCGCACGGCCCTCTTCGCGAAGGTTCTGTTGCATATATGTCGTGACCAGCACCGCCGGCAGCGTTGCCACCGCCACCAGGATCAACAGCCGGGCCAGAAGATTCGTTCGCGACACAAGTATTCCCCTCTTGCCGTCATACACGCCCGCGCCGACGACGGAGTCTCTGCCGGCCGCAGCGTGGTTCACTGTTCCAAGCTGCATTGGCCTCACTTGCCTCTGAAACGGAAATCAAACCTGCGCGAGCTTTGTTAGGGATTCGACAAAAACCCCAGCCCACCCGTCCAAACACCATGCGATTGGTGCGAGAGGGGGGATTCGAACCCCCATGACTTTCGCCGGTCGATTTTGAGTCGACTGCGTCTACCGTTCCGCCACTCTCGCATGCCAAGACACAGATTTTTCAGCCGGATCGGTTAATTCAGCCGCTCGATCAGCCACAACCTTCAGCAAAACCACGCCTTTATAGACCGCTGAACCCACCCTTGGCCAGAGCTTTGAACGCCGCTCGGACACGGCGCCGATCAGCAATTCTAAATTGAGTGTCTGAGTCGATTTGTCGTGTGTTCTCTCCTTGATTTCAGGGGGCGATTGCGGGTTGTGCTGGTTCTGCGGTGTCAGGGGGGGCGGATGTCGCCGTCTCTGATTGAGCGGAGCAAATGCGGCCAATCCTGGAACACCACATATGTCGTGATGGTCCGCAGATGCTCGAAGAACCGGTATGTCGCGCCTTTCGCGGCCATGGCGGCCTGCCATGCCGACACGGCGAGAGACGCGAGCGTGTGGTAGGCGAAGGCCAGCAGGTTCAGCACCACCAGCACGCTGGCCAGGGTGTCTTTGCCGTGTCCGAAATTGTGCTCGCGGTTGTAGCCGCCGCATTTGAGCACTTTGAACGTCTCGTTCTCGATCTTCCAGCGTGCCCGTCCGCAAGCGGCCAATTCCGCCACAGTGCCGGGCGTGACCGGCAGATCGGTGACGAAGCTGTTGTGGTAGGTCCGT
>JAYTUU010000001.1:0-40894 GCA_043744375.1 Rhodospirillales bacterium | reverse complement strand
GTTCCAAGGGCCACTGGCCCTTGGCCGCCGGAGGCGCGCTTGCCGTCGCTGCAAACGCACGCCCTTCCGTTGGCCAACCTGCGAATCTCTGCTTAGATATCAGGGCAGGACATATCAGACTTGGCCGAGCGCGTGTTGGCGGAAGCGGGTGCGCCCGATCGCCGGCTGCATCAGGCGCCCGGTGTTCAGCGGCTTGCCCTCTTTCACGCGCAGCAGGATGAACGCCAGCCCATTGCCGTCGCGCACGAGGCGGCGGCCTTCCGGCAGGTCGTCCATGGTGTTGATGGTGTAGACGGCGGGCAGGCCGGAGCCCTCGGCGATCTTGGCGAGGTTGACGCCGAGGCCGGTATGGGAATCCTGGTTGCCGGTTTCGCCGTAATGGCCGTTATCGACGCAGATGATGGTGAGGTTCGGCGGGTTCATCAGTGCCACGGTGGCGAGCGAGCCGATTGCCATCAGCAATTCGCCGTCTCCGGTAACGCACAGCACGCGGCGCTTGGGCTGTGCGAGCGCGAGGCCGAGCGCCATCGTCACGGCCGCCCCCATGGCGCCGGCGAGCGCGTAAACATTGGGGCCGTCCTTGGTGATGGCGGTCAGTTCCTGCGCGGCGCCGGCGAGGCCGGCAACCACGAGAAAATCCTGCGGCTTCTCGATCAGCAGGGGAATGACATCGCGGCGGTCGAGCACGGGGTCGGGCAGGGCGTTGATTTGCAGCTTATGCGGGCGGGCCATGGGGGTGTCCTTACGCGAATTTCTTGGCGCCGAGCAGGCGCTGGCTGAGAAGCACGGCGACCGCTTCGCCGGACTGGAAGGCCATGGTGATGGCAGCGGAACAGACCTCGATCACCTCGCTCGGATGGTTGGCGGTCAGCACGATCACGCCCATCGCTTCGAGCACGGGCTTCACCGCCTGGCCCATCGGGAACTGCCAGGGGTTGCCCTCGCCGAATTCGCCGCGCATCGAAATGAGCGCGAGCAGCGGGAAGCGGCCGCCCTTGGTCAGCGACAGCATGTTGATGCAGTTGCCGGTGCCCGACGACTGCATCAGCAGCACGCCGCGCGCGCCGCCGAGATCGGCGCCGGCGAGCAGAGAGATGCCCTCCTCCTCGGTGGTAAGGGCGACCGAATAAACGTCGGGGTCGGCCAGCGAGCGGTCGATCAGCACGCGATGCCCGGCATCGGGGACATAGGCGAATTGCGTTACCTTGGCGGCGCGCAGGAGATCGTAGAGTTCATCGGGCCAAGTCGTGGTGTCGGTCATGCGGATTTTCCGTTAAACGGCAATGGTTTTCAAATCGGCGGGCACATGCAGCGTGCCGCCGGTGGTGGCGCGGATTTCTTCCACCGTCACGCCGGGCGCGATTTCCAGCAGGCGAAAACCGTCCCCGGCCGGTTCGAACAGACCGTAATTCGTTGCCACACGCTTGACGACGCCGCGCGCGGTTACCGGCAGGGCACAGCGTTCGAGCAGGCGGGGGGCGCCGTTGCGCTGGGTGTGTTCGAGGACGATGAACACCCGCTTCGCGCAGGCGGCGAGGTCCATCGCACCGCCGATGCCGCCGCCCTTGGCGCCCGCCACTTTCCAGTTGGCGAAGTCGCCGTTGGCCGCGACCTCGTAGGCGCCCATCACCGTCACGTCGATCCGGCCGGAGCGGATGATGGAGAAGCTGTCGGCGTGATGGACGATGGCGGCATCGGGGTTCAGCGTCACGTGCTGGCCGCCGGCGTTGACGAGGTGCATGTCCTCGGCGCCTTCCGCCGCGAGCGGGCCGTAGCCGATCACCCCGTTTTCGGCGTGATAGATGATATCGGCCGTGATCGGGGTATTCGAACACATCGTCGGGATGCCGACGCCGAGGTTGACGATCCAGCCGTCCTCGAAGGATCGGGCGATGGCGTCGGCCATTTGCTGGCGGGTGAGGCCCTTGGCACCGCTCATGACCGGGCCTCCCTCATTTGCGGCCATAATCCGTCGGGTGCCGGCGGGATGACCACGAGGCGATGGACGAAGATGCCGGACAGATGGATGTCGTCGGGGTCGAAGCTCCCTGCCGGCTCGATGGCATTCTCGACCTCGACGATGGTCACGCGCGCGGCCATGCCCATCACCGGGTTGAAATTGCGTTGCGACCGGCGGAAGCGGAGATTGCCGAACGCGTCGGCGCGGTGCGCGCGCAGGAACGCGTAGTCGAGCGGCAAGGCGCGTTCGAGCAGGTATTCCCGCCCCTCGAAATGGCGCGTCTCGCGGCCTTCGGCCAGTTCGGTGCCGACGGCCGTCGGCGTGTAGAAGGCGGGCACGCCGGCCCCGGCGGCGCGCAGGCGCTCGGCCAGCGTGCCCTGCGGCACAAGCTCGGCCTCCACCTGGCCGGACTCGTAGTATTTGGTGAACGGCAGGTTGTCTGACGCCCGTGTCGCCGCGGTGAAGGCACAGATCACCTTGCGCACCATGCCGGCTTCGACGAGATGGCCGATATCGGGCATCCGCGGCTGTGCCGTGCCGCCAGTGGTGTTGGCGACACAGGTCAGGTTCTTCGCCCCCTGCCCGACCAGCGCCCTGAGCAGGTTGAACGGCACGCCGGGCATGGCGAAACCGCCGAAGCCGATGGTCGAACCATCCGCGATGCCGGCGACGGCCTCGGCGAAACTCGCGACCTGTTTGCTGCTCCGTGCCATAGCCTCAACGACCCTTGAACTTTGGCGCCCGCTTCTCACGGAACGCGGCGACGCCTTCCTTGAGGTCGTCGCTGGCGCGCACCGCGGTGAGCGGCACGGAGGCATAGACCATGCGCTCGACCGGGCCGCGCGGCATGATCTCCTCGACGACGAATTTCTTCAGCGTCTGCAACACCAGCGGCGCCATGTCGGCGAGTTGCATCCCCATCGCGACCGCCTCCGCCTCGGAGGTGCCGTTGGGCACGACCTTGTTGACGAAGCCCACGTCATAGCCGCGCTGCGCCGGAACCTTGGTGCCGAGCAGCATGATCTCCATCGCCAGATGATGCGGCATGCGGGTGACGAGAGAAGAAATCATCCCCGCGGTGATGCCCATCTTGGCCTCGGGATAATAGAAGATCGTGTTCTCCGAGGACACCAGCAGGTCTGCCATCATCACCATCACGATGGCCCCGCCGACGCACCAGCCGGAGGTCGCGGCGATCACCGGCTTCATGGTCTTGAAACCCACCGTCGGGATGGCGCGCCACAATTCCGGCAGATCGGAGATATCGGCGCCGGAACTGAACGCCTTCTCGCCGGCGGCCGACAGCACGGCGACGCGCTGGTCCGAGGCGTCGAATTCCAGGAACGCGGTCTGGATGTCCTCGGCCACCGCCTTGCTGACGGCGTTCAGCCGCTCCGGCCGGTTGATGCGGATGATGCGGACGGGGCCTTGATCTTCGACGACGACGACGGACATTTTTCTCTCTTCGGCTATGGCGTGATGAGCAGTTCGCCATCGTGGTGGCGGGATGAAAAGCTTACGCCGCCGCCACCTGACGCGGCAGCCAGATGGCGGTGTGGGCGACGCGCGTGAGCGGCAAGCGGTCATTGGCGAGGATCAGCGCATCGAGATCGACGAAGCGGTGCCCCTTATGGGTGTAGTTCCGCACGATGCGGGCGCGCACGCTCAACACGTCACCGACCCGGCCAGCGGCGAAGTTCGTTACCGCACTGCCGACATGGATCCACGGGCCGAGCACGACATTCTGCGTCAGCGCCCAGTTGCACAGGCGCAGGATCAGGCCGGGATGGATCAGCCCGGCGCGGACATAGAGCGGATCGGTTTCGCGGACGGCGGCGTAGTACTTGCTTGCGAAATCGGCGTTGGCATCGATCGGGCGCACCCCGAGCCAGCGCCCCTCGACGAGCGATACGGCATCGGCGGGCGGCCGGTTTTCCGGCGGCGCGGGCGGCATCGGCCAGTGCGCGAGGTCTGGCGCGGCCTGCGCGGGCGGCAGGGCAGCCGCCCCGGTGGCGCATTGCGTGCCCTGGCTGTCGACCGCGAGCGTCATGCCGTCAGACATCGGTGTTGCTGAAACAGTCGCGATCTCGCCGTCATAGACCGGCTTGCCGAAGCGGCATTCGGCGGTGCCGTGCTCCAGCCAGGCGCGACCCCAGCGCGCGACCGGCGGATGGGCCATGTAGGCGTAGACATCGACGCCGGGCACCAGACCGCCGGTGAAGCCGAAGCGGCGGGCGACGCTGTCGTCGTGGATGCGGTTCTCCGACTCCTTGGCCGTGTTGAACGCCTCCACCCGGTGGGAAGCCCAGGCTGCACTGCTCATGTCGTCGTCTCCTCCGCGCGTTCGGTCGTGTTCTTGCCGCCAGTGTGTTGTCGCCAGTGTGTTGCCGCGCGCAGGTTGACGCAACAGGGGGCGCCAGACGTCCGACTCGTTTCGGCCGGATATTTCCCATAGCTTAACAGAGATGCAGCTATCCGAAGCTTCCCTCATGCCAGATGGACGCCCGCCGAATGTCATCTCCGCCTGCACATCAGACCCAAGCGCGACAATTTGACCTGACGACGTGGCTCGCCCGCCTCGGCCTGCGGACGCGCATGCTCATGCTGGTCGGGGTTGCCGCGCTGCCGGCCCTTGCGGTGCTCGCCTATACCCAGATGGGCATGGCGGCAGACACGCATAATGCGAACGAACTGACCGGCACCCTGCTGGTCATCGGCGGCGCGCTGATGTCGCTCGGTTTCGGACTGATGGTCGGCGAGCACTTTATACGCCGCCCCGCCGATGCCCTGCTCAACGCGGCCGGGCAATGGTCGTCGGGCAATCTGGACGCCCGCATCGAGATCGGGGCGAGCGCCGGCACCGAATTCGGCCGCGTCGCCGGAACCTTCAACGGCATGGCCGCGGCGATGACCCAGCAGCGCGCCGAATTGCGCGACCTCAACAACGAGCTGGAATCCCGCGTCGCCGCGCGGACCCAGGAACTGCGCGAGAGCAACGACCGGCTGGTCGCCGAAATGGCCGAGCGGACGCGCGCCGAGACGGCCCTGCGCGAGGCGCAGAAACTCCAGGCGGTCGGCCAGCTCGCCGGCGGGATCGCCCATGATTTCAACAACCTGCTGACCACCATCACCGGCGCGCTCGATCTCGTGCGCGGCCGCCTGACGCCCGGGCAGGACCCGCTGCTGCGCCTGGTCGACAACGCGCTGATCGCCGCCGACCATGGCGGGCGGCTGACCGACCAGTTGCTGTCATTCTCGCGTCGCCAACGCCTCTCCCCCGTGCCGACCGACATGAACGCCACCGTCTCGGCGCTCAACGAACTGCTCGTCAGCACGCTTGGGAAGGCGGTCCGCATCCGCACCGAACTGGCGACCGACCTCTGGCCGGCGCTGGTCGACCCCAGCCAGATGGAAGCCGCCATCCTCAACCTCGCTTTGAACGCCCGCGACGCGATGCCCGAGGGCGGCACGATGACGATCTCGACACACAACCTCGTCATCGACGCCGACAGCACCCTGCCGGAGGGGGACTATGTCGCCGTGCAGATCGCCGATACCGGTATCGGCATGACCGAGAGCGTGCTGCAGCAGGCGATCGAGCCGTTCTTCACCACCAAGGAACCGGGCAGCGGCTCCGGGCTTGGCCTGTCGCAAGTGCACGGGCTGGCCGCGCAATCCGGCGGCGAGGTGCGGCTGCAAAGCCGCCCCGGCGCCGGCACGACAGCCGTCGTGGTGCTGCCGCGCACGCTGCTGGTGCCGTTCGCGCAACGCGAACTGCCGAGCGGAACGGTGGCCCGGCCGCGCACCCGCCAGCGTCTGCTCGTGGTGGACGACGACCCCGGCGTGCTGATGATGACCGGCGAAATGCTGTCCGAGCGCGGCTATATCGTTACGATATCCGACAGCGCCGACGCCGCGCTCGAAATCCTGGCGCGCGACCCGGCGTTTGACCTGCTGCTGACCGATTTCGGCATGCCCGGCATGAACGGCCTGGCACTCATCCAGGCCGCCAGCGAACTCTACCCGGCCCTGCGCAGCATGCTGATGACCGGCCACGCCGAACTCACCGCCGGCGACCCGATCGGCGCCGAGCGGATCGTCCAGAAGCCGTTCAACATGGCCGAAATCGACGACCGCGTGAACCGCGTCCTCACCCGCCCCCGCCTCCATGTCATCGAGGGCGGAGGCCAGCGGCTGATCGGCTAACCCGGCTACACCAGTTCCGACGCCGTGACGCCGAACTCCTCCAGGAACGGCGTCGCGTGGTCGATCCGCCCGGTCATCACCTTCGGATCGCCCGCGACAATCTGATACACCGCCTCCGCAATGTTCTCGACCGGCGACACACGGTGCTTGTTCGCGTCCGTAATCAACCCATGCACCGCCACCCCCGGCGTCGCCACCAGGCCCGGCGAAATCGCGTTGACGGAGATATTGTCCTCATAGACCTCGGCCGCGAGACCGGTGGAGAAACGCTCCAGCGCCGCCTTGCACATGCCATAGATCGTTCCGCCCGCCCGCACACCGGTATAGGGCTTGACCGGGTGGATCGCCGCGCCGGACGAAATCGTCACGATCGCGCCCGATTTGCGCTGCTGCATCCCCGGCAACACCAGCTGCGACAGATGCAGCGCCGCCCAGACCTGCACCTCCATCATCAGGTCGAACCGCTTCACCGGGAAGCTCTCGACCGGGATGAAGAACGTCACCGCCGCATTGTTCACGAGAATATCGATCGGGCCATAGGCCGTCACCGCGTCAGCCATCAGACGTTCGCGATCCTCCGTGCGGGCCAGGTCGGCCTTGATGAACATCGCCTCGCCGCCGGCCGCGCGAATGCGGCGGATCGTGTCGTTCAGCGTGCCCGGCAACCGGCTCTCACCCTCCTCGGCGGTGCGCGCGGTGCACACCACCCGGGCACCCTCCATCGCCAGACGCACCGCGACCGCCTCGCCGATCCCGCGGCTGGCACCCGTCACCAGCGCAACCTTGCCCTTGAGCTTGCCGTTCGGATTGATCTTCGCACCCGCCATGTTGGCCGTTTCCCGTTCTTGCGTTTCCGGCGCGATTGTTAGTGGCTCGCTAAGGGGCAGGCAAGCAAGGCTCCGCCGGCAAAGGGGCACGCCCCTTTGATCCCCGCTACTTTTTTCGGTCAACGCCTCGCGATCTGGCCGGCGGCGCCAGCAGTCGGGGGGATCAAAGGGGCGTGCCCCTTTGCCACCGGAGGTTTGCTTGCCTGCCTAAGCCGCCAAATACAGCAGCGCCGCCGCGTTGTTTCCCACCAGCGTGCGGAATCCGGCCGCTTCGGCCTGCATGGCGGCGTCGATTCGGGCTGGTCATGGCGGTTTCCTTCCTTCGGCCTTGCGTGGGATGGTGTAACCGGCGTGATTGTGTTGACAAGCCGCCTGCCAGCGCTATAACCCGCCCCTCCCGGCAGCCGGTCATCCGGCGGCCCCGCTTGGTCGTGCACCCGCATGGCTGTGCGGTCGCCTCACAGGATCAGAGATATGTTCGCAGTCATCCGCACCGGCGGGAAGCAATACCGCGTCGCCCCCAACGACGTCCTCAAGGTCGAGAAGCTGGAGGCCGAGGCCGGCAGCACCATCACCTTCACGGACGTGCTCGCCGTCGGCCGTGACGGCAACATCACCCTCGGCGCCCCGATCGTGGCCGGCGCCTCGGTGACCGCCACCGTCATCGCCCAGGACCGGCTGGACACGGTCATCATTTTCAAGAAGCGCCGCCGGCAGAACAGCCGCCGCAAGAACGGCCACCGCCAGCACGTCACCGTGCTCCGCGTCGCCGAAATCAACGGCTGAGCAGGAGACACCCCTATGGCTCACAAGAAAGCAGGCGGCTCATCGCGCAACGGGCGTGACACCGCCGGTCGCCGCCTCGGCGTCAAGAAGTTCGGCGGCGAGAGCGTCGTCGCTGGCAACATCATCGTCCGCCAGCGCGGCACCAAGATGAAGCCCGGCACCAATGTCGGCCTCGGCCGCGACCACACCATCTTCGCCCTGATCGACGGCAAGGTGACGTTCCTGCGCCGCGCCGACGACCGCGTGCAGGTTTCCGTCTCCCCGCTGCCGGTCGCCGCCGAATAACCGCGCCGACCCCATTGCGATTGCGTGACGGGGGTCGGCGCCAAGCCGGCCCCCGTTTTCATTCCGAGTACATGTCATGAAATTCCTCGACCAGGCGAAAATCTACTGCCGCTCCGGCGATGGCGGAAACGGCGTGATCGCCTTCCGGCGCGAGCGCTTCATCGAATATGGCGGCCCCGATGGCGGCGATGGCGGCCGCGGCGGGCACATCATCTTCGAAGCGGTCGAGAACCTGAACACCCTGATCGACTTCCGCTACACTCAGCATTTCCGCGCGGCCAAGGGCGGCAACGGCTCGGGCTCCGACCGCACCGGACGCGGCGCCGAGGATGTCGTCATCAAGGTTCCCGTCGGCACGCAGTTGTTCGCCGACGACAAGGAACTGATGCTGGCCGACCTCGATACGCCCGGCAAACGCATCACCCTGCTGCAAGGCGGCGATGGCGGCCACGGCAATACCCATTTCAAAAGCTCCACCAACCGCGCGCCCCGCCGCGCCGATCCCGGCTGGCCCGGCGCGGAGCGCTGGCTCTGGCTGCGCCTGAAACTGATAGCGGATGCCGGTCTCGTCGGCCTGCCCAACGCCGGCAAGAGCACGTTTTTGTCCGTTGTCTCCGCCGCCAAGCCGAAGATCGCCGATTACCCGTTCACCACCCTGCACCCGCAATTGGGCGTCGTTCGCCTGTCCCACACCCAGGAATTCGTTCTGGCCGATATCCCCGGGCTCATCGAGGGCGCCCATGAAGGCGCTGGCCTCGGCGACCGGTTCCTCGGCCATGTCGAGCGCTGCGCCGTGCTGCTGCACCTGATCGACGGCGCGGCGGGCAACGTCGTCCAGGCCTGGCGCACCATCCGCGAGGAATTATCCTCCTATGGCGGCGGCCTCGCGGACAAGCCCGAGATCATCGCGCTGAACAAATGCGACGCGATGACGCCGCGCGAAATCTCCTCCCGCCGCGCCGCCCTTGCCAAGGCCTCCGGCGCCCCGGTGATGGTGATCTCGGCGGTCGCCGGCACAGGGATGGACGACATCCAGGCGGCGCTGTGGACCCGCATCGCCGCGGTGCGCGCGACCAGGACCAACCGGGCGGCATGATGGCCCCCGCGCTTCCGGCGCTCGCCTCCGCCCGCCGCTTGGTGGTGAAAATCGGCAGCGCGCTGGTCGTCGACTCCGCCCACGCCGCCCCGCGCATGGCCTGGCTCGACGGCGTGGCGGCCGACATCGCCGAACTCCGCGCCCGCGGCACCGACGTCATCGTCGTCTCCTCCGGCGCCATCGCCCTTGCCCGCCGCTCGCTGAAACTGACCCGCAAAACGTTGCGCCTGGAAGAAAAACAGGCGGCGGCGGCCGTCGGCCAGATCCGCCTCGCCCAGGCCTGGACCGAGGCGCTGCACGCCCACGGCCTGACCGCGGCCCAACTCCTGCTCACCCTCGAAGACTCCGAGGATCGCCGCCGGTACCTGAACGCGCGGGCCACCTTGACCACCCTGCTCAGCCTCAACTGCATCCCCGTCATCAACGAGAACGACAGCGTCGCCACCGCCGAAATCCGTTTCGGCGACAATGACCGTCTCGCCGCCCGCGTCGCCGAAATGGTCCAGGCCGACCAGCTCATCCTGCTCTCCGACATCGACGGTCTCTACACATCCGACCCAAGGCGCGACCCGACCGCCACGCATATCCCCGTGGTCGCCGCGATCACGCCGGAGATCGAGGCGATGGGCGGCGACCCCCCGCCCGGCTATTCCAGCGGCGGCATGCGCACCAAGCTGGTCGCCGCCCGCATCGCCACCGGCGCCGGCTGCGCGATGGCCATCGCCGTCGGCCACGTCGATCGCCCGCTCCAAGCCCTCGCGAATGGCGCCCGCTGCACCTGGTTCCTACCCGCCCCCGAAGCCCACACGGCCCGCAAACGCTGGATCCTCGGCACCCTCCAACCGCAGGGTTTTCTCCACGTCGATGCCGGCGCGGCGCGGGCGCTGGCGCAAGGCCGCTCGCTCCTCCCGGCCGGCGTCCGCACGTTGGCCGGCAAATTCGGCCGTGGCGACGCCGTTGTCGTCCAGGGCCCCAACGGCGAGGCCCTTGCCCGCGGCCTGTGCGCCTACAGCAGCGACGAGGCGGCCCTGATCATCGGCCACAAGAGCCAGGAAATCGAAACCATCCTCGGCTGGCGCGGCCGCGACGAGATTATTCACCGCGACGATCTGGTGCTGCTCTAGCAACCCCGTCACACTCACCGCCTGATCAAGCCGGACCAGAGCCGGACCCCACGGGAAGACTCGCATGGACGCCACGCCCAACGCCAGCACCGACGCCAGTATTGAGTGGCTACCCAGCGCCACCGCCGCCGCCCGCACGGCCGCGAGCCGTCTCGCCCGCATGCCGGAAGCCGCCCGCAACGCCGCGCTGACATCCGCCGCCGCCGCCCTGCGCGCCCACAGCGCCGCCATCGTTGCCGCCAACGCGCTGGATCTCGCCGCCTTCGACGCCGCCGGCGGCACCAGCGCCTTCCGCGACCGCCTCGCCCTCACCCCCGCCCGCGTCGAAGCGATGGCGCGCGGCCTCGACGACATCGCCGCCCTGCCCGACCCGCTCGCCCGCATGCTCGCCGAATGGACCCAGCCGAACGGCCTGACCATTCGCCGCGTGCCGCAACCGCTCGGCGTCATCGGCATGATCTACGAGAGCCGCCCCAATGTCGGCGCCGACGCCGCCGGCCTCTGCCTGAAAGCCGGCAGCGCGGTCATCCTGCGCGGCGGCTCCGATAGTTTCCACAGCGCCCGGGCCATCCACACGGCCATCACCGAGGGCCTGCACGCCGCCGGCGCGCCCGAGAACGCCGTGCAGATCCCGCCCACCACCGAGCGCGCCCACGTCGCCGCCATGCTCGCCGCCGCCGGCCAGATCGACCTCATCATTCCCAGGGGAGGAAAGTCCCTGGTCGAGCGCGTCCAGCGCGAGGCCCGCGTCCCCGTCCTCGCCCACGCCGAGGGCCGCTGCCACACCTACGTCCACGCCAGTGCCAATCCGGCCATGGCCCGCGCCATCGTCGCCAACGCCAAGATGCGCCGCACCGGCATCTGCGGCGCCACCGAGACCCTGCTGATCGACGCCGCCATCGCCCCCGGCCTGCTGCCCGCGATCATCGCCGATCTGCGCGCCCTCGGCTGCGACTTCCGCGCCGGCCCCCGTGCGCGGGCCATCGTCCCCGACCTCCCCCATGCCGGCCCGGGCGATTTCGACACCGAGTGGCTGGGCGCCACCCTCACCGTCGCCGTCGTCGACAACATCGACCACGCGCTGCGCCACATCCGCCATCACGGCAGCGAGCACACCGACGCCATCGTGACCGAGGACGCCGAAGCCGCCGCGCATTTCCTCAACGGCGTCGATTCGGCCGTGGCGATGTGGAACGCCTCCACCCAGTTCTGCGACGGCGGCGAGTTTGGCTTCGGCGCCGAGATCGGCATCGCCACCGGGCGCATCCACGCCCGCGGCCCGGTCGGCCTCGAACAACTCACCACCTTCCGCTACCACGTCATCGGCACCGGTCAGGTGCGGCCCTGATCCCATCCCACGGCGACCGCCGCAGCAGCCGCATCGGCCTGCTCGGCGGCTCCTACAACCCCGCCCATGATGGCCATTTGCATGTCGCGACCCTCGCGCGCAAGCATCTGCGCCTGCACCAGGTCTGGCTGCTCGTCTCCCCCGGCAATCCGCTCAAGCCCCGCCGCGGCATGGCCCCGCTGCCCGAACGCCTCGCTTCCGCGCATGCCATCGCCGATGGCCGCCGCATCGTCGCCACCGACATCGAGGCGGCGCTGGGCACCCGCTTCACCGTCGACACATTGCGAAAACTCCGCCGCCGCTTCCCCTGCGCCCGCTTCGTCTG
This sequence comes from Rhodospirillales bacterium, assembly GCA_043744375.1. Classification (GTDB taxonomy): domain Bacteria; phylum Pseudomonadota; class Alphaproteobacteria; order Acetobacterales; family Acetobacteraceae; genus CAIYPH01. The sequence goes on along the minus strand of JAYTUU010000001.1, from coordinate 28,937 downwards.
GCTGATGGGCGCGGATAATCTGGAACAATTGCCGCGCTGGCGGCGCTGGCGTGATCTTGTCACCACCGTGCCATTTGCCGTTCTGCCCCGTCCCACCTACAATCACCGCGCGCTCGCCGGGCACGCCGCCCACCGCCTGTCCTCCGCGCGGCACGCCGCACGGCGCGCACCAGCCCTTGCCGATCTCGCCGCACCGGCCTGGGTATTCCTGCCGACGCCGCAAAACACCGCCTCCGCCTCCGCAATTCGCGCCGCTCTATCGGGAGTCTAGGACCATCGCCAGCAAGCCACCCTCTCCGCCCACGGAGAAACCGAAGAAGATCGCGGTCAAACGCGCCGCGCCGCGCAAGCCGTTGGCCACGCTGCCCGCGCCGCCGGGCACGCCGCGCAAGAAGGCCGTCGCCGCCGGGCCCGCGACCAAAACCGCCGCGCCGAAGCGCACCCGCGCCAAGCCGCCGGTCGAAGTCTCGCGCCTGGACGAGTTGCAGAAAATCATCCTCGCCAGCCTGGAAGACGACAAGGCCGAGAATGTCATCGCGCTCGACCTCGAAGGCCGCGCCTCCTTCACCGACCGCATGATCATCGCGACCGGCCTCGCCGACCGCCAGATCGCTGCCATGGCTGCTCATCTGGAGGAGAAGCTGGACGAGGCCGGTCTCAAGCGCATCCAGATCGAAGGCGCCTCCGGTTCCGACTGGGTGCTGATTGACGCCGGCGACATCGTCATCCACCTCTTCAAGCCCGAGGCCCGCGCCATGTATGGCCTCGAACGCATGTGGGGCCCGGACCTCGACGAGGAACAGCCCGCCGCCGACGCGCCGCCCGCCGCTGGCTGAACTCCGCCTCATCGCGGTCGGCAAGCTCGGCGCCGGCCCGGAGGCGGCGCTGTTCGAGCGCTACAGCGCCCGCCTGCGCCCACGCCTCGCCGTTTCCGAAATTCCCGATGGCCGCGGCAGCCCGCCCGAGATCAAGCGCCGCGAAGCGACGTCCATGCTCGCCGCCCTCCCCGCCAACGCCTTCGCCGTCGCGCTGGACCTCGCCGGCCGCACGCCAGACAGCGAGACCTTCGCCCGCCATCTCACCGCCTGGCTCGACACCGGAAAGCCCGTCTGCTTCCTGATCGGCGGCGCCGAAGGCCTCGACCCCAGCATCCTGACCCGCGCCGATTTCGCACTCTCTTTGGGCACGCTGACATGGCCGCATCTGTTGGTCCGCACGATGCTGGCCGAACAACTCTACCGCGCCCAGGCGATCGCCGCCGGGCACCCGTATCATCGGTCCGGACGGCCGTGAGCGGCTACTTCTTCGCCCGCTCGATCGCCTCGGTGATCAGCTTGCGCGCCTCCGCCGCATCCCCCCAGCCCAGCACCTTGACCCACTTGCCCGGCTCCAGATCCTTGTAGTGCTCGAAGAAATGCCGGATCTGCTCGCGCGTGATCTCCGGCAGATCGGTCACCTCGTGCACGTTCAGATAGCGCTTGGTCAGCTTGGGCACCGGCACGGCGATGATCTTCTCATCGCCGCCGCTCTCATCCTCCATCTTCAACACGCCGACCGGCCGCACGTTGATGACGGCACCGGGAATGATCGGCCGCGTATTCGCCACCAGCACGTCGATCGGGTCGCCGTCGTCCGACAGCGTGTGCGGCACGAAGCCGTAATTGCCGGGATAGCGCATCGGCGTATGCAGGAACCGATCGACAAACAGCGTCCCCGCCGCCTTGTTCATTTCGTACTTGATCGGCTCCCCCCCGATCGCCACCTCGATGATCACGTTCACGTCGTCGGGCGGTGAGTTGCCGATGGGAATGGCGTCGAGATTCATGGAGTGGATTCCGCTGCGTAATGTCGGCCTCCTCCATACCAGCCCGCGGCCCCGCTACGGAACCTCTATTGCGGACGCGCCCGCCCCCTGCAAACATCCGCTCCCCAGCAGGAGGCGGCGCGATGCTCCCGATGATCGAATTCTCCGGCGTCCGCGCCGGCGACAGAGCGGCGATGCAGACCGCCGCCGCCGCCATCCGCGCGGCCTGCGAGACCTCCGGCTTCTTCTACATGACCGGCCACGGCGTGCCCGACGCCACCATCGCCACCACCCTCGCCCAGGCGAAAATCTTCTTTCGGCAGCCGCAGGAAGCCAAGCGCCGGGTCGCCGTCAACGCCCGCCACCGCGGCTTCAACGGCCTCGGCGACGCGCTGATGTACGAGGCCCGCAAGCCCGACTACAAGGAATTCTACAGCATCGGCCTGGAACTCCCGGAGTCCGACCCCGACGTCCTCGCCGGCGAGAAGCTCCGCGGCCCGAATAACTGGCCGGCCGGCATGCCCGAATTCCGCGCCGCCCTGTCCGCCTATTACGACGCGCTCGGCGCGTGCGGCGCCGACCTGCTGCGCTGCGTTGCCGTCTCACTTGGCGTGGACGAACATTTCTTCGCCGACAAATACCGCAAGCGCCTGCAACGCACGCAGATCATCTACTACCCGCCACACCCGCCCACCGCCGACGACGATCAGTTCGGCCTCGCCCCACACACCGATTTCGGCTGCGTCACCCTGCTCTGGCAGGACAACAGCGGCGGCCTCGAAGTCCTCGAACGCTCGTCCAACACCTGGATCCCCGCGCCCCCAAACCCCGGCACCCTCGTCATCAACGTCGGCGACCTGCTGGGGCGCTGGACCAATGACCGCTACGCCTCCACCCCCCACCGCGTCGTCAACCGCTCGGGCCATGAGCGCTTCTCCATCGCCACCTTCTACGACCCGGACTTCAAGGCCCAAGCCGACCCGCGCGCCTTCGGCGTGCCCGAGGCGGAGTGCCACTACGAACCCACCACCGCCGGCGAACACATCCTCGGCCGCATCGAACGCAGCTTCGGCTACCGCAAGAAACTCGCGCCGGCCTAGCTTGCCTCAAGCAGCCGGATCATCAGCACCTCATCATAGTACCGCCCACGAAACCGCAACGCCCGCGGTTCAACCCCGTAGGCGACGAACCCGCAACGCTCATACAACCGCCGCGCCCCCGCATTGCCCTCGACCACCGCCAGCTTCACCTGCTCGACCCGACCGCGCGCCGCCGCAAGAATCCCCTCCACCAGCGCCGCCCCCGCCCCGCGCCCGCGCGCCGCCGGCCGCACATACATGCCGAACAGCGTGCCCTTGTGCCGCTCCTTCTCCATCGTCTCCACGATCAATCCGGCCAGCCCGAGGCACTCTCGCCCCTCGAACGCGCCGAGCACCACCCGCTCCTCCAGCCGCGCCGCAAACGCCGCCAGCGGCATCGCCAGTTCCCGCTCCAGCGTCGAACCGAACGCCTCCGGCGCCTGCTCCAGCCCCTCCAGCCGCAGCGCCTGATACAGCGCCGCATCCGTCTCCTCAAGCCGCCGCACGATCATCCCCATCCGCATCTCCTGTGGTTCTCCGCACTGCAACATGGCAAAAGAACCGCGATCCCGTCACGCGCAGGAGTCGCCGCCGATGCCCGAAATCCCCCGCCCCGTCATGCTCGTCGTTCTCGACGGCTGGGGCTGGCGCGACGAGATCGCCGACAACGCGGTCCGCCAGGCGAAAACCCCGAGCTTCGACCGCCTCTGGGCCGCCTTCCCGCACGCGCTGCTCCGCACCTGCGGCCTCGATGTCGGCCTCCCCGCCGGCCAGATGGGCAACTCCGAGGTCGGCCACATGAACATCGGCGCCGGCCGCGTCGTCATGCAAGACCTCCCCCGCATCGGCCAGGCCGCCCTTGACGGCAGCCTCGCCACCCGCCCGGCGCTGCTTGGCCTCATCGCCAAACTCAAGGCCAGTGGCGGAACCTGCCATCTGCTCGGCCTGGTCTCCCCCGGTGGTGTTCATTCCCACCAGGACCACGCCCTCGCCCTCGCCCGCATCCTCGCCGCCGCTGGCATCCCCACCCTCATCCACGCCTTCACCGACGGCCGCGACACGCCCCCCCGCTCCGCCGGCGCCGACCTCCAGCGCCTCCAATCAGCACTCCCCGGCGGCGTCCGCATCGCCACCGTCTCCGGCCGCTACTACGCCATGGACCGCGATAAGCGCTGGGACCGCGTAGCCAAAGCCTATCTCGCCATGGCCGAAGCCGCCGGCCCCAACTTCGCCGACGCCGCCTCGGTCATCGATGCCGCCTATGGCAACGGCGTCACCGATGAATTCATCATCCCCGCCGTCGTCGGCGGCTATCGCGGCATGCAGGACGGCGACGGCCTACTCTGCTGCAACTTCCGCGCCGACCGCATCCGCGAAATTTTTGCCACCCTCATCGACCCCGCATTCGACGCATTCCCCCGCTCCCGTCCTATCCGCTTCGCCGCCATGGCCGGCATGACCCACTACAGCGACGACCTCGCCACCCGTCTCGGCATCCTCTTCCCGCCGCAAACCATGGACCACCTGCTCGGCCAAGTCGTCGCCGCGGCCGGCAAAACCCAGCTCCGCATGGCCGAGACCGAGAAATACCCGCACGTCACCTATTTCCTGAACGGCGGCATCGAAACCCCCAACCCAGGCGAAGACCGCATCATGGTCCCCTCGCCAAAAGTCGCGACCTATGACCTGCAACCGGAAATGTCCGCCGCCGAACTGACGGACAAAGCGGTCGAAGCGATCGACTCCCAGAAATACGACCTCATCATCCTCAACTACGCCAACGCCGACATGGTCGGCCACACCGGCAGCCTGCCCGCCGCCATCAAGGCCGTCGAAGCGGTCGATACCGGCCTCGGCCGCATCACCGCCGCCATCGCCCGCCAAGGCGGCGCCCTGCTCGTTACCGCCGACCACGGCAACAGCGAACTGATGCGCGACCCCGAAACCGGCGGCCCCTTCACCGCCCATACCACCAACCCCGTCCCCGTTATCCTCGCCGGCGCGACGAACGCGCCCCTCCATAACGGCCGCCTCGCCGATATCGCCCCCACCCTCCTCCACCTCCTCGGCCTGCCCCAGCCGCCGGAAATGACGGGCCGGCGACTGACCGAGCCGGAAGCGTGAAGGAAGCAAGGCCGGGGGGCTTCGCCCCCCAGACCCCTGACCAGGGCGCCGCCCTGGACCCGCCAAAGGCGGAGCCTTTGGAAACCGCTACTTTAGAGTTGCCTTCTGGAGAGGGGGCTATGGAGATGTTTCGACGCCACCTCAGCCCCCTCTCCAGAAGGCAACTTAAGTCCGGGGTTCCAAGGGCCTCTGCCCTTGGTGGGGTCCAGGGGCAACGCCCCTGGCGAGGGTCTGGGAGCAGAGCTCCCGGCCTTGCTTTCCTCCTGCTCCTGGCCCTGTCCGCCGCCGGTCCGCCAACGCCGCAGCAGGTTCAGGAGGCGGAGCAGGCCAGGGCGGCGCAGGTTGAGGCGCAGCGGGCGGCTTTGGCGCAGGTAGCCGCCGCCCAGGCCGAGGAGGAGCGTCTGGGTCGCGAGCGGGTGGCGACGGCGGCAAAACTGCGTGATCTGGAGGCGACCACCTCGGTCGCGGCCGGCCGGATCGAGACCCTGGCCCGCCGTCGTGCCGAGGCCGAGGCCCGTCTTGCCGCCCGTGCGGCCGATCTGGCACCATTGCTGCCGTTGATCGAGCGGCTCGGCTTGTATCCGGCGGAGACTTTGCTGGCCGTTCCGATGCCACCCGACCAGTCCGTCCGTGGCCTGATCGTGCTCGGCGCGATCACCCGCCAATTGGAGGCCGACGCGGCGGCGTTGCGCGCCGAGCAGACGACGGTGGCGTCCCTGCAACGCCAGATCGACGCCGAATTGCCCGGCCTCGCCGCCGCCCAGGCCGCGCAATCCCTGGCCGGGCTGGCGCTCGACGCGCAGATCGCCGCCGCCCGCGACGGCCGCCGCCTGGCCGAGGGCGCCGCCTCCGACGCGGCCCGCAAAGCCGCCGCCGAGGCCGCCCGCGCCGTCAGCCTACGCGCCGCATTGGCCAAGCTGGAGGAGGAGCAGCGCGCCGCCGCCATGCGCGCCCGCGTCGAGGCGGAGGTCGCGGAGCGCAACAAGCGCGAAGTCGAGGCCGAGGCCGCCCGCGCGCGCCAGGAGGCGTTGTCGCGCGCCGCCGGCCCTGGCCTCGGCACCGCACGCGGCGTCTTGACCGCACCGGTCGCCGGCGCCGTCGTGCGCGGCTTCGGCGAACCGACCGACGCCGGCCCCGCCTCCGGCCTGTCCTACCAGCCCTCGCCCAATGCCCGCGTGGTCTCTCCCTGCGGTGGCCGCGTGGTCTATGCCGGCCCGTTCCGCAGTTTCGGCCAGTTGTTGATCGTTGATTGCGGTGGCGGCTATCATTTTATCTTATCAGGATTTGAACGTTTGGACGCGCAAGTTGGCCAATCCGTGCAGCCCGCCGAACCGATCGGCGTCATGCCCGGATGGGACCCGCGTGCATCCACGGGCCGTCCCGCACTGTATGTGGAGTTACGACGCGATGGTCAGCCGGTGAATCCGGCGCCATTCTTGAAGGCCAAAAGCTAAACCGCGTGCCAAAACCAAGCGATTGGGCTAGGACTGGCGGAAATGATGACCATATCGCCCGGAATGCCGATGATTCCGGCAGGCCCATGAAGAGGACCACGAGATGAAGCTGCGCACTGGTTTGCTGCTCGGAGCCGCCTTCGCCGCCGGCATCGCCGCCGGACCGATCTCGGGCCAGCTCGAAAGGCGCTTCGGCATCTCGCTGTTGCCACCCGCCTTCGCCCAGAACGCAGGGAGCAACGAGACCTACCGGCTGCTGACCCTGTTCGGCGACGTGTTCGAGCGCATCCGCGCCGAATACGTCGAACCCGCGAACGACCGGGACATGGTGGAGAACGCCATCAACGGCATGCTCACCGGGCTCGACCCGCATAGCAGCTACATGAACGTGAAGCAGTTCCGCGACATGCAGGTGCAAACCCGCGGCGAATTCGGCGGCCTCGGCATCGAGGTGACGCAGGAGGGCGGCTACATCCGCGTCATATCGCCGATCGACGACACCCCCGCCATGCGCGCCGGCGTCAAGGCTGGCGACCTCATTGTCGCGCTCGACGGCAAGACGGTGCAGGGCCTCAGCCTGAACGAGGCCGTCGACAAGATGCGCGGCCCCCCCTCCAGCAAGATCACGCTCACCGTCAAGCGCGCCGGCGTCGACACGCCGATCGAACTGTCGATGAACCGCGAAATCATCAAGATCCAGGTGGTTAAATCCCGCCTCGAAGGTGGCGACGTCGCCTATATCCGGGTCACCAGCTTCAGTGAGCAGACCGACGCCGGCCTGCGCCGCGCCATCGCCACCCTGCGCCAACAGGCCGGCGACAAGCTCAAGGGCATCGTGCTGGACATGCGCAACAACCCCGGTGGCCTGCTCGACCAGGCCGTCGCGGTCTCCGACGATTTCATCAACCAGGGCGAAATCGTCTCCACCCGCGCCCGCCACACCGAGGACAGCCAGCGCTGGAACGCGAAGGATGGCGACCTCGCGAACGGCCTGCCGATCGTCGTGCTGATCAATGGCGGGTCCGCCTCGGCCAGCGAAATCGTCGCCGGCGCGTTGCAGGACCATCGCCGCGCCATCATCATGGGCACCCGCAGCTTCGGCAAAGGCAGCGTCCAGACCGTCATCCCGCTACCCGGCAACGGCGCCATGCGGCTGACCACGGCGCGCTATTACACGCCCTCCGGCCGCTCCATCCAGGGCCTCGGCATCACGCCGGACATTGAGGTCCAGGCCAGCCGCACCGAGCCGCCGCATTTCGGCCCGGAGCGCGAGGCGGACCTGAAGGGCGCGCTGGCCAACTCCGGCGGCACCCCCGTCGGCCCCGCCACCCCGCGCACTGATCTGCCGGCGATCGCCAAGGAGATCGCCAAGCTGCCGCCCGAGACCTGGCCGACCTTCGATTTCACCAAGCCCGAAACCGACTATCCGCTCCAACAGGCGCTCACCGTCGTGCGTGCCATGCCGATCGGCAAGCGGGCGTCACGCTGACCCCGGCAAGGCAATCCTGACGGGCACCTGAATGGCGGGATTGGGCCGTTTCGTGCCACGCTTGCCGGCGCTTCATCTGCCGCGCAGCCCGGTGGTCCGGGCGCTCGGGCTGTTCTGGGGCGTGGCGCTGCTCGCCCTCGGCGGCGCGGCCGTGACCCTGCAAATCCTCGGCCCGCCCAAACCCCCAGCGGTCGCCCAACCCGCGCCGCGCCAGGAAGCCGCTCCGCCCCCGGCCATGCCGGGAAATGTGGCGCCCCCGGCCATGCCGGGAAATGTGGCGCCCGTACACGCACCCGCGCCCGAACCACCGCCCAAGCCCGCGGAAGCCGCCGCACCTATCACAACCGCCATCCCCCGCCCCGGCGCCCCCATCGCCGCCCCCGACCCCGCCTTGCTCGAACCCGCCCCCTCCTACGAAGGCGCCCGCCTGCCCCGCATCGGCCCGGGTCAGCGCACCCCCATGCGCGTCTACGCCGCCGGCTACGACCCGGCCGACCCCCGCCCGCGCATTGCCATCCTGCTGTCAGATTTCGCGATGAACGAGCAGGACAGCGACGAGGCCATCCGCGCCTTGCCCCCCGCCGTCTCCTTCGCCGTCTCCCCGTACGCCACCCGCACCGAGCGCCTGCTGATCGCCGCCCGCGCCCGCGGCCACGAAACCCTCGCCGCCCTGCCAATGGAGCCAAACAACCACCCGCTCAACGAGGCCGGCAGCTACGCCCTCCTCACCGGCGCCGCCCCCGCTCTCAACGCGCTCCGCCTCGAATGGGCCCTCTCGCGGATCACCGGCTATGTCGGCGCCACCGCCGCCCTTGGCCGCCTGCACGGCGAACGCTTCGCCGCCGCCACCGAACTCCACGCCACCGTCCTGAAGGAACTCGCCCGCCGCGGCCTGCTCTATATCGACCCCCGCCCCGGCGCCGTGCCGCCCTCGCCCACGGCCATGCCGAACTTCCGCGCCGTCGATCTCGCCGTGGACTCGCCGCCCGTCCGCGCCGAGGTCGAAGCCAAGCTCACCCGCCTCGAACAGATCGCCCGCGAACGCGGCAGCGCCCTCGGCCTCGCCAGCACCCCGGTGCCGATGACCATCGACCGCATCGCCGCCTGGGCCGTCTCGCTGCCCGCCCGCGGCTTCGTCCTCGTCCCCGTCAGCGCCCTCGCGACCCCGCCGACCAAGCCGAAATGAACCCGTGATGCCCTATTCCCACCTGCCCTATCGTCCCAACGTCGGCGCTGTGCTGTTCAACCAAACCGGCCGCGTTCTCGTCGCCCGCCGCGCCGACCTGCCGAACGCCGAGGGCGCCCCCGGCGGCTGGCAACTCCCGCAGGGCGGCATCGACGCCGACGAAGACCCGCGCGGTGCCGTCCTGCGCGAACTGGCCGAGGAAATCGGCACCGACCGCGCCGAGATCATCGGCGAACACCCGGACTGGCTGACCTACGACCTCCCGCCCGACCTCCTCGGCATCGCCCTCGGCGGCCGTTACCGCGGCCAGCGCCAACGCTGGTTCGCGCTCCGCTTCCTTGGCACCGACACCGACATCCGCCTCGACGCCGACCCCCACCCCGAATTCGACGCCTGGCGCTGGGCCGACCTCGCCGAACTCCCCCTCCTCGCCCCCGACTTCAAGCGCGACATCTACCTGATCCTGGCCGCCAGTTTTTCCCGTTTCGGCGCCGCCCAATAGGACAGCAACGGCGCCAGCACGAATTCGACCACCCGCATCGGCTCGGCGCGCGCGATACACCCCGCCCCATCGGTCCAGCGGCCGCGCCCGTCTGGCTCCGGCGCATGCCACCCGGCCACCAGCGCGGCATCATCGAGCGGCACTGCCACGCCATCGATCGCGATCATTTGCACATGAACCCCAAGCCGCCGGTGATCCGCATCGAACCGGCGGATTTCCGCCGGAATTGCGGTCAATGAACCGAGTTCCACCCGCGTCGTCCGCGCCGGCAGGTGGCACAAGAAGCGCCCGCCCATCTGAAATGGCTCGATCTCCCGCCCACCCGCGCGCACCACCAGGCCGGGGTCGCGCACCAGCACATGCCCGAGCCCGATCGCCCGCCCGATCAGCCGCGCCCGCACCGATGCCAGCGCCTCGCCGTCGCACACCAACGGCGCACACGCCTCCTCCCGCCACACGGCCTGCGCGAACTCCGGCGTCATCCGCACCACCGTCCCGCCATTGGCGAAATCCGCCCGGTTGCCGGTGTCCAGATAGCTCTCCACCGCCAACCCCTCCGCCAGCAGCACGTCGTGGCGATCCAGCTCCACATGCCAATACGTCACCGCATCCCACTGCTCCTGCACGATACTCGCCCCATTGAGCAGATAGCGAACCGGGATCAGAACGCCATCGACAAACACCGAATGATCCGGACTGAGCCACACATCGTGCGCCGGCATCCCCGGCCCGAACGCGTCGCGCTGCACCCGAACCGGCCACACATCCCACGGCCGCGGATGCTCCGCGCACCCGACCTGCCGATGCCCAAGCCACCGCACCGCCACCTCACGCCCCGCCGCAGTCAGCACCACATCGCCAACCACGAGACATTCGACCGCAACAACTCCACCCGGCACGCGCAGACGCGTCCCCTGGGCGAAACAGGCGACGCCGGCCGACAGCACCGTGATCGACGTCGGCGCCAGTCCGCCTGCGTCTCTCCCCGCCGGCGCGATCTCGCTCGTCCCGACGCTGGTGCCGTCCGTGATCCACAACCCCAGATCACCCGCGGCATTAATCCCCTCGAACAGCAGCCGATGGCCACCATCGGCAAAATTCGTCGGCGTAACCCCGCCCGCCAGCCCCGGCGCCCCCGCATACGCGCCGACGACGGCAATCTCGCTGGTCCCCACCGCCGTCCCGTCCGTCACCCAAAGCCCGCGCACCCCGGCCGCATTCACCCCGCTGAAATACGCATTGCCCGCGAACAGCCCGAATTGGCCGGGCGACAAGCCGCTCGCGCTCGCGCCGGCAACGTCGATCTTGACCGTCCCCCCCGCCGTCCCATCGCTCATCCACAGCGACGCCCGGTTAGCACTGTCACGCCCATTGAACAGGAGCTTGCCGCCCAACACGACCGAGAACGTCGGGTTCAGCCCGCTCGCCGGCGTGCCCGCCACCGCCAGCGCCACCGTCCCGCCCTCGGTTCCGTCCGTCACCCACAAATTAAGATGATCGGCCGTGTCCCGCCCCTGGAACAGCGCCACACCGCCGAGCGCCCGGATGAAATGCGGGTCGAGCCCGGACGCATGCGCCCCGGCAATCGCCAACACATTCCCCACCCCCGACAACGGATCGGCAACCCCGAGCATCCGCACATTCGCCGGTGTCTTGCCGCTGAACAGTGCCAGCGTGCCGAAGGCGGTGATCTCCGTCGGCTGCGGTCCGGGCAGCGCCGCGCCTCCGATCGCCATCTCCGCGGTTCCCACTGCGGTGCCGTCGCTCTCCCACAATCCCTGCGCGTTGGCGGTATTGATCCCGTAGAACAACACCCGGTTGCCAACCACCGCAAGGTGATCCGCCGCCAGCCCGTTGGTCACCGATGTTCCGAGCACCGGCACCACCGCGGTTCCACCCGCCGTCCCGTCCGACGCCCACAGCCGCGGCTTGCTGAGCTCATCACGCCCGCCGAACAGCACCTTGCCATTCAGCGTTACCAGATCCTGCGGATTGAACCCAAGGGCGCTGGCGCCGCTGACCGCCAGTTCAATGGTCCCACTCGGCGTGCCGTCGGACGACCACAGGCGTACGAGGCCACCGCTGTCCTTGCCGCTGAACAGAGCAAGCAGATTTCCCATTCCCCGCCACCCCATCGATCCAATCCTTACGATCATCCTGCGGCATGGCCGAAGCGTGATCAATCATGAATTGGCGTCACCACGCGCTGAAAGGCGGATTCATGCACAAAAAAAGGGCGCGCCCCGCAGGGCGCGCCCTCCTTCGAGTGGTCAGCGAAGCTTAGCGGCTGGCGCGGCGGCGGCGGATCATGCCGAGGCCGACAAGGCCGACGCCGAGCAGGGCCATCGAAGCCGGCTCCGGCGTGCTCGTCGTACCGTCATCATAGGTGTACTTGATGAACCCGCTCTCATCCGCCGAAATCGCCGGCAGGCTGCCGACGTTGCCGGTCGAGTTCGTAACCACGAACGAACAGGCGCTGTTCGCAAACGGGCAGGCGCCACCGAGCGTCGAAGCGATGCCCACACCCGTGTAAAGAGCGATGCTGCCACCGGGCACGTTGTACGCGGTCGTCGCAGTCGAGCCAACGAGACTAAGATTGAACGAACCCAATCCGTTCGCCACCGAACCCGCCGGAATGGTGACGTTGCCGACCAAGGTCTTGGTCGGAATGGCGACGATCACGCCTGCATCCAGCGTTGCGACGCTGATGCCGACACCCGCGCTGGTCGGGTTGAGAAACGGCGTGCCGCGCAGCGTGCCACCACCGCTACAACTGCCCGGGCACGTGGAGTCGAAGAAGTTCACCGCGCCGCCCGCATTGCCGGTGACCGAGATAAACACCCCAGTCAGCGAGGAGCCAATCGGGAACAGCGCCGCGTTCCACAGCGTGAAATCGGTCTGGAACGAGTAGTCGGTCGCCGTCATGCTCGGCGCCTGGCCAGCACTGAACGCGAGGTTATACGTCACCGTCTGCGGAATGGCATGCGCGGCCGGCGCGGCCAGCATACCCAATCCCGCCATCAGAACTGCCGCCGCGACGGACTTGGACAAAAGGCGCATCGCCTGTCTCCCTTCAGCTAAACTCAAAAACCTTCTGATCCGGCAGAGCACGAGGCGCACCCGCAATCAGCTTCTGGCATCTGCTAAGCAAGGGGCGTGCCACAGAAATTTCCCCATTGCTTTCAACTGATTATCCTTCAATGGCCGCTCCCGACCCCAGCAAGTGTAAAGTTTCTTGACTCACCACCCTCCATACCCTCCGTCCTACACCTGACCTGACCATGCCGGCATGCCTTACGCGCCCGAGACTCCATCCACCCCTTGCAACCCTTTGCAACACAACCCGATATCGCCCCGCCCCTGCCACCAACCTGTAAAAAACTCCGACACATCACTCCGTCTCCTCGCCCTTTCCGCCCTCCAGCCGCGCCCCCTCCACCACCGCCTCCGCCCGCGACCGCTCCAGCCGATCCGCCGCCTTCGCCGCCCCCGTCCGCCCATGCCGCACCCGGTTTTCCGCCGCCGCCGCCGCCGCCACCACCCGCGCCGCCCGCTTCTTCACCAGCCTGAGGTTGACGATCTCGCCCATTCCGCCATCCTTCCCAACACCCGTGCCCATATATAAGGAAACGCACCATGGCCAACGCCATCACCCTCACCGCCGCCGACGGCCACACCCTCTCCGCCTGGCAGGACGGTCCCGCTGATGCCAAAGCCGGCCTCGTCGTCGTGCAGGAGATTTTCGGCGTCAACAACCACATGCGCAACCTCTGCGCCGCCTTCGCCGCCGCCGGCTACGCCGTCATCGCCCCCGCCCTCTTCGACCGCGCCGAACGCAACATCGAACTCGGCTACACCCCCGACGACATCGCCCGCGGTCGCGACCTGCGCGGCAAGGTCCCGGACGGCGGCGTCATCGCCGACATCGAAGCCGCCGCCGCCGCGCTCGGCAACCGCAAGATCGGCATCGTCGGTTACTGCTTCGGCGGCACCGTCGCCTGGTGGGGCGCGACACGCTCGAAGAAATTCAGCGCCGCCTCCGGCTGGTACGGCGGCGGCATCGCCGGCAGCAAAACCGAAGTGCCGAACTGCCCCGTCCAGCTCCACTTCGGCGAGAAAGACACGGGCATTCCGATGAGCGACGTCGAAGCCATCCGCGCCGCCCAGCCCGGCGCCGCCATCCACGTCTACCTCGGCGCCCAGCACGGCTTCGGCTGCGACGAACGCGCCAGCTTCAGCGCGCCGGACGACCGCATCGCCCAGGCCCGCACCCTCGCCTTTTTCGCCAAGCACCTGTAACCCGCAACGGCGCCCTGGCCCGCGCCAGGGCGCCCACCACCGGAGGCCTGCAATGCCAAGCTACGTCATGCTCGCCAAATGGACCGACCAGGGCGTCCGCAACATCGGCGAACTCCCCAAACGCATCGACCAATCCAAACGCCTGCTCGCCGACATGGGCGGCCAGTTCCACACCCTGCACATGACCATGGGCGAATACGACCTCGTCGGAGTCTACGACGCCCCCGACGACGCCGTCGCCCTGCGCTTCACCCTGATGATCCAGAAACTCGGCAACGCCCGCACAACCTCGCTCAAGGCCTTCCCCGAACAGGCCTTGCGCGAAATCGTCAAGTCGATCGGCTAACCCTCAGGCTTTCCGCCGGCTCGTATAAAGCACCCCACCCGACTTCAACGTCGCGATGTCGGCGGCCGAATAGCCATGCTCGCCCAACACCTCATCGCCATGCTCGCCATAGCGAGGCGGCTTCCGCCGCGTTCCCCCCGGCGTCCGCGAGAGCTTGATCGGCGTGCCCAACCCGCGATACCCGTCAAGCTCCGTCACCATCTCCCGCGCCGCCGTATGCGCCGCCGCCATCGACTCGTCGATCGCCAGCACCGGCCCCGCCGGCAACCCCTGCCGCAACAGGCTCAAACACAGCGCATGCCCGTCGGTGTCCGCCAGCAACACCCCAAGCTCGGCAATCATCTCGGCCCGATTGACCAGCCGATCCGCATTGTTCACGAACCGCGGATCAACCCCCAACCCTGGCTTGCCCAGCACCTCGCACAGCTTTTTCCACTGCCCGTTATTGCCGCACGCCACGAAAATCTCGCCCGTCCTGGTCGGATATTTCTCATACGGCGCCAGGTTCGGATGCGGATTGCCCATCGGCATGGGCCGCTTCCCGTTCAAGAAGAAATTCGCCGCCTGCGGATGCAACAGCGCCATCCCGCAATCATGCAACGTCATGTCGCAATACTGTCCAAGTCCCGATCGCGTGCGCTCATACAACGCCATCAAAATTGCAATAACAGAATAAAGCCCCGTCCCGATATCCACAATCGGCGTGCCCATGCGCATCGGCCCCGTCGTCGGGTCCCCGTTGATGCTCATCAACCCCGTCATCGCCTGCAAAATCGCATCGTACCCCGGCAACCCGCCCAGCGGCCCCTCGCCACCGAAGCCGGACACCCGGCAATGGATCAGCGCCGGAAAGCGCGGCGCCAGATCCTTCTCATACCCCAGCCCCCATTTCTCCATCGATCCAGGCTTGAAATTTTCCACCAGCACATCGGCGCCCTCAAGCAATCGCAACAACACCGCCTTGCCCTCGGGCTTACCCAGATCAAGCCCGATGGAACGCTTGTTGCGGTTCACGCCGATGAAATAACTCGCATCATCGCCCAGGAACGGAGGCCCCCAATCCCGCACCTCGTCGCCCTGCGGCGGCTCGATCTTGATCACCTCGGCTCCATGATCGGACAGCACCATCGTGCAGTACGGCCCACCAAGAACCCGCGTCAGATCAACCACCTTGATCCCCGCCAAAGCCCCCGCCGACCGCGCCCGACCCATCCCCGGCGCCATTTTCATTCCGTCCATCGTTCCCGATCCCATCTGCAATCCGGCCGACAGACACACCGGCCAAGCGTTCGGGTCAAGTGCTCAGGCAATCAAGGCTCCGCCGGCAAAGGGCCGGGGGCCCTTTGAACCCATGACTCCTCGCAGCTGGATCGACGGCCTTCAGATGATAACTGCATCCTTGCTTGCGCCGCAGGCAATCGAAAACCGTAACTGGCAGGAACTCCATGCTGTCGCGCCGACCGCTCGGCTTCGCCAGCCCCACCGGCAAAAATGGGGATCAAAGGGCCCTCGGCCCTTTGCCGGCGGAGCCTTGATTGCCTTCCCCTGCCCGCCCCACCCACGCAGCAACGATCGCGCGAGGCGTGGCCCAGGTCGGTATCAACCTGGGCCACGCCGCCGTCTCAGATGTAGTGCTCGGCCAACGGCGCGAAGCCGTTGAAGCCCTGGCTCGCATAGGTCGTCACATACGCCCCGGTCGAGAGCAGCTCGACCAGATCGCCCGATTTCAGCGTCAGCGGCATGCGGTAGTTGCTGCGCTCATACAGCGTATCCGCCCCGTCGCAGGTCGGCCCCGCGACGACCACTGGCCCGGTTTCGGTGCCGTCATGCGGCGTGGTGATCTGATACTTGATCGCCTCGCCCTCGGTCTCCGCCAGCCCGCCGAAACGCCCGATATCGAGATACACCCAGCGCACCGCCTCTTCCGGATCCCGCCGGCTGACCAGCACCACCTCGGCCCGCACCAATCCGGCACTGCCAACCACGGAGCGGCCTGGCTCGATCACCATCTCCGGCAGCGCATTGCCGAACGCCGCCGTCATGGCGCCCATGATGGCGTCCGCGAACGCATCGATCCCCGGCACCTCGTCGCGATACCGCACCGGAAACCCGCCGCCGAGATTGACCATGCGGATATTCAGCCCGGAGTCGCGCAGATCGGTGAACAGCATGCCCACCTTGCCGATCGCCGCCTCGTACGACGCCGTCGACGTCTGCTGGCTGCCGACATGGAACGACAACCCATACGGGTCGAGCCCCATCCCGGCCGCGCGCACCATCAGGTCGCGCGCCATGCCCACCGTCGTGCCGAACTTGCGGGACAGCGGCCAATCGGCGCCCTCGTTGCCGACGAGAATGCGGCAATAGACCCGGCTGCCCGGCGCGTGCTGCGCGAGCTTCTCCAGTTCCTCCGCCGAGTCGAAGGCAAACATCGTCACCCCCGCGGCGTAGGCGCGGCGGATATCGGCGCTCTTCTTCACCGTGTTGCCATAGCTGATCGCGTCCGCAGCCGCCCCGGCCGCCATGCAGGCGGACACTTCCTCGAAGCTCGCGGCGTCGAAAAAGCTGCCGAGCCCGACAAGCCGCTCCAGAATCGGGCGCGCCGGATTGGCTTTCATCGCATAATAGATGCGCGCCAGCGGCAACGCCGCGCCGATCTTGCGGAAATTCGCTTCCACGCGATCAAGATCGACCACCAAGCATGGCGTGGCCGGCTGACGATCAACAAGGTACTGAGCGATTTTGGGTGTCATCGCACGTGTCTCCCCCGATAAAGCGCTCGCCTGTGAACGGCGACGAGCGATGATTGCGAAACGGTCGAACGAACCAGCGACCAGACGATTGCCAGAACGCTTGACGTCGTTGCGTAACCCCGGAGGGCAGAGGCACGTGCGTTGCTGCGTGAGGGGCCAAATAGGACCCCCACCCCCCCGGCGCAAGTGATTTTTTGCACTGCCGCGAAATAGCTGGTCCACCACCCCAGCCACTCGCATCAACTATCTGAAAAATCACATTTTTTTGTGCGAATAAACAAGGAGAACATGCCAGCCATGCCGCCACCTGCCGAGACCTTCCGCGCCACGATGCGGCTGCTGCACGCGCTCGCCGCCCGCATCGAGACCCACCGCATCGGACTCGCCGCCGCCGGCTGCGCCTTCTACGCCACCCTGTCCCTCTTTCCCGCCGCCAGCATGCTGATCTCGCTGTTCGGCCTCGCCTTCAACCCGCACAGCATCGAGCCACAACTCCGCCTGCTCGAACCCCTGCTGCCCGAGGATGCCTTCTCCCTCATCGAACGCCTGATCATGAGCCTCACCGCCAAGCCGCGCGACGCCCTCAGCGTCGCCCTCCTCGTCGGTGCCCTGGTGACGTTCTGGGGCGCCTCCGCCTCCACCAAATCGGCAATCAAGGCGCTAAGCCTCGCCTATGACCAGCCCGAGCGCCGCAACCTCTGGCGCTTCCAGGGCGTCGCCCTGCTGCTCACCGCGGCGGCCATTTTCGGCGCCATCCTCGCCCTCGCGCTGCTCGTTGCCCTGCCCGCCATCGCCGCCTTCATGGGCCTGCCGCAGGACATCGCCACCCTTCTCTTCGCCGCCTCGCTCGGCGTGATGATGCTCTACGTCACCGGCGCCATCGCCGTGCTCTACCGCTTTGGGCCGTCACACGACCCCGCTCGCGCCCGACCCATCATGCCCGGCACCATCGCCGCCACCCTGCTCTGGCTCACCGCCTCCACACTGTTCTCGATCTACGCCGAGACCATCGCCCATTTCGACGCCACCTACGGCCCGCTCGGCGCCATCGCCACCGTCATGCTGTGGTTCTGGGTCTCGTTCTACGCCGTTCTCATCGGCGCCGAACTCAACGCGGCGCTCGAAACACGCCCCTAGGCACTACGGAGTCCGGCCGAACCCAAGAAACCCGGCCTGCGGTGCGGGAACCCCGGGATCGCTGCTGAGAACCTGCCGAACCGGCACCGCCGCCGCCACCCGCGCCGGCGGTAGCGCCACCACCACCCGCGGCGCGGACGCAGCCGCCGGCTTGGCCACTGGCGCCGGTTCACCGCGCCCCGAACTGCCCCGCCCCGAACTCCCACGCATCGACAGCAGCAGGAATGTGATGTCGTTGCGCCCGAGATCGACCGAAAGCTCCACCGGAGTCAGCCCCAGCACGTTGCGCACCTCGGTGCTCGCCCCTCGGCTCAGCGCCTCGCGCGCCGAACCGATGTCGCCGCGGTTCACCGCATCGAACAGCGCCTCGTTCGGCCCCAGCCCCGCCGGCCGCGTCATCATCCGATCCCGCGCCCCAGGCGCCGACCGCGCACCCGGCAACGCCGCCGGCTGGATCTCCGGCTTCGGCGCCACCAGCGGCTTCGCCTGCCCCGGACTCATCGGCGTTGCCGTCCCGCCCGGCAACTGCGCCACCGCCAACCCTGGCAGCACCACACCGGCCAGAACCGCGACGCACACCGCAACACGGAATGAGAGAATGTTCGTCATATCGGCATCTCCAGGGATCAACGGGCCCGCCGGTTACGAATTCATCCAGACAAACCCGGCATTCAGATAGGCAGCATAGCACGACCACACCGCGTAGGGCACCAGCAGCCCGGCCGCAAGCCGATGCGTCCGCGCAAACGCCCGGATCGTCAGCCCGATCAGCACCAACAGCACCGCGATCACAGCCAACGCCAACGCCGGACTGTGTAGCCCGAAAAACACCGGCGTCCACAGCGCGTTGCACAACAACTGCCACCCCCACAGCCGCAGCGCTGGCACTTGTCGCGACCCCGGCTCCCGCCACACCAGCCACGCCGCCGTGCCCATCATCACGTAGAGCGTTGTCCAAACGGGCGCGAACACCCAGTTCGGCGGCCGTCCCGGCGGCGCCACCAGCGTCGCATACCAGCCCGGAATTTCCGCCGCCGTTATGCCGCCGCCGACCGCCCCGGCCAGCAGACACAGCCCGACGAACCCAACCAACGGCACATAATGCCGAATACCGGACGACCAGGCGTCACGCGGATCATTCTCGAAAACACAAACTCCTCACCCTCAAGCCCCCTCGCGCCGCCACGCCAGCAACGCCAGCCCCAGGATCAACGGCAGCGCCAGCCACGGCGGCAACAACGGCGTCGCCGCGATCCCCGTCACGATATGGTCGTGCCGCCGCTGCAATCCAATCCAGCTCCCGCCCGACGCCTCCCGCCCCGGCTCCGTCCGCCGCAACGAAGGCGCACCGGCCGGATCGAGCCAATGCACACTCCCCCCGCTGGCCCGAACTACCCCCGCCAGCACGGTCGCCGTCGCCCTGAGATCCGCGAGTTCCGGCGGATTGGCCGCCCCCGCCGCCGCGAATGCCCGCAACGCCCCGTCGCTCGCCTGCCACACCCCCGGCGACGGCGCCGCCAACCGCCCCGTTGCCCGGCCGGGACGTCCAGGCACCAGCGGCAACGCCATCGTCTTGCCGTCCGGATCGATCAACGTCACCTGCCCCGGCAACACCTCCTCCAGGCCGCGCCGTTCCACCGTCAGCACGCCCTTCTCCACCTTCGCCGTCAGCGCCGTCTCCTCAAGCTCCGGCTCCTTCATCGCCCAATGCGCAATCCGCCGCAGCAACTCAGCCTGCGGCCCGCCGCCGCCATGGCCGCGCGACCACAGCCATATCTGGTCCGACAGCAACAACGCCGCCCGCCCCTGCTCGACATGATCGAGCACCAGCAGCGGCGCCCTGCCGCCTGGCGCGGTCGGATCGGGCGCATCCATCAGCACCTCGCCACGCAATTCCGCCGCCGCGATCCGCCGATACCACGGCCCCCATCCCTCAGCATCAACCCCCGCCGGTCTCCACCCCGCCAGCCCCTCCGTCACCGGATGCCGCGCCCCCACCGCCGTCACCCCCGGCCGATACGCCCCGTTCACCACCGGCGCGAACGCCGCCGGCCGCGCCGGCAGAACCGCCCCCAGCGGCGTCATCGCCAAACTCGTCGCCCCCGTGAACTCCGGCCCCACACTCATCAGCAACGCCCCACCGCCGCGCACGTAATCGGCGATGTTGCGCAGATACTGCGGCGGCAAAACCCCGCGATTCTGGAACCGATCGAGAATGATCAGATCGAACTCACGGATCTTCACCTGAAACAACTCGCGCACCGGAAACGCGATCAGCGCCAACTCGTTGAGCGGCGTCATATCGTCCTTCTCCGGCGGCCGGAGAATGGTGAAATGCACCAGATCCACCGCCGGATCGGCCTTCAACAGCCGCCGCCACGTCCGCTCCCCCGCATGCGGCTCGCCCGACACCAGCAACACCCGCAGCCGGTCGCGCACCCCGTTGATCTCGACCACCGCGCGATTATTGGCCCGCGAAACCTCCCCCTCCAGCGGCTCCACCTCCAACTCGATCACCGTCGGCCCGCCCCGCGTGATCATCAAGTCGATCTGATGCTCCAACCCGATCGGCACACTCTCCACCCGCGGCGCCTCGCCATCCCGCCGGATCGTCAACTTCGCCGCCCCGAACATCACCAGCCCGTTGCGCGCCGAACCGAGGTCCTCCACCCGCATGCGGATCGTCACCTGCTTGCCGACAATCCCAAAGCCCGGCGCCTCGACAATCCGCACCCGCCGATCCACCTCCTCGCCCTTCGCCGGCACCACCAGATGGAACGGCGCCCCCCCAAACGGCCCCACTCCCACCGGTCCCACTCCCATTGGTACATCATGCGCCTGCCCATCACTCAACGCGATCACCCCCGCCAGCCGCGCCCGCGGAATATCCGCCAACGCCCGGTCAATCGCCCCGAACAGCTGCGTCCCCTCGCTCCCCTGCTCCGGCACCACCAGCGTCCGCAATTCCAGATCCGGTAAATCCCGCGCCAGCCCCTCGATCCGCGCCTGCGCCGCCACCGCCATCGCCGCCCGACCACCCACCGCCATCGACGCGGACTGATCCACCACCAGCAACGCAATATCCGGCAAAGTCTCCCGCGTCTCCTCCACCAGCCGCGGCCCGGTCAGCCACAACAGCAACACCGCAAAGGCAAAAAACCGCCACACCACGCCGCGCGCTCGCGACCAGACGGCCAGCCCCAGCGCCACCAGACACAACCCAGCCAATCCCGCCAGCAACCACCAGGGCAACACCGGATCAAACCGCATTGCGGCAATGGCCTGCTCGAGTCTCATTGTCCCAACCGCTCCAGCAGCGCCGGCACGTGCACCTGGTCGCCTTTGTAGTTCCCGGTCAGCGCATACATCACGAGGTTCACCCCGAACCGATACGCCAGCACGCGTTGCCGGGTACCACCCGGGATGGTTGCGTAGGGATTGCGCCCCTGCCCATCGACCGCCCAGGCCGACGCCCAGTCATGCCCACCGATGATCACCGGGCTGACGCTGTCGTTGCTGCGATCCTGATCGCGCTGCACCCACACGGTGTCACCGGTATAGCGCCCCGGAAAATCCGCCAGCAGGTAGAACGACCGCGCGAGAACATGGGCCGGCGTCAGCGGCGCCAGCGGCGGCACCGCGAGGCCGCGCCCGACGCGTTCCAGCGCCGCCTCCGCCCCGGCGGCAAACCCTTCGCCGCTGCCGCCGTTGCGCGTATCCATCAGGATGATGCCGCCATTGGCCATGAACACGTTCAGCGCCGCCACCGCCGCCCCCGACGGCGTCGGCGCGTCCGGCGTGATCGCCCAGTAGAGCAGCGGATAGACGCTCAGATCGTCCTCCCCCGGCACCACCGGCGACGGCTCGGCCAAGGCCGCGGCGGTCCGCCGGTTCACATAGTCGGAGAGCCCGGTCAGCCCGGCCCGCGAAACGCCATCGACGCCGCCATCCCCGGTGACGACATAGCCCAGCCGCGTCGCCAGCGCGGGATTCCCCTCCGCACTCAACTGCGGCGCCTGCGCGAGCGCCTGTGGCACCAACGCGAGAACCGCCAACACCGCCAGTGCCGGCCGCAGCAACCCGCGCAGCACCAGCGAAATCACCAGATCGACCGCCAGCAGCGCCAACGCCGCCGCCAGCAGCCACGGCGCCAACGCCCGCTCCGGCGCCGTCCCGCCCAGTGGCTCCACCGATGCTCCAGGGATCGCCGGCGCCGCTTCCGGCAACGGCATCCGGTTGGCCAGATTGAGCACCCGCCGCGCGCTTTCCGGCCCATACAACCCAGGCGGCGTCCGTGGCCCGGCGACCGCCGCTGCCAGTTCCACCGCCGTCACCGCCATCGCCACCGGCGGCGGCGGAATGGGCTGCCCGAACCCGTCGAGCATCTCCACCGGCGCCAATTTCGCCGTCCCCTCCTCCGCCCCATCCACCCCGTTCGCCAGCGCCACTAGGCGCCGGAGCATATCGACGAACAGCCCGGACAACGGCAGGTCCGACCAATCGGCATTGGCGGTCACATGGAACAGCACCACCCGCCCCGCCCCGCGGCTCGCCTGCGTCACCAGCGGCGTGCCATCGACCAGCCGCGCCCAGGTCGCCGCCGCCAGATGCGTGCCCGGTTCCGCCAGCATCTGCCGGTTCACCCGAATTTCCTCCGGCACCGCCAGCCCCGCGAACGGCGAATTCGCCGCAAACGCCGCCAGCCCCGCCGGCTGACTCCACGACATCGCGCCGCCCAGCTGCCGATCCCCCGCCAACAGCTTGACCGGCACCAGGGTGTCAGGATGCTCCGCCGTCTGCGTCCCCGCGAAGCGCACCAGCAGCCCGCCCTTGTCCACCCACGCCGCCAGCCGGTCGCGCTCCGGCCCGTCCGAAATCACCCGATCGGCCAGCACGAGGACCGACACCTCGCGCGACAACAACTCATCGAGCGACCCCGCCCGCAACTCCGTCGTCGGTTCCAAGGCGCGGCGAAGGTAGAACAACTGCCCGGTCAGCGGCGTCCCCGCCGTCGCCGCATCCCCCGCCAGCAGCCCGACCGGACGGCGGCGCCAGCGCTCATCGAGCAGCACCACGCCCCCCACCGTCGGCGGCCCCTCCAGCACGAGTTTGGCCAACCGATTGCGCAATTCCGGCGGCAACGGCATCGCCGCCTCCGCCGTCTCGGCGCCGGCGGGAATGGCGATCCTGACACGCGCCAGCGTCCGCCCATCGGCCGACAGCGCCAGCACCGCCACCTCCCCCGGAAGCGGCTGCCCCGGCTGCGCGATCCGCACCACCAACCGATCCGCCTCAGCCCGTGGCGGCAGCAGCAACCGCGCCGGCACATCCTCGGCCCGATACTCGGTCACCGGCCCGCGGGATGATAGGGATGACGCATAATTATCCCATCCCGGCCCGTTCGTCAGCCCGTCGGAAATCACCACCACGGCGCCATGCGCGCCACTGCCCAGCGCGCCCACCGCCGCCCCACGCTCGCTCGCCCACGGCTTCGGCCGGAGCGCATCGAGCCGCGGCCGAACCTCCGCCGCCGGCACCGCCGCGCGGACCTGCACGGCGCCCCCCGCCTCTCCCGGCGCGGTGCCGAGCAGCGTCACATCCCGCCCCGTCCGTTCGGCCCGATCGAGCACCGCCGCCGCCGCCGCCATCCGTCGCGGCCAATCGCGCGCCGCCGCCCAGCCATCGTCGATCACCAGCAGAACCGGCCCCGACCCCGCCAGGCTCGCCCCGGCATCGAGCACGGGACGCGCCAGCCCGACGATCACCAGCGCCGCCGCGACAATCCGCAGCAATAACAACCACCACGGCGTCCGCGCCGGCGTCTCCGCATTCGCCACCAATCCAAACAACAGCCGGATCGCCGGAAACACTTCCTTGCGTGGCGAAGGCGGCGTCACCCGCAGCAGCCACCACAGCAACGGCAGCGCCGCGAGGGCAAACAACACCCAGGGCGAGGCAAACAGGATCACCGCCTTCCCGGCTCCGGCGACAAAGCCGTGTACAGCGCCAGCAAAGCCGCCTCAGGCGGATGGTCCGTCCGATGAATGGAAAAACTCCACCCCGCCGCCGCGCAAATCGTCGAAATCCCCTGCTGCTGCGCCGACAGACGCGCCGCATAGGCCTCCCGCACCCCTTCGACCCGCGCGATCAGCGCCGACTGCTCCCGCCGCATCCCCTCAAACCGCACCCGCCCCTCATACGGCAACGTCGCCTCGGCGGGATCGAGCACCTGCACGATATGCCCACGCACCGGCACCGCCGCCATCTGCCCGACGACCCGCCGCACCGCCTCCAGCGGCGACAGGAAATCGCCGATCAGCACCACCTGCGCATGGCGCGGCAGCTTCGTCTCTGGCGGCAATCCCTCCCCGGCCGGCAACCGCGCCAGCAACTCCGCGAGATGATCGAGCCCCGCGATCGTCCGCTGCTCGCTGCCGATCAGCCGCACCCGCTCGCCACCGCGATACAGCAGCGCCGCCAACGCCAGCAGCAGCAGATCGGCCCGCTCGATCTTCTCCACGTCAGCCGACCGCCGCCAGCGCATCGAGTCGCCACCATCGCGCCACAGCGCCACCGTCTGCGCCGCCTCCCACTCGGTCTCCCGCACGAACGCTCGGTCCGAGCGCGCCGATTGCCGCCAGTCGATCCGGTTCACCGAGTCGCCCTGCAGGAATGGCCGGAACTGCCAGAAACTATCCCCCTGCCCAACCCGGCGCCGCCCATGCACCCCCTGCGCCACCGTCGCCGCCACCCGCTCGGCCGCCACCAGCAACGGCGGCAGCCGTGCCCCCAAAGCCTCCGCGCGCCGCGCCACCGGCGCGCCGTGATGACGTGGGGCGGAAAAATTCATCCCAGTCGGTCCACGAGTCGGGAAATAATATCCGACAACGCCACCCCATCCGCCCGCGCCGAGAAATTCAGCGCCATCCGATGCCGCAGCACCGGCGTCGCCAGCGCGACCACGTCCTCCACGCTCGGCGCCAGCCGCCCATCGAGCAGCGCCCGCGCCCGGCTCGCCAGCATCAACGCCTGTGCGGCGCGCGGCCCCGGCCCCCACGCGACGTGGCGACGCACCTGCTCATCCTCACTGGTCTCCGGCCGCCCGCCCCGCACCAGCTTGAGAATGGCGTCGAGCACCGTCTCCCCCACCGGCACCCGGCGGATCAGCGCCTGCGCCGCCAGCAACTCCTCCGATGTCAGCGCCTGCACCGGCTTCGTCTCCGCCCCCCCCGTCGTCGCGATCAGCATCGCCCGCTCGGCCGCCAGATCGGGATACGTCACCTGCACCTCCAGCAGAAACCGATCGAGCTGCGCCTCCGGCAACGGATACGTGCCCTCCTGCTCGATCGGGTTCTGCGTCGCCAGCACATGGAACGGCCGCGGCAGCGGATGCTCGACGCCCCCCACCGCCACCCGCCGCTCCTGCATCGCCTGCAACAACGCGGACTGCGTGCGCGGGCTGGCGCGATTGATCTCATCGGCCATCAGCAACTGGCAGAACACCGGCCCAGGCACGAAGCGGAAGCTGCGCCGCCCCTCGGCATCCTCGTCCAGCACCTCGCTGCCGATGATATCCGCCGGCATCAGGTCGGGCGTGAACTGCACCCGCTTGCTCGCCAGCCCCATCACCGTCGCCAGCGTCTCCACCAGCCGGCTCTTGCCCAGCCCGGGCACGCCGACCACCAGCACATGGCCACCCGACAGCATGGTGATCAACGCCTGGTCCACCACCTCCTGCTGGCCATAGATGGCGCGGCCGATCTGCGTGCGCACGGAGGCGATCCGCGCGCCCAGACGCTCGACATCGGCGAGAATATCGCCCCCGGCAGGGGTCAGCGGAGCAACGCTTGCGGACATCGGACGGTTCCTTATGGCCGGACAGCATACAAATGGGGCCGCGGCATCACTCTGCCACTTCCCCCGGGTGGGGGATGCTACCTATATCAGGGCACAGGACGAAAGCCCGTCCGAGGAATGTGCGGCGTGAACGATCAAATGCAGGAAAAAAATGACGCGACGGGCATGCTGCCATGCGCAAAACCGCGCCGCAGCCCAGTCGATCGTATCCCGGGCGA
Organism: Rhodospirillales bacterium; assembly: GCA_043744375.1. Taxonomy (GTDB): domain Bacteria; phylum Pseudomonadota; class Alphaproteobacteria; order Acetobacterales; family Acetobacteraceae; genus CAIYPH01. The sequence continues at coordinate 2,689 of JAYTUU010000001.1, read as the reverse complement.
CCGTATCCCGGGCGACCGTATCCCAGTCGAGTGCGGCGATCTGCCGTTCGTCATCCGACGCGACGGCAGTTGGCTCTATCGCGGCAGCCCGATCAACCGCAAGGGCATGGTCTGCCTGTTCGCCTCCGTCCTCAAGCGCACCAAGGATGGCGGCTTCATCCTGGAAACCCCCGCCGAACGCGGCCGCATCGTCGTCGAAGACGCCCCCTTCGTCGCCGTCGAACTCGACTGGTCCGGGCTCGGCGCCACCCAGATCCTGACCTTCCGCACCAATATTGACCAACTCGTCACCGCCGGCCCCGACCACCCCATCCGCGTCGCCCATGACCTGATCACCTGCGAGCCGATCCCCTATATCGCGCTGCGCCCCGGCGCCGGCGCCCTGCCCGTGGAGGCCCGCATCGGCCGCGCCGTCTACTACGAACTGGTCGCCCTCGCCGAACCCGGCGTCATCGACGGACGCGACGTGCTCGGCGTCTGGAGCCAGGGCTGCTTCTTCCCCCTCGGCGACCTCCCCACGGCCGAGGAGGCGGAATAACGCGTGGACGCCAGTGAAATCCGCGCCCGCCTCGCCGGCCCCCTCGCCTATCGCGCACCCATCCCCGGCACCGTCATCGTCGACAACCCGCCCGCCCTCGGCGCGCCGATCGGCAGCGATGACGGCATCGCCCTCGCCGATCACCCACTGGTCCCCGCCGCCGTGCTGGTCTCGTTTCTGCAAGGAACTGGCGGCCAAGGGCGGGGCCGCGGCGTGCTGCTGACCAAGCGCACCGCCCATCTGAACAAGCACGCGGGCCAGGTCAGCTTCCCCGGCGGCCGCATCGACCCCGGCGACGCCAGCCCCGAAGCCGCCGCCCTGCGCGAGGCCCAGGAGGAAATCGCGCTCGACCCCGGCCATGTCGAACTGGCCGGCCGCCTCGGCGACTACGTCACCGGCACCGGCTACCGCATCACCCCCGTCCTCGGCCTGCTCCCCGCCGGCATGGAACTCGGCGACCTCCGCCTCACCCCCTCCCCGCACGAGGTCGAAAGCGTCTTCGTCCTGTCGATGTCCGTGCTGCTCGACCCCACGGCACCGCAACGCCGCCGCGCCCATTATCGCGGCCAATGGCGCGAATTCTGGGTCTGGCCGCACCCCGACCACTACGTCTGGGGCGCCACCGCCGCCATCCTCGTGCATCTCGCCGAACGGTTGCGCGGCGCCTGATGCTCAGGCTCGCCGAAATCGGCTTCTTCCTCGTCCCCTTCGCCCTCTACGCGGCTTGGCGCATCCTCGGCACCCGCATGCCCGCCTCCGTGGTCTGGGCGACCATCGCGCTGATGCTGGCAATGGCCGCCGCCACCGTCTGGTTCGGCATCACCAACGCCATCCCGCCCGACGAAATCTACGAACCCGCCCGCATCGTCGATGGCGAACTTGTGCCCGGCCACTCGGTGCCCAAGCGCCAGCGGTGAAAAAGGCCGGCTTCCTGTCCGATCCCGCCCTCGCCGCCGTGCTCGCGGCCCTGCCCGGCGCCCGCATCGTCGGCGGCGCCGTACGCGATCACCTCGCCGGCCGCGACGTCGCCGACATCGACCTCGCCACCCCCGATCCGCCAGACGCCGTGATGGCCAAACTCCGCGCCGCCGGCCTGAAAGCGGTCCCCACCGGCCTCGTCCACGGCACCATCACCGCCGTCTCCCACCATCGCGGCTTCGAAATCACCACCCTGCGCCGCGACGTTCTCACCGACGGCCGCCACGCCGTCGTCGCCTTCACCGACGACTGGCGCGCGGACGCCGCACGGCGCGACTTCACCATCAACGCCCTCTCGATGACCCCCGACGGCACCCTGTTCGACTATTTCGGCGGCGCCGCCGACCTCGCCGCCGGCCGCGTCCGCTTCGTCGGCGACCCCGCCGCCCGCATCGCCGAAGACTATTTGCGCATCCTCCGCTTCTTCCGCTTCCACGCCCGCTACGGCCGCGGCGCCCCCGATCCGGCGGCAACAGCCGCCATCGCCGCCGCCGTGCCAGGCCTCGCCCGCCTCTCTGCGGAGCGCGTCTGGAGCGAACTGAAACGCATCCTCGCCGCCCCCGACCCAGTCCACGCGATCACGCTGATGGCCGAACTCGGCGTGCTCCCCCCGGTGCTGCCGGAAGGCACCGACATCACCCGACTGGCCGATCTCTGCGCCCGCGGCGCACCACCCGACCCCATCCTCCGCCTCGCCGCCCTGCTCACCGGTGACCCCCCCGCCCTCGCCGCCCGCCTGCGCCTCTCCCTCGCCGAACACGATACCCTGCACACGCTGCAAACAGGAACAGTGCCCGACGACACCGCCGACGACGCCACACTCCGTCGCGCCCTCGCCGACGAACGCCCGGACATCCTGATCGCCCGAAGCTGGCTCGCCGGCCGCGGCGCCCCCCTGCGCGCACGACTCGCGGCCATCCCACGCCCCACCTTCCCCCTGCAAGGCCGCGACCTCACCGGCATCGCATCCGGCCCCGCCATGGGCACCCTCCTGCGCGATCTCCGCGCCTGGTGGCTGGAAGGCGGCTGCGTCGCCGACGCCGCCGCGTGCAAAACGGAACTGGCGAAACGCTGCTAGCCCGGATTTCTCACAGGCTCGGCGTCTTCATCCATGTATGCATCGTTTTGTGAGTATGGCTGGATGTTCCGTGCTTCTGGTTGGCTTTGCTGGCA